>CAZEIW010000207.1:0-17958 GCA_964512305.1 uncultured Burkholderiaceae bacterium | reverse complement strand
CATGTTTCATGCAGGTGGCATGCGCCTTCTGGGCAAACGCCTTCGTGAAGCAAGTCTGCTAAACGACGGGAAGACCACTTCCGGCCGCAGTCTCTTCGACGAGATTCGAGACGCCACGGAAACTCCGTCGCAGGAAGTTTTGCGCCCGCTTTCAAATCCGCTCAAGAGAGACGGCGGATTCGCTATCCTCCGAGGCTCGCTCGCTCCCGATGGCTGTGTTGTCAAACTTGCAGGCCACGAACGGCTGCTTCACACTGGGCCGGCGCGGGTATTCGATTCCGAGGACGACGCGATGGCGGCGATCCTGGGAGACCGGATCCGCGCAGGCGACGTGATCGTGATCCGCTACGAAGGGCCCAAGGGCGGGCCGGGCATGCGCGAGATGCTGGCGCCGACTTCGGCGCTGATCGGCAAGGGGCTGGGGGAGAGCGTCGGGCTGATCACCGACGGCCGCTTCTCGGGCGGCACCTGGGGCATGGTGGTGGGTCACGTGGCGCCCGAGGCCTTCGTCGGCGGAACCCTCGCACTGGTGCGCGAAGGCGATTCGATCACGATCGACGCGCACCGGCTGCTGCTGCAGCTCAACGTCGACGACGCCGAGCTGGCGCGCCGCCGCGCCGCCTGGACACCGCCGCCGCCGCGCTACACGCGCGGCGTGCTCGCCAAGTTCGCCCGGCAGGTGTCGAGCGCAACCCGCGGCGCGATCACCGACTGAGCCGGAAACGTCAGCGCCGTTCGACCCAGTACAGCGCGCCCAGCGCGAACGCCAGCGCCACCAGGCCGGGCATCGCCGCGATCACGATGGGGGGCCAGGTATTGAGCAGACCGAGGTGCGAGAACAGCTTGTTGAGCGCGTAGAACAGCACGCCGATCATGATCCCCGAGAAGATCTTCAGGCTCACCGAACCCGCGCGCACGTGCAGGTACGCGAACGGCAGCGCGAGCGCCATCATCACGACGATCACCAGCGGGTAGAACAGCTTCTTCCACAGCGCGATCTCGTAGCGGTCCGTGCGCTGGTGGTTCTCCGCGAGGTGGCGGATGTAGCGCATCAGGCTCAGCGCCTCCATCCGCTCGGGCTGCACCAGCAGAACGCCGAAGATCTCCGGCGTCAGCTCCGACTGCCACACCCGCGTCGCCTCGCGCACGACCTCTGTGCGCTGCGCCAGGCGGCCGGTGTCCTGCCCCGCGAGCGTGGGGATCCGCGTCTCGACGACATCGGTCAGGATCCAGCCGCGGCCGCGCTCGTAGCGGCCGCTGGCGGCGGAACTTAGCGAACGCAGCCTGAAGTCCGGGTCGAACTCGAAGATGCGCCAGCGATCGACGGTCGCGTCGGTGTTCACGTGATCGACGTTGACGAAGCGCAGCCGGTCGGGCGCGCCGTCGACGCCCTTGACCACGTCGCGCACCCACACGCCGGAGCGGAACTCCTGCGCCAGCGCGGCGCCGGTCGCGCGCAGCTTGAAGCGCTGCGCGAGGTCCTCGGCCGGCGGCGCCACGACCTCGCCGAACAGGTAGGCGAAGACGATCAGCACCGCGCCGATCTGCAGCACCGCGCTGGCGAGCCTGCGCGTGCTCATGCCCGACACGCGCATGATCGTGAACTCGGAGTTCGCCGCCAGCTTCGACAGCGCGTAGATGGTGCCGATCAGCGCCGCGATCGGCATCAACTCGTAGGCGCGCGCCGGCGTCAGCAGCGCGACGAAAGCGACCGCGTGGCTCAGCCGGTAGCCCGACTTCCCGAGGTCGCCCAGCTGGTTGATCAGGTCGAACAGCGCGAACAGCCCGATCAGTGCCAGCAGCACGAACGTGGTCGCCGCCGCGATCTCGCGCCAAAGGTAGCGTCGCAGCGTCCGCATTCGTCACCCGCGCCGGTGCCGCCACCAGCCGATGCTGAGCCAGCGCGGCAGCCAGCGCTGCATGTAGATGCGGCGGACGAAAAGGCTCGCGGTGGCCGCCAGCGCGACCGCGTGCGTCAGCCAGACGGCGGTCGCGAAGCCCACGCGATCGCGCTGCACCCAGGCCTGCATGATCTGCACGCCGTTGACGTACAGCAGGAACACCAGCACCGCGGCGATCAGGTTGGCCGAGCGCCCGATGCGCGGGTTCGTGTACGCGAGCGGGATCGCCAGCAGCGCCAGCACGAGCGTCAGCGCCGGCAGGCCGATGCGCCACAGCAGCTCGCCGAGGTTGCGCGCGTTGCGCTCGGCGACCAACTGCGTGGTGGGCAGCGCGCGCGCGAGCGACGGCGCGATCGGCGTCTCGGTCTGCTGCTCGAGGCGGATCGCATAGCGGTCGAATTCGAGCACGCGGTACTCGGCGAGTCCCGGGGTGCCTTCGTAGCGCCGGCCGTTTTCGAGCACCAGGAAGCGCGAGCCGTCGGCGTGCGTTTCGATCACCCCCTGCGCGGCGACGATCAGGTTGTCGCGATTGCCGCTCCGATGGCTGACGAACACGTTCTTGACCCGCGCGCCGTCGAGATCGAGGTTCTCGACGAAGAAGACGCGCTCGGAAGCGGACGACTCGACGAACCGCCCCGGCGTCACCTTGCTGACGTCATCGCGCTGCTCGAAGCGCTGCCGCCCCTCGGCGATCATCCGCTCGGCCCAGGGCGCCACGGCCAGCGACAGCATCGCCACGACGACCGCCAGCGGCGCCGCGAAGCGCAGAACCGGGCGCACCCAGGCGAGCAGGCTCTGGCCGGACGCGAACCAGACCACCATTTCGGAATCGCGGAACGCGCGCGACAGCGCCATTAGCACCGCGATGAAGACCGTCAGCGCGAGCACGAGCGGCAGGCTCGTGAGGGCCGTCAGCGCGACGATCGAGAACACGGCCTTGCTGTCGACGTCCCCGCTGGCCGCGTCGCCGAGGATCCGCACCAGGCCCTGCGTGAACACGATGCAGAACAGCACCGTGAAGACCGCGCCCGCGGTGCCGGACAGCTCGCTGATCATGGCGCGTCGGAAGATCATGGCGGGCGCGTTGCGGCGGGGGGCTGCGCAACGGGGGCCGCGGCCAGGCCCCGCGGCGAGGCTCCTCTATACTGGGGCGCTCCGGCGCGGCGCCGGCGCGGTGCGTCCCGGCACCGCAGCCAGACGGAAGGCAATCGAATGGAATTTAGCACGAAGCCCGGACCGATCGAGTCGATCAAGACCGACTGCATCGCGGTCGGCGTGTACGCGGACGGCAAGCTGTCGGCCGCCGCGGCGCGCCTGGACCGCGCCACGCACGGCGCTCTGCGCGCGGCCGTGGCCAGCGGGGACATGCAGGGCAAGCGGGGAACCATCGTCGTGCTGCGAGCGCTGCCGGGCGTGGCGAGCGCGCGCATCGCGCTGGTCGGCCTGGGCAAGGCGGACGAGTTCGGCGACCGGGCGTTCGTCGAGGCCGTGAAGGCCGCGGTCAAGGGCGCAGGCGCGGGGGTGGCACGCCTCGCGATCGACCCCTTGGGGTGGACCGTCAAGGGACGCGACGCCCACTGGACGGCCCGCACGTGCGCGACGACCGCGCGCGAGGCGGCGTTCCGCGCCGACGAGCTCAAGAGCGGCAAGGGCGGCCCGCTCGCCGACGGCGACGCCGGCGCCAAGGGCGTGAGCCGCGTCGACCTGATCGTGGACAAGCGCGACGCGGAAGCCGAGCGCGGGCTCGCCGAGGGCCGTGCGCTCGCCAACGGCGTGGAGTTCGCCAAGCGCCTGGGCAATCTGCCCGCCAACGTCTGCACCCCCGACTACCTGGCGCAGCAGGCCCGCAAGCTGGCGCGCGAATGGGGCCTGGAAGCGCAGGTTCTCGATCAGCGGCGGATCGAGGCGCTCGGCATGGGGTCGTTCCTGTCGGTGGCTCGCGGCTCCGAGCAGCCGCCGCGACTGATCGTCCTGAAGTACCGCGGCGGCGGCCGCGGCGGGTTCGCGGATCCGATCGCGCTGGTTGGCAAGGGGATCACGTTCGACTCCGGCGGCATCTCGATCAAGCCGGCGGCCAACATGGACGAGATGAAGTTCGACATGTGCGGCGCCGCGTCGGTGCTGGGGACGCTGCGCGCGATCGCGGAGCTCAAGCCCAGGATCAACGTCGTCGGCGTCGTGCCGGCCTGCGAGAACCTGCCGTCGGGACGCGCGAACAAGCCGGGCGACATCGTGACGTCGATGTCCGGGCAGACGATCGAGGTGCTCAATACCGACGCCGAGGGGCGGCTGATCCTGTGCGACGCGCTCACCTACGTGCAGCGGTTCAAGCCGGCGGCGATCATCGACGTCGCCACGCTGACCGGCGCGTGCGTGACGGCGCTCGGCAACGTCAACTCCGGGCTTTTCAGCACCGACGAGGCGCTGGCAGGCGAGCTGCTTGCGGCCGGCCGCGCCGCCGGCGACGCGGCCTGGCGCATGCCGCTGGACGACGAGTACCAGGACCAGCTGAAGTCCAATTTCGCCGACATCGCCAACATCGGCTCGCCGGCCAACGCCGGCGCGGTCGCGGCCGCCTGCTTCCTCTCGCGCTTCACTCGCCAGCAGCGCTGGGCCCACCTGGACATCGCCGGCACCGCCTACCGCGGAGGCGCGGCCAAGGGCGCAACCGGCCGGCCCGTGCCGCTGTTGACCCAGTTCCTGCTGGCGCGCGCCGGCTGACCGCATCCGGACGCGCCGCGTTCTCCGGCGACATCGCACCGGCCGTGGACCTCACCGCAGCGGACAACGGATCGCCGGCCGCCGGCGATCGCCAACGGGCGGCGATCGACTTCCACTTCAACGTCGACCATCCGGTCATGTACGCCTGCAGGGTGGTTCGCAAGGCGCGCGCTGCCGGCAAGACGGTGCTGGTGTACACCCGGGATCCCGACCGCCTCGCGCGCGTGGATCTGGCGCTGTGGACGTTCTCCGCGCTCGACTTCCTGCCGCACGTCTATGCCGACTCGCCGCTGGCGGCTGCGACACCGGTCTGGCTGACCCTGAGCGCCGGGAGCTGCGGACGCGACCTGCTGGTCCTGCTCGAGGACGATCCGGTGCCGGGTTTCGAGGGCTGGTTCGCCGGTTTCGAGCGGATAATCGACATCGTGTCGCGCGAGCCCGAAGATCGCGCCCGTGCGCGCGAACGTTTCAAGGTCTATCGTGACCGGGGATTCGCACCCAGCGCCCACGAGATCGGCTCCAAGTGAACCCTCAAGCCAAGACCACGCCTGCGCCCGGTGATTCGGTCACCGACGATCCGTCGATCCCGGTGCTGACCGAGCGCCTCACCCTGCCGCCGCTGGAATTCGACACCACGCTGCCGCCCGAGTTGAGATCGGGCGAGCGGATGGCGCCGTTCGAGGGGCTGACGGCGATGCCGGCCACGGTCGCCCCGGCTCCTGCAGCGCCCGCGCCGGCGGTTCCTCCCTCGGCCGAGCCTCCGCCCGCGTCGGCGGTCACGGTCATCGGCCGAACGTCGCCGCCGACGATCAAGGGACAGCCGCCGGAGCCCACGCCCGCGCAGCGGGAGGCCGGCGGACACTGGGCACGGATCGAGATCGAGTTGCGCTCGTCGATCCTGCGCGACCTGGCGCAGCAGCTGCCGCAAGAGGTCGAGGCGATCGTCCGCAGCCACATGAACGACGCGATCGACCAGCTGGTCGACCGGCTGGCGGCGGAAACGCGCCTCGCGCTTGCCGCGTCGCTGCACGAGATCGTCGAGCACGCGGTGCGCGCGGAACTGACGCGGCTGCGTGCGAAGTCAAAGGGGTAGCCTCCCCTCTCCCGCGAGCGGGAGAGGGGCCGGGGGTGAGGGCAGCGGGCCAAAGCCGTTCGCGACCCTCACCCCTACCCCTCTCCCGCGAGCGGGAGAGGGGACCTCAGGGCTCGACTGTCACGTCCCCTGCTGAATCAGCGGCGCCTTCAGCGCTTCGGTCACCGTCGCGAGCGATTCGTCCAGGTGGGCTTTCGTCGCCGGGTCCAGGCGCGGGTTGTGCAGGGCGCGCTGCAGGTCCGACTGCAGGCCGAGCGCGACCTGCCGCAGCACGCCGCGCAGGTCGGGCGCCACGGTCGAATCGGGGCGCACCAGCGCGCCGGCGATCCGGCGCAGGTGCTCGCGCTGCAGACTTCGGCGCAGGCCGTCGACCGCGCTGCCGGTCTTGAGCTCGCTCCAGATGGCCGAGGCCAGCCTCGACTGAAGCTCGGACGGGCTCAACACCGTGCTGGCGTCCGCGACCTTGTACTGGGCGCTCGCCATGCGCGCCGCCACGCCATCGGACATCAACTGATCGAGCGCGGCCCGCTGGATGCCCAGCACCGCGGAAGAGAGGTTGAAGTCGACGTCGCGCACGTCGGACTCGTCGATGCCGCGATCGAGCAGATCGACGCCGAGACGGCTCATGAAGCCGGGATCGAACCGGAAGCTGTCGTCCGAGAACAGGCCGCGCGCGAGCAGCTCGAGCGCTTCGCGCTGGCGCGCCGCCGACACCGGGCTCAACAGCGGGCGCCCCGTGGCGGCCAGGTCGCGCGCCGTGTACTCGCCGCCGATGTACTTGGCGATCAGAGGCACCGCGCGCCCGATCTCGCCGAGGCCGCGCTGCAGGTTGCGGCGGTACACCTCGTAGTTGTCCTCGGGCTTGAGGACGCGCGACTCGGTGCGCGTCCACAGCTCGCGCGACAGCTTGAAGCGGCGCGCGTAGTACGCGAGCGGGTCGTCGCCGAGATCGAACTGATTGACCGTGGGGTCGATTCCTCCGCCATGCGGGCCGCCTGCGTCCTCGTCGGTGGCGTACGCGAGCGACGGATCGTTCGCCGAGCGCCCGGCGATCGCCGCCAGCCCCGCCGCCTCCTGATCGGGCGGGAACTCGCGGTACGCGTACTCGATCGCCCAGTAATCGTAAGCGCCGATCGTGGTCTGGATGTACGCGGCGGGCGCCTCGCCCTCCAGCGGAATGTTGAGCGGCAGGTAGTCCATCACCGAGGGCGCGAGCCCGTGCTCGTGCACGTACGCCGCGTCGCGCAGCTCGGCCGCCGGCACCGTCGCCGAGGCGCGGAAGTTGTGCCGCAGTCCGAGCGTGTGGCCGACCTCGTGCATCACGACGTCCTTCAGGCTGTCGCGCACGAGGCGTTCCGCCTCCGGGCTCGAGGGGTCGAGCCAGCCGCGCGCCTCGAGCAGGTCCAGGCCGAATGCGGTCTCCTCGAGCGCGGCGGTGGCGTAGTCGCAGGCGCTGCGCCTGGCGAGCGGCGAATCCGCAGCCGGCGGGGCGGGCAGGTAGTCGGCGATGGCGGAATCGGTCACGCGCACCCAGTTGGCGGGAATGATGGCGGTCGCATTGAGGATCTCGCCCGTGCGGGGGTCGGCCTGGCTGGGACCGACCGCGAGCGCGCCCGGTCCTTCCATCGCGAACCAGCGCACCGCGAGGTGCCGGGTGCCCTCGAGCGTCGACCAGCTGTCGTCGGCGGCCTGCTGCTTGACGACGATCGCGTCCTTGAAGCCCGCCCGCTCGAACGCCTTGTTCCATTCGAGCACACCCGCGCGCACGGCGTCGCGGTACTTCTCGGGGATGTTCCTGTCCAGCCAGGCGACGATCGGTTCCTTGGGCTCCGACACGGCAGCGGCCGGATCCTTTTTCTCGAGGCGCCAGCGATAGATGTAGTGGGTGTGGTGATCGCCGCCGAGCTCGTTGCCGAAATCGCGGAACGCGATCGTGAAGTGCCCGACGCGCTGGTCGGCCAGCCGCGGCCGCATCGGCTCGGCGGGTAGCGGCACCAGGTTGTAGGTCAGGTCGAGGAACAGGCTGCGCGGGTCGGGCAGCGAGCGCGGCGGCTTCGGGCGCGGCGTGCCGGGCGCCGGCGGCGTCGTCGGCGGCGCGGGCAGCCGCGGCACCGCGTAGTGCGCGCGCACCGTGATGCTGGTGCCGCTGTCGGTGGCGCGGATGCGCTCGATGCCGGTGTTGCGCGCGTCGAGCGCGTAGGAGAGGTGGAACGAGGCCTCCAGCATCGTCTGCAGGCCGGGAATGTCGGCGCCGAGCAGCGCGTTCGCATCGACGAGGAAGGACTTGCGCTCGGGCTGCGGCGCGGAAACGACGTCGGCAGACGCCAGCAGGCTGTCGGAGTAGCTCTCGCGAACCGCGACCGCCAGCGGCGTTCCGGCCGGGGCGCGCACGAGCAGGTTGCGGGCGATCAGCTGCACCCGGTTGCCGACTCTGTGGAAGACGGCCGCCTGCACGTCGCCCAGCAGGCCGGGCAGGAAATGGAACTCGCCCAGGCCCGATGCCAGCGCCTCGCCGAAGAAGAACGGCTGGTCGAGCTGGTCCGGCCGGATCTCGATCCAGACCTTCTCGTCCTTCTTCCACAGCGTGAAGAAGCCGTGCGCCTCGGTCGCCTCCTTGATCACGTCGGCGAAGGGCTTCAACGCCCCCGCCTCCTGGGGCTTGGCGGCGCCGGCGGCGCCAGGGGCACCGGGCGGCTTGGGCGGGGTCGCGGCCTCCTCGCCCGGCTGCGCGGCCAGCGCCGGGCGGGTGCCCTGCGCGGTTGCGGCGCAGGCCGCGGCAGCCAGCGAAACGGCCAGGGCGGCAAACCTGATCAGCAGCGTGGGGACAGTCGGGACCCTTACGTTCGGCATGGTCGGGGAGCTCATTGTGGGGCGGAGGCCGGAGCGTAGGAGCAGTTGCCATAAAATTCAAACCGATGCCGCCCCGCCGCAGTGAAACGAGCGGGCGGACCCGCGTGCGAGCCCACCGAAACGGATCCGATGACCAACCCCACCGCTGCCGCGCCCGACACCGCGCTGGCCAAGAGTTTCGAACCCGGCGCGATCGAGCGCCGCTGGTATCCGATCTGGGAGCAGAGCGGGTACTTCGACGCCGGCACCGCCGCCGGCCGGCCGTCGTTCAGCATCCAGCTGCCGCCGCCGAACGTCACCGGCATCCTGCACATGGGTCATGCGTTCAACCATTCGATCATGGACGCGCTGATCCGCTATCACCGGATGCTCGGCCACAACACGCTCTGGCTGCCGGGCACGGACCACGCGGGCATCGCCACCCAGATCGTGGTCGAGCGCCAGCTCGAGCTGCAGGGCACGCCGCGCAAGTCGATGACGCGCGCCGAATTCGTCGACAAGGTGTGGCAGTGGAAGCAGTTCTCGGGCGACACGATCCTGCAGCAGATGCGGCGCCTGGGAGACTCCTGCGACTGGAAGCGCGCGTATTTCACGATGGACGAGCAGCTGTCGCGGGTCGTCGTCGAGACCTTCGCGCGGCTGTACGAGCAGGGCCTGATCTATCGCGGCCAGCGCCTCGTGAACTGGGACCCGAAGCTGCAGACCGCCGTGTCCGATCTCGAGGTCGAGGGCGAGGAGGAGGACGGCCGGATCTGGGAGATCCGCTATCCGGCCGCCGGCGGGGGCCCGGGCCTGATCGTCGCGACGACGCGGCCCGAAACGATGCTGGGCGACGTCGCGGTCGCGGTCAGTCCGGCCGACGCGCGCTACCGGCATATGGTCGGCGTCGAGCTCGAGCTGCCGCTGACCGGCCGCCGCATCCCCGTGATCGCGGACGATCAGGTCGATCCCGAGTTCGGCACCGGATGCGTCAAGATCACGCCGGCCCACGACTTCAACGACTTCGCGATCGGCCAGCGCCACGGGCTGGCGCCGCTGCCGATCTTCACGCCCACGGCGACGCTCAACGACAACGCGCCGGCGAAGTATCGCGGCCTCGACCGGTATGCCGCGCGCAAGCTCGTGCTGGAGGACCTGCGCGGCCAGGGGCTGCTGGTGGCCGAGAAGCCGCATCGGATGATCGTGCCGCGCTGCGCGCGCACCGGCGAGGCGGTGGAGCCGATGCTGTCGGACCAGTGGTACGTCGCGATGAGCAAGCCCGCGCCGGCGGGCACGCTGAACGCGGGCAAGTCGCTGGCGCAGGTGGCGCTCGAGTCGGTCGACAGCGGCGAAGTGCGCATTTTCCCCGAGCAGTGGCGCACGGTGTACCGGCAGTGGCTGGAGAACATCCAGGACTGGTGCATCTCGCGCCAGCTGTGGTGGGGGCACCAGATCCCGGCCTGGTACGACGACGAGGGCCGCATTTTCGTGGCGCGCAGCGAGGAGGAAGCGCGCGCCGCGGCGGGCGGCCGGCCGCTGCGCCGCGACCCGGACGTGCTCGACACGTGGTACTCGTCGGCGCTGGTGCCGTTTTCGACGCTGGGCTGGCCGCAGCCCGGCGCGGACCGGCAGCCCGCCTACGACCTGTACCTGCCCTCGTCGGTGCTGGTCACCGGCTACGAGATCATCTTCTTCTGGGTCGCGCGGATGATCGTGATGACGACCCACTTCACCGGCAGGGTCCCGTTCCGCGACGTCTACGTGCACGGCATGGTGCGCGACGCCGAGGGCAGGAAGATGAGCAAGTCCGAGGGCAACACCATCGACCCGGTCGATCTGCTCGACGGCATCGACCTCGAATCGCTGATCCGCAAGAACACCACCGGATTGCGCCGGCCCGAAGACGCCCCCAAGGTGGCCGCGCGGCTGCGGCGCGAATTCCCCGACGGCATGCCGGCCTACGGGGCCGACGCGCTGCGCTTCACGATGGCCGCCTACGCGACGCTCGGCCGAAACGTGAACTTCGACTTCAAGCGCTGCGAGGGCTACCGCAATTTCGGCAACAAACTGTGGAACGCCACGCGCTTCGTGCTGATGAACACGGAGGGGCGCGATTGCGGCGCCGACGCGCCGGAGGGCGCGGTCGAGCTTTCGTTCGTCGACCGCTGGATCATCGGCGAGCTGCAGCGCACCGAGGCCGAGGTCGAGAAGGGTTTCGCCGACTACCGGCTCGACAACGTCGCGCAGGCGATCTACCGCTTCGCCTGGGACGAGTACTGCGACTGGTACGTCGAGCTGGCCAAGGTGCAGCTGGCCGCCGGCGGCGAGGCGCAGCAGCGCGGCACGCGCCGCACGCTGGTGCGCGTGCTCGAGACGCTGCTCAGGCTTGCGCACCCGATCATCCCGTTCATCACCGAGGAGCTGTGGCAGAAGGTGTCGGTGCTGGCCGGCCGGCGCGGCGCGGACGACCGGACTTCGGTGATGATCCAGCCGTATCCGCGCAGCCAGCCGGAGAAGATCGATCCCGCGGCCGACGCCGAGGTGCGCGTGCTCAAGCAGATCGTCGACGCCTGCCGCAACCTGCGCGGCGAGATGGGGCTGTCGCCTGCGCAGAAGGTGCCGCTCGCGCTGTCGCCAGCCGGTTCGCGCGCCGAACTGCTGGCGCCCTACCTGGCCGCGCTGGGCAGGCTCTCCGCGGTGAAGCCCGTCGCCGACCTCGCGCAGCTTGCCGACGGCACCGCGGCCCCCGTGGCCGTGGCCGGCGACTTCAGGCTGATGCTGCAGGTCGAGGTCGACATCGCCGCCGAGCGCGGCCGCCTCCAGAAGGAGGTCGCGCGCCTGGAGGGCGAGATCGCCAAGGCGCGGGGCAAGCTCGCCCAGCCGAGCTTCGTCGAGCGCGCGCCCGCGGCGATCGTCGCGCAGGAGCGCGAGCGCCTGGCGGGCTTCGGGGACACTCTGGCGAAGGTGCGCGAGCAACTGGCGCAGCTGCCGCCGGCCTGAGGCCGGGCGCGGCGTGCCGCCCGCGCTGCCGGCGGCTCACTTCATTCCCAAACGCTCGAGGCCAAGGCGCGAGACGGAGATGAAGACCCCCGTGCCCTCACGGTGCTCGTGCCGCAGGTAGCCGCGGGCGTTGGCTTCCTCCCAGACCGGCAAGCGCGGGCACGACGTGCGCCACGCCTCCATCACCTCCGGGTACGGGCGGGATCCGGGCCCGATCCACTCGAGAAGATCGAGCACCAGTGCATCGACGGGATCGGACATTCAAACCTCCTGCCTCAACCCGCGTCCGCCGGGGTCGCGGCACCGGCGGCACCGGGTGGGCCGCAAGGCGTGGAGCGGCGCACGCGCTCGGTCGATGCCGGATTGGCGCGCAGCTTGTCCCCTGGGCGGCGCGGACGCGGGACGAGCTCGCCGCCGCAGTTCGGGCATCGGCGCTCGAGGATGCCCTCCGCGCAGGAAGCGCAGAACGTGCACTCGAACGAGCAGATCCGGGCCTCGGCGCAATCCGGCGGAAGATCCCGGTCGCAGCATTCGCAGTTGGGCCGAAGCGCGAGCATCTCGCCCTCCCATCGCCGGTTCATCGCCCGGCACGATAGCCGAGCAGGCGGGCAGGCAGGAACAGGACCGCCCGCAGCAGCGCGAAGACGGCCTCGAGCGTGATCCCGATGATCCGCAGCGGCAGCGACAGCAACCACACGACGGGCCACAGCACCAGCGCGAGCAGCGCCACCGGCCAGCACAGCACGAAGAGAATGCACCATGCAACGAGCGTGAGCAGGGCCTTCATGCGTCCCCTCCACCGCCCTCGGCGTATTCGACGTCGGCGATCCAGTTGCGCTTGCGCCGCGCCAACCGCGAACGCTCGTCTTCGGTGTCGAACGTGGCCGGCGCCCGGCGGAGCAGCGAAGGATCCACGCCCTCGAGCGCGTTGACGCTGACCACGGCGTACAGGCGGCCGTCGATCCGGCTGGTGACGACCGGCACGATCCCGCAGGTGGAGCAGACGTGGAACTGCGCCGTCCGGGTTCCAAAAGCGTAGCTGGAGACCTTTGACGGGTCCCGGACGGCCACCTTCAAGGAGCCGGTGGGGCACGACGTCCAGACACCTCCGTGCTTGGTGCAGAACGAGCACGTGCACGCCCTTGCGGGAATCTCCGAGGGTTCGGGGATCCAGTTCAGCGTCAACGAGATGTTCCCGCAGTGGCAGCTTCCAGCGATCAACATCGGAACGTCCCCGAGTGCCAGTCCCCGATTCCCCGGCCGTCAACGCGCGGCGATCGAATCACGGTTCGCTGCCATGGTAGACGGCTTCGACCTTGTTGCCCTCGGGATCGAGGAGGAAGGCCGCAAAATACTGCGGATGGTACGTCCGCAACCCGGGAGGGCCCGCATCGGTTCCGCCGGAGGCGAGACCCGCGGCGTGAAAGGCGCCGACCTGCTCGCGCGACGCCGCTCGGAAGCACACGTGCCGCCGCGGATCCGGCGATGCCGCTTCGGACTCGTACACGCTCACATAAGTGTGGGCGTCGTCCCCCGGACGGTTGCGCTGTCCGAACCCGATCGCGTCGGCCCGCTCATATGCGACGCCGGCTTCGAGCACCGACATGACGGCCTTGTAGAACGGCTTCACCCGTTCCAGGTCCCGGACGGCGATGGATACGTGGTCGAGCAGGTGCATGTCGATCCGTTGCCTCTTACAGGGCGGCGCTGCACGCCGATCCGCGATGGCGACTCTCAGGATGCTCATCCGGCCTGAGCTTGAAACAGCTCGACCGGGTTGCCGGACGGGTCCTCGGCGAGAACTTGCTCGCCGCCCGGCCCGCGCACCGGCTCGCTGCGGAATCGCGCGCCTCTGCTCTCGATGGCCAACATCGCGCCGCGCAGATCCTCGACCCGGATCACCAGACGATTCCACCCGCCAGGAGCCGGGACGGCACCGTTCGGGAGCGTGCGCGCCGCGGAGGTGCCGGGCCCGCTCAGCCACAACTCGAGGTCACCGCGCTCGACCATGCAGAACGGCGGACCCCATCGCTCCTTGACCTTGAACCCGAGCGCCTCGTAGAACGGAAGCGCCTCGTCGATATCGTTCACAAGGTACCGGATGATGGCCATTCGCTCTCCTCGCTTGGCCGCGCCGGCGGCGCCGCGGTAGTCCTCCGGACCGGAATCTTAGCCGCTGGTCTCTACTCCTCCATCATCGATCCGCGTCAGTCAGGAGCTTCCCCGGATTGCACCGGCGACCCCAACCCGACGCGCTCCATCACCATCTCGTCCGGCTCGGCTTCGTATCCAGCTCCCACCCTTGGCACGGCAAATCCGAGCCGCTCCAGCAGTCGCTGCGAACGGGCGTTCGACCGCTTGAATACCGCGAGGAAGCGACGCACGCCGTAGTGCTCGCCGAGTTCGCTCATCATCGCCCGGACCGCCTCGAGCGCGTAGCCGTGCCCCCAGACCCGGCTTGCAAGAACGTAGGCGATCAAGGCGCGACGATCTTCCAGCACGGTTGCCTGGACATAGCCGATGAGTTCGCCGCCGCCCAACCGGACCACCCAGTTCAACCACGACTCCCGGCCGTCGGCGGACTGCCTCGATTCGAGCCTGGCGAAGCGGTCGCGCAACCACTGCAGCGATTCGGGCGGTTGGT
Source organism: uncultured Burkholderiaceae bacterium (assembly GCA_964512305.1). Classification (GTDB taxonomy): domain Bacteria; phylum Pseudomonadota; class Gammaproteobacteria; order Burkholderiales; family Burkholderiaceae_F; genus CAZEIW01. The sequence continues at coordinate 3,770 of CAZEIW010000207.1, read as the reverse complement.
TCTCGTATTCGTAGATGGCCGGATCGCTCAGGACGCGAAACATCTCCTCGGCGTGGTCGGCCGTCTGCGGCTCCAGCGTGAGACGGCCGGTGTTGACGGGGTTCATTCCGGCGCCGATGCCCGGGCCGCGCGCCGTTTGCGTCCCGACGGCCTTGTCAGGCGTGCGCGCGTCGGTGCAGGAGACGGACGAACTCCTGCAGCTCGGGCGATGTTTCGTACACGACGCCGACCGCTGGAGGGGGCTCCCAGGGCGCCTTCGAACCGGCGAACACGTGCATGCCGATCGCCAGGCTTTCGTCTCCCTCGAGCAAGCCTGCCGGCACCCAGACGTAAGGAAGGTTGCGCAAGGAGTTGGGGACCGGAGCGCCGCAGTTGGCGCAGAAATCGGAGCGGAAACCGGTGTCCTTGATCCAGGATGACACGCTTTCCTTCCCCTGCAGCCAGCGAAAGTCGTCCACGCCCACGATCGTGGCGGCGCTCGCGGCCGCCCCGCTTTGCTTGCGGCACAGCGAGCAATGGCACTGGTAGAGCGGCGGGACCTTGCCGGTGATTTCGAAGCTGACGCGCCCGCAGAGACACTGTCCGCGCACGATCGATCCTTTCTTTCGCGTGGCTCCGGAATCGGGATTGCTGTCGCCCGGACGCCTGGTGTCGTCCGGCAAAGCCGCCATTACGCGATGTGCTCGACGTTCGCGGGCAGGACCACCCAGCCGTGCATGCGCGCTTCGTAGACGGAGCGGGTCGGCGCCGGAAACTGCGGGTCGGCGAACGCCCCGACCGGAATCGCGATGGTTTCCTCATCGCCTTCGAACCCATAGTGGACGGTGGCGCCGCACGCCGGGCAGAAGTGGAAGGTGGCTCTGCCGCCTTCATCGCCGATCCGAAGGTACTGCGCCGACCGGCCCTGGATCCTGACCTGGTCCCTCGAAAAGCGCGCCTGAGCACCGAAGACGCTGCCCGTTCTGCGCTGGCAGGCAAGGCAGTGACACACGGATACGCGGATGGGATCGCCGGAGACCGTCGCTGTGAGTTGACCACAACTGCAGGATGCTGTTCGCATGGTTGGGGTGCGCAGTGGACCTGATGGACGAGTTTAGCGGCTCCAGCGAGGGCACCAGGAGTCTGCGCGGCAGAAGGTGTTCTCCCTCTCCCGCTTGCGGGAGAGCCTGCTGCCGCGGCGGCGGCTGCACACGGACCATGAACCGGGTATTTTGCCGCACCGGGGTGATGTCATGAGCAGCGTGGCCGCCTTACCTTTGGTGCTTGCTGCCCGTGGGAGAGATTGGTTCCGGTCGCGAGCTGTTGCACATTTTGGTGAGCGCAAGCTTCCCGTTGGAGAGATTTGTTTAGCCGTTAGCGCGACCGGGCTCATGACTCGACCCTGCCGAGAAGATCAACTGGTCGGGGGAGAAATGGCCGAATTGCCTGTGTTGGATGCGCATGCCGCATTTGTCGACGTCGGCAGCGAGCAGGTGCACGTGTCGATTGCCGGCGACACGCCGGTGGTGTTTGGCACGGTGACCAGTCAGCTGCACGCACTGCGCGAATGGCTGCTGGCGCAGGGTGTGCGGTCGGTGGCCATGGAGGCCACCGGCGTGTATTGGCTGCCGCTGTATGGCGTGCTGGAAGCCGCCGGGTTGCAGGTGGTGATGGTCAACGGCCGGCAGACGAAGAATCTGCCGGGGCGCAAGACCGACATGGCCGACTGCCAATGGGGCGCGACTTTGCACGCCCACGGCTTGTTGCGCCCGGGGTTTGTGCCGCCGGCCAATATCCGCCTGCTGCAGGATTACGTGCGTCTGCGCAATGATCACATCATGGAGGCGGCCGGCTGCATCCAACAGATGCAAAAGGCGCTCGAGCGCATGAACGTCAAGCTCCACGACGTCATCAGCGACCTGTCGGGCGCCAGCGGCCTGGCGGTGGTGCGCGCCATCCTGGCCGGTCAGCGCGATCCGGAGCAGCTGCTGGGGTTGTGCAATGCCCAGATCCGCAACGCCAAGGCCGATCGGGTTCGCGAGTCGCTGCGCGGCACCTGGGCCAGTGAGCACCTGTTTGCGCTGCGCCAGGCGTTGCAGACCTACGAACACTATCAGCGCCAGATTGCCGAGTGCGACCGAGAAATCCAGGCGCTGCTACCCGATCCGCCCAGCGGCGGCGCAAGCCCCTCGACGACAGGCAGCGGTCAGCGCGGCGCCCGCAAGCGCCCAAGCGGCAACGCCCCGCGCATCCCCGGCCTGAACAAGATCCTGCAGCACATGTGCGGCGGTCGTGACCTGACCGTACTGCCCGCGGTGGCCGACTACACAGTGTTGCAGCTGATCGCCGAGGTCGGCACGGACCTAACGAAGTGGCCCACCGAAAAGCACTTCACTTCGTGGACAGGTTTGGCGCCCGGCAGCCACCAAAGCGGCAAGCGGCGCGGCAGCGTCAAGCGAGGTCGCAACCGCGCCGGTCGCCTGTTCTGCGTCATCGCCCGCAGCCTGGCCAAAAGCAAGGACATCGCCCTGGGCGGCTTCTACCGGCGCATGGCCGCCCGGCGCGGCGGGCTGCTGGCCAACATCGCCCTGGCTCGCAAGCTCGCCGCCATGTTCTGGCGCGTCATGGTCAAGGGCGTCGACTTCGTCGAACACGGTATCGCCGCCTACGAGGCTAAAGTCCTCGAAACCAAACGGCGCACCCTCAGGCGGCTCGCCAAAGAGCTCGGCCAGCAGCTCGTCCCCGCTACGAACCCCTCATGACGACCGATGGTTCATGGAGAGGGTTGGGGTGAGGGAGGCCGCAGCTGGGCGGTGTAGACGTGGTGGCTGGCATCCGGGATGCCGAGCTACCAAGCGTACGAACCGCGCCGGCAGCAGCTACTGCCTTCGGCGCCGCAGGATTGGTTGCCCGAAGGGCACTTGGCCTGCTACGTCAGCGACGTGATCGACAGCCTGCCCGCACCTACCTGCTCTTGCCACCCTCACCCCAACCCTCTCCCGCAAGCGGGAGAGGGAGAACTGCGCCTGCGACTCTCCCGCAAGCGGGAGAGGGAGAACAGGCGTGGGCTTCGGAGAGCAAATCGACATACGCTCGATCAACAAGTTGCGCGTCTTCGATCGCCAGGCTGCTCATCAACTTGCGCGCCTCGGCCATACCCGCTTCCGGCGATTCGCCATCTTCGAGCACGACCTCGAGCTCGAGAAACTGCCCAAGCCCATCGACCACGTCCAGGTGCACCCGCGTCCGGCCGACAAGATATACGGTCCGGTTCTTGACGACCCGTCCCGTCACGCCATAGGCAGCGGAGATAGTGTCCCGAAGCGCTTCGGGCGACGCCGTAGGCGAGCGAACGTACGTCGAAACCTTCGGCCCGGCTTCGTTCGGCCGAAGATAGAAGATCAATTCCCCCGTTCCATTTCCGAAATCGCGAAGCTTCAGGCGCCCAGGCTCGCAACGGAAGAACGTATCGTCTTGGGAAATCCTGATCGGACCTTCGTCGGCCAAGCCTCGAACCGCGGCCGACAGTGCGTCGACGCTCTCGACGCGAGCTTTGATCTCTACGTTGCGTGCCACGGCTTTCGCGCTCGATGGCGGTGGCGCGCGTCGAGGCGAGGGACTACTGCACGGGCGCCGGGGCCGGGGCTTGCGTCGGCGGCGGCGCGACGGCGCCGGGCATCTGCACCTCGGGCACGACCGTGACCGAATCGACCCAGTACTCGGTCTCGCCGAAGCAGTCCGAGGGCAGGCCCTTGTGCTGCTCGTAGTGCAGCGACACGCGCCGTCCCATC
>CAZEIW010000206.1:0-20880 GCA_964512305.1 uncultured Burkholderiaceae bacterium | reverse complement strand
CGGGTCAACCCGAGCTGCACCTGCGCGAGCGCGCGCTCCACGTACTGCTTCTTCTCGCCCACCGGGGCCACCGCGTGAAGCGCCGCCTCGGCGGCATGGACGCCTGCCAGGCGAACGATCACCCACGCCGCGAGGTAGGGCGACGCGAGACAGCCACCGGCGGTGGCGACGTTGCCGCGCGCGCTGAACGGGCGGTCGAGGACCTCGATCCCGGCCTGCTCCAGCACCGGCCGGCTGCTGAGATCGGTGCACACCGGGCCCGCGCCGAGCAACCCCAGCGCCGCCAGGATCAGCACGCCCGAACACTGGGCGCCGACCAGCTGTCCCTCGGGGTCGAGGGCGAGCTCGCGCAGCAGCTGCGCGTCGGAGACGACTTCCGGCGTGCGGACGCCGCTGCCCACGATCACCGCGTCCGCATTGCAGGCGTCGGCGATCGACACCTGGGCCTGCAGCACGATGCCGTTCTTCGAGACCACGCGCGGCGACGGGCTGGCGATCGCGACCCGCCAGCCCGGCCGCTGGACGCGGCTCAGGACCTCGAGCGCGATCAGCGAATCGAGCTCGTTGAAGCCGTCGAAAATCACGATCGCGATGTGCATGGTCTGCGGATCACCGGTTCTTCATAGGTGGGGCGGCGGGCGGGCGCGCCTGCCGCAGGAGTGACTGGCTCACTGCGCCTCCTCGATCCACGCGGCCTGGATCGCCTCCAGGATCTTCTCGCCGGAGTGTTTCGGGTCGTCGTCGAAGCCGTCGAGCGCCTGCACCCAGTTGTACAGATCGGTGAAGCGCACACGGCGCGGATCGACGTCGGGCATCTTCTCCGCCAGTGCGATCGCGATCTCGCGCGTGTCGATCCACTTCATCGCGCCCCCCGCGGCCGCTCAGCGGCCCTCCTTGACCTGGTTGATCGAGTAGCGCGGAATCTCGACCACCAGGTCGACCTCGCCCACGATCGCCTGGCACGACAGTCGCGACTGCGCCGTCAGGCCCCACGCCTTGTCCAGCAGGTCGTCCTCGTCCTCCTCGGAAGGATTGAGCGACCCGAAACCCTGCCGCACGATCACGTGGCAGGTCGTGCAAGCGCACGAGAGCTCGCAGGCATGCTCGACCTCGATGCCGTTCTCGAGCAGCGCGCGGCACAGGCTCTGCCCGCGCCGCGCCTGAACCAGAGCGCCCTGCGGACAGATTTCGTCGTGCGGCAGCACCCTGATGGTCGGCATGGTGCGCAGATCACTCGCGTGCCGGCGGCGCCCCGCCTGCCAGCAGCTCGTCGACGCGTGCCCCGGTCAGCGCGGAGCGGATCGCGCGGTCCATTCGCCGCATCGCGAATTCCTCGGTGCCGTGGGTCAGGTCGGCGAGCAGGCGCGTCAGCGCCTCGCCGTCGTCGCCTGAAACCGCGTCCCCCAGCCGCTCGACCAGGGTCTCGATTCGCGTCCTCTCGCCGGGGTCGAGCAGGTCGCCGTCCCGCGCCAGCGCGGCGCGCGCCGCCTCGATCAGCCGCTGTGCCTCGACCTGCTGCTCGCGCAGCGCGCGTGCCTTGAGGTCGGCCGATGCCGCGCTCATCGATTCCGACAGCATGCGCGCGATCTCTTCGTCGCTGAGTCCGTACGAAGGCTTGACCGCCACCGAAGCTTCGACCCCGCTGGTCGTCTCGCGCGCCGACACGGACAGCAGGCCGTCGGCGTCGACCTGGAACGACACCCGCACCCGCGCCGCTCCGGCGGGCATCGGCGGCAGGCCGCGCAGCTCGAAGCGCGCGAGCGAGCGGCAATCGGCGATCATCTCGCGCTCGCCCTGGACCACGTGGATCGACATCGCGCTCTGGCCGTCCTTGAAGGTCGTGAACTCCTGTGCCCTCGCCACCGGGATCGTCGAATTGCGCGGGATGATCTTCTCGACCAGGCCGCCCATCGTCTCCAGCCCGAGGGACAGCGGGATCACGTCGAGCAGCAGCCAATCGTCGCCGGGCGCCCGGTTGCCGACCAGCAGGTTGGCCTGGATCGCGGCGCCGAGGGCGACCACCTGGTCGGGGTCGAGGTCGGTGAGCGGGGGCTGTTCGAAGAGGTCGGCGACCGCCCTGCGCACGTGCGGCGTCCGGGTCGCCCCGCCGACCAGCACCACGCCCTTGATGTCGGACGGCCGCAATCCGGCATCGCGCAGCGTGCGCCTGGCCGCGTCGATCGTCTTCTGCACCAGGTGCTGCGTCAGGCCCACGAAGGTCTCGCGCCCGAGCGAAAGATTGACCCATTTCCCGCCGGCCAGCCGCGCCTGGATCGTGCCCTGCTGCCGCGACGACAGCGACTCCTTGACGCTGCGCGCGCGCACGGTCAGCAGCCGGGCGTCCTCCGGGCTCAGCAGCGAGAGGTTCGCCTGCTCCAGGATCCAGCAGTAGATCCTCTGGTCGAAATCGTCGCCCCCGAGCGCGGAGTCGCCGCCGGTGGCCAGAACCTCGAACACGCCTTTGCTCAGGCGCAGGATCGAGATGTCGAAGGTCCCGCCCCCGAGGTCGTACACGGCGTACACGCCCTCGGCCCCGCGGTCGAGGCCGTAGGCGAGCGCCGCCGCGGTGGGTTCGTTGAGCAACCGAAGCACCGGGACGCCCGCGAGTCGCGCGGCGTCGCGCGTGGCCTGGCGCTGCGCATCGTCGAAATACGCAGGCACGGTGATCACCGTGCCGGCGAGCGGGCCGCCGAGCGCGGCTTCGGCGCGCTCACGCAGGGTTTTCAGGATCTCGGCCGACACCTCGACCGGGCTCTTGACCCCCGCCACGGTGCGCAACTGCAGCATGCCCGGCGTATCGACGAAGTCGTACGGCAGGTTCTCCACATGCGCGACGTCGCGCAACCCGCGCCCCATGAAGCGCTTGACCGAGACGACCGTGTTGCGCGCATCGGCGGCCTGCTGCTGCTGCGCTTCGACCCCGACCTCCGTCGTGCCGTCGGCGTGGAACCGCACCACGGAAGGCAGCAGCGGCCGCCCCTGGTCGTCGGCGATCACGCTCGGCAGGCCGTGCCGGACGGTCGCCACGAGCGAGTTGGTCGTGCCCAGATCGATGCCGACCGCAAGCCGGTGCTCGTGCGGCGCCGTCGACATGCCCGGCTCGGCGATCTGGAGCAGCGCCATGGCCGGGTCAGCTCCCTGCCCGCGGCAGCGCCGCGTCACCGGCCGCCGCGGCGACTTCGGCGTCGAACTTGTCGACGAACATCAGCTGCCGCACGAGGTCGGAGGCGTGCGTGTAGTCGTGCGCCTCGTCGATTAGCCGCGTGAGATCGTGCAGCAGGCGCTCGCGCACCTCGAGCACCTGAGCCTCGAGCCCCGCCAGGCGCTGCGCGTCGCCCGCCCGGCGGCCGTCTTCCAGCGCCTCGCGCCATTCCATCTGCTGCAGCAGGAACTCGGGCGCGAGAGCGGCCCCGCCGTCGGTCGCGACGCCGGCACGCCGGCACAGGTAGGCGGCTCTCGCGAGCGGGGACTTCAGGGTGCGGAACGCCTCGTTGGCGTGCGTCGCCCATTGCAGCGCGACGCGCCGGTCGGCCGGGGCCGCGGCAGCGTGGCGATCGGGGTGCACCTGCGCCTGCACGCGCTGGTAGGCGCGCGTGAGTTCCTGCGGGTCGAGCGCGAACCTCGGCTCGAGCCCGAACAGGTTGAAGAAGTCCAGATCGGGAATGCTCGGCGTCGACACGGCGGAACTGTGCTGGCAGCCGCAGCGAACCCGCCGCACCCGAGGTGCGCCGGCCCGCCGCGCAAACGCCTCAGACCCGGAAAGACTCGCCGCAGCCGCAGCGGTCCTTCTCGTTGGGATTGTTGAACCGGAAGCCTTCGTTGAGCCCTTCGCGCACGAAGTCGAGCTCGGTGCCGTCGATGTAGGCCAGGCTCTTCGGGTCGACCAGCACCTTGATGCCGTGCATCTCGAACAGCTGGTCGTCCGGATTGACCGCGTCCGCGTATTCGAGCTTGTACGCCATTCCCGAGCAGCCGCTCGTCCGCACTCCCAGGCGCAGCCCGACACCCTTGCCGCGCCGGGTAAGGTAGTCGGCGATGTGCCTGGCCGCCCGTTCGGTTACCGTCACTGCCATTTAGTCCGTTCCTCCCGGTCAGGCCGCAGCCCGCTGCGCGGCGGCGGGTTGTTCCGCGCCAGACTCATGGTCGCGCTTGTTGCGATAGTCGCTGATCGCGGCCTTGATCGCGTCCTCGGCCAGGATCGAGCAGTGGATCTTGACCGGCGGCAGCGCCAGTTCCTCGGCGATCTGCGTGTTCTTGATCTGCATCGCCTGGTCGAGCGTCTTGCCTTTGACCCACTCGGTCACCAGCGAGCTGGATGCGATCGCCGACCCGCAACCGTAGGTCTTGAAGCGGGCATCCTCAATGACGCCCTGCTCGTTGACCCTGATCTGCAGCTTCATCACGTCGCCGCAGGCCGGCGCGCCCACCATCCCGGTTCCGACCGAATCGTCGTTGCGGTCGAACGAACCGACGTTGCGCGGGTTCTCGTAGTGATCGACGACTTTGTCGCTGTAAGACATGGATTCGCCTCGCCTTTCAGTGAGCGGCCCACTGTACCGAATTCAGATCGATGCCCTCGAGATGCATTTCCCAGAGCGGCGACATCTCGCGCAGCTTGCCCACCTTGCGCGTGATCAGCTCGGCCGCGAAGTCGACCTCTTCCTGGGTCGTGAAACGGCCCACCGAGAAGCGGATCGAGCTGTGCGCCAGCTCGTCGCTGCGCCCCAGCGCCCGCAGCACGTACGACGGCTCCAGGCTGGCCGAGGTGCACGCGGAACCGGAAGACACGGCGATGTCCTTGACCGCCATGATCAGCGATTCGCCCTCGACGAAATTGAAGCTGACGTTCAGGTTGTGCGCGACCCGGCGCTCCACGTCGCCGTTGAGGTAGACCTCCTCGATCCGCCGCAGGCCCGACCACAGCCGGTCGCGCAGCGCGCGAACGCGCTCGATCTCGCCCGCCATCTCGAGCCGGGCGAGGCGAAAGGCCTCGCCCATGCCCACGATCTGGTGCGTCGGCAGGGTGCCCGAGCGCAGTCCGCGCTCGTGGCCGCCGCCGTGTATCTGCGCCTCCAGCCGCACGCGCGGCTTGCGCCGCACGTACAGCGCGCCCACGCCCTTGGGACCGTAGGTCTTGTGCGCCGAGAACGACATCAGGTCGACCCTCAGGCTTTCGAGGTCGATCGGCAGCTTGCCGGTCGCCTGCGCCGCGTCGACGTGGAAGACGATGCCGCGGCCGCGGCAGACCTCCGCCAGCGCCGCGATGTCCTGGATCACCCCGATCTCGTTGTTCACGAACATCACGGAGGCCAGGACGGTGTCGGGCCTCAGTGCGGCGGTGAACCGCTCGAGGTCGAGCATGCCCTTGTCGTCGACGTCCAGATACGTGACCTGCCAGCCCTCGCGCTCGAGCTCGCGCATCGTGTCGAGCGTGGCCTTGTGCTCGGTCTTCACCGTGACGAGGTGGCGCCCCTTGTCCTTGTAGAAGTGGGCCGCTCCCTTCAAGGCCAGGTTGATCGACTCGGTGGCTCCGGAGGTCCAGATGATCTCGCGCGGGTCGGCATGCACCAGTTCGGCCACCTGCTCGCGCGCGGTTTCGACCGCCTTCTCCGCATCCCAGCCGAACGCGTGGCTGCGCGACGCCGGGTTGCCGAAATGCGAATTCAGGTACGGGACCATCCGGTCGACCACGCGCGGGTCGACCGGCGTGGTCGCCGAGTAGTCGAGGTAGATTGGAAGCCGCATCAAGCAGAACCCTCCTAGCCGACCGTCGTCTTGTCGGTGGCCGGCGCCCAGCGCCCCTCCTGCACCACCGGTGCCGGTTGAGGCTGCCCCGCCTTCGCCTTTTCCTTCGCCTTTTGCTGCTCGACCAGATCGTGCAGCGACACCGAATCGAGATAGTCGACCATGTGCCGGTTCAGGCTCGCCCACAGCTCGTGCGTCATGCAGCGCTGGTCATTGTCGCAATTCTCGCGACCGCCGCACTGAGTCGCATCAAGGGGTTCATCGACCGCGAAGATGATGTCGGCCACCGAGACATCGGTCATGGCCTTACCCAGCGTATAGCCCCCTCCGGGCCCGCGGGTGCTTTCGACCAGCCCGTGCCGGCGCAGCTTCGCGAACAGTTGTTCGAGGTAAGACAGCGAGATCCGTTGACGCTGGCTGATTCCGGCCAGCGTGACCGGGCCTTTGTGCTGGCGCAGCCCGAGGTCGATCATGGCGGTGACCGCGAACCGCCCTTTGGTTGTGAGTCGCATAGAAGTGCCTCTCCCGTTGCGAAAAACCCACCAGGAATGGTGGGTTTCCGTCCTCGAAACCCCCAATCCCGACCGATTACCTCGGGTATTCTAGGGATCCCGACCAGGATGGTCAACTATCCGTTAATGGGGATTAGCCACTCCCCGACCCTGCGCTAGGCGGCCGCGTACATGGTCGCCCGCTTGCGCACCACCTCGATCAAGCCCTGGCAGGCGTCTTCGACGTAGTCGAGCACGGTGTTGAAGCCCTCCGGCCCGCCGTAGTACGGATCGGGAACCGTGGCCGCGTCGTGCTCGCCGGCAAAGCGCATCAGCAGATGCAACTTGTGCTTGTGCGCGCGCGGGCACTGCTGCTGGAGCAGCGCCAGGTTCTCCCAGTCCATCGCCAGGATCAGGTCGTTGTCGCGGAAATCGTCCTGGGTGATCTGCCGCGCACGGAGGTCGCCGATCTCGTAGCCGCGGCGCTTCGCGGCCTGCTGCGCGCGCACGTCCGGCGGTTCGCCGACGTGGTACGCGTGCGTGCCGGCCGAGTCGATCTGGACGCTCGCGTCCAGGCCGGCGTCCGCGACCATCTTGCGAAAGACCCCCTGCGCAGTCGGCGACCGGCAGATGTTGCCCATGCAAACAAACAGGATTTTCGTTATGTTCATAAGAAAAAGCGCCTTTCTGGTACGGGTTCGCGCTGTGCTCCCCGTTATGGCGGGCCGCTCGTCCACGGCCCGCGGTCCTTCCCCTGAATTTCCGGCTTAGCTCAAGTTAATCAAGTCCCATTAGCCCGACACACGAATGACCCGCGCGCGACCCATAAGTTCAAGCCGCCCACGACTGCGCGCGATGTAGATTGGACCCGCCGCCGCCCCGGCGTGCAATACAAGAACCCGCAAACAGGGGACCATTGCCTCGTTCGAACCCTAACGGTCGGCTTCATGCTGCCTTCTCCGCAGGCCCCGAGGCTACTGCCTTCCCCGTAGCACCGAATACCTGCTCGCGCAGCAGCGCAAGTTGATCCCGGGCGGCGGCCGCTTTTTCGAACTCCAGGTTCTTCGCGTAATCGAACATCTGCTTCTCGAGGCGCTTGATCTCGCGCCCGAGTTGCTTCTCGTTCATCGCCTCGTAGTGCGCCGCCGAGCCCGCGGTCCTGAGTTCGTCCCGCGCCGCCCCGGCGTCGTAGACGCCGTCGATCAGTTCCCGCACCGCCTTGCTTACCCCGCGCGGCACGATTCCGTTTGCGGCGTTGAACGCGCTCTGCCGCTCGCGGCGCCGATCGGTTTCGTGGATCGCCCGCCGCATCGAATCGGTCACCGCGTCCGCATACAGGATCGCAGTGCCTTCGAGGTTGCGCGCGGCGCGGCCGATCGTCTGGATCAGCGAGCGCTCCGACCGCAGGAAACCCTCCTTGTCGGCATCGAGCACCGCGACCAGCCCGACTTCGGGCAGGTCGAGGCCCTCGCGCAGCAGGTTGATGCCGACCAGCACGTCGAAGACGCCGGCGCGCAGGTCACGGATGATCTCGACCCGCTCCACGGTGTCGACGTCGGAATGCAGGTAGCGCACCTTGACGCCGTGATCGGCCAGGAACGCCGTCAGGTCCTCGGCCATGCGCTTGGTGAGCGTCGTGATCAGCACGCGCTGTCCGCGCGCCACCCGCAGACCGATCTCCGACAGCACGTCGTCGACCTGCGTGCGCGCAGGCCGCACTTCCAGCTGCGGGTCGGTCAGGCCGGTCGGCCGCACGACCTGCTCGACCAACTGCGACGAACGCTCGATCTCGTAGTCGGCCGGCGTCGCCGAGACGAAGATGCAGCGGCGCATCTTGCGCTCGAATTCGTCGAAGCGCAGCGGCCGGTTGTCGAGCGCCGAAGGCAGCCTGAAGCCATACTCGACGAGCGTTTCCTTGCGCGAACGGTCGCCGCGATACATGCCGCCGAGCTGCGGGATCGTCACGTGCGACTCGTCGATGATCATCAGCGCATCGGCCGGCAGGTAATCGATCAGCGTCGGCGGCGGCTCGCCGGGCGCCGCGCCCGACAGGTGCCGCGTGTAGTTCTCGATGCCCTTGCAGAAGCCCAGCTCCGACAGCATCTCGAGATCGAAGCGGGTACGCTGCTCGAGGCGCTGCGCCTCGACCAGCTTGCCCTGGCCGACGAGCCACTCGAGCCTTTCCTTGAGCTCGACCTTGATCGTCTCGATCGCACGCAGCACCGTCTGGCGCGGCGTCACGTAATGCGACGACGGATAGACCGTGAAGCGCGGCACCTTCTGCCGGATCCGGCCCGTCAGCGGGTCGAACAGCTGGATGCTGTCGACCGAGTCGTCGAGCAGCTCGATGCGGACGGCGACCTCGGCGTGTTCGGCCGGGAACACGTCGATCGTGTCCCCGCGCACCCGGAAGGTGCCGCGGGCGAAATCGGTTTCGCTGCGGCGGTACTGCATCGCGACCAGGCGCGCGATGATGTCGCGCTGGCCGATGCGGTCCTGGTGCCGCAGGATCATCACCATCGAGTGGTAGTCGCCCGGGTCGCCGATGCCGTAGATCGCCGAGACCGTCGCGACGATCACCGCGTCGCGCCGCTCGAGCAGCGATTTGGTCGCCGACAGCCGCATCTGCTCGATGTGCTCGTTGATGCTGCTGTCTTTTTCGATATACAGGTCGCGCGACGGGACGTACGCCTCGGGCTGGTAGTAGTCGTAGTACGAGACGAAATACTCCACCGCGTTGTTCGGGAAGAACTCGCGCATTTCCGAATACAGCTGCGCCGCCAGCGTCTTGTTGGGCGCCAGGATCAGGGTCGGCGCCCCGATCCGCGCGATGACGTTGGCCATCGTGAAGGTCTTGCCCGAACCGGTGACCCCGAGCAAAGTCTGAAAGGCCAGTCCGTCCGCCAAGCCTTCGGCCAGCCGCACGATCGCCTCGGGCTGGTCACCCGCCGGCAGATAGGGCTCGTTTAGCTGAAAGGGAGAGTCCGGAAACGTGCGTATCACGGCTAGGGACGGTTTTGCAGCGCAACAATCCAGCGCCGCGGCCGCGTATCCTAACATCGCACCACGAAAAAGCCTAGTGTTGACTACTTTTTGTTACCAAATCTGTTCATAAAAATCAATGGCTTACGGGCCGCCCCTGATTTCGTGACGGCGAGGCGGTTCCCGTCATTGCCCCGATGACAAGCGCCGGGGAAGCGGGCCGGCATTGCTGCGCTGTGTAAAATCCGAACCGGTTTCCAGCCCCCGATTTCCAACCCCTTTTGCGCGCGGGTTCGCTGCGCCGCAAACCCGCCGAGATGACCGCTGCGCTGTTTACTAACGTCGAACTCGCCCCCGCGGACCCGATCCTCGGGCTCAACGAAGCCTTCGCCGCCGATCCACGCCCCACCAAGGTCAATCTGGGCGTCGGCGTGTATTTCGGCGAGGACGGCAGAATTCCGCTGCTCGAATCGGTCAGGACGGCGGAGGCCGCACGCCTGAAGGCGCCGACGCCGCGTGGATACCTGCCGATCGATGGCATCGCCGCCTATGACGGCGCGGTCCAGAAGCTCCTGTTCGGTGCCGATTCCGGGCTCGTGTCGTCGGGCCGGGTCGTAACCGCGCAGGCGCTCGGCGGTACCGGCGCCTTGACCATCGGCGCCGGCCTTCTGAAGCGCCTTGTGCCCGATGCCCCGGTGCTGATCAGCGACCCCAGCTGGGAGAACCACCGCGCGCTGTTCGAGGCCGCCGGATTCAAGGTCGGCACCTATCCCTATTACGACGCCGTCAGCCACGGATTGAACTTCGAGGCGATGCGGTCTGCGCTGTCTGCTGCACAGCCCGGGACCATCGTCGTCCTGCACGCCTGCTGTCACAACCCGACCGGCGTCGACCCGACCCCCGACCAGTGGCGCGCGATCGTCGAGGTCGTCGCCGGCCGCAACCTGATCCCGATCCTCGACTTCGCCTACCAGGGCTTCGGCGACGGCATCGACGCCGACGGCTTCGCGGTGCGGCTGTTCGCCACCCGCGGCCTCAATTTCCTCGTCGCGAGCTCGTTCTCGAAGTCGTTTTCGCTGTACGGCGAGCGCGTCGGCGCGCTGTCGATCGTCACCTCGGGCAAGGACGAGTCCGCCCGCGTGCTGAGCCAGTTGAAGCGCGTGATCCGGGCCAATTACTCGAACCCGCCCACGCACGGTGGCGCGCTGGTGGCCGCGGTGCTTGCCGACCCGGCGCTGCACGCAACCTGGGAAGCCGAGCTCGCCGGGATGCGCGAGCGGATCAAGAAGATGCGCCATGCCATGGTCGACAAGCTGCGCGGCCGCGGCGTGCCGATCGATTTCGCCTTCGTCGAGCGCCAGCGCGGAATGTTCTCGTATTCGGGACTCAGCGCGGCGCAGGTCGAGCGGCTGAAGACCGAATACGGCATCTATGCGGTGTCGACCGGGCGGATCTGCGTGGCGGCGCTCAACGAGAAGAACATCGACTACGTCTGCGACGCGATTGCCGCGGTGCTGAGGCGCTGAGGGATGAGCCTGGATCGGCCCGCGTTCCGGCCGTGTCGGGCGGTGGATTGGCTATAATTTCGCGTTTATTCCCCGATAGCTCAGTCGGTAGAGCGACGGACTGTTAATCCGCAGGTCCCTGGTTCGAGTCCAGGTCGGGGAGCCAGAAAATCGACGGGCCCGTTCCCATCGCTCAGGATCGAGCTCGATCTTCCGGGGGAGCAGCGCGCGCGGCTTCCTCCGCAACCGGCGCGGTCTTGGTCGCAACTCGCTGACCCGCCTGGGCATCGCCACCCCCATGGTCCTGCTTCAAGCCCAGGATCTTCTCGAACACCTTCAGACCGACGTAGTTCGCCACAAACCCCACCGCGATTGCGCTCCAGAAGTCCGCAATCGCGATGCGGACGAGAAACTGCGTGTCGGAAATCCGCGCGAGCAGGATCGTCACGATCGCGCTGAGCAGCATGGCTCCGACAGCGGCGGCCAATCCTTTCAAGACGATTGAACTGATGTCCACAAGGACATAGACGCTGGAAAAGGCGTCCTTGTCGCGGGTCAGCCTCCGGCGCCTGGCGACAGAGGTACGCGGCAGAATGAAGTAGGCAATGAGTCCGCCGAGAGCCGAACCGAACAGGATCACGGACTGCGGTGCGCCAACCCGCACGGTTGCCGCCTGCGTTGCGGTCTGGTATTCGGAAACCCGGAGGTCCGGCGACGTCCAGTACTGTGCGACGACGGCAATCTTGTAGTCGCCCGGAGAGAAGAACACGAAGTTGAGTTCCGACGTCATTGCGAAGAACATATTCTTGATGAAGCCCAGCGGCCCTTCCGCGGCAGTGATGTCGGGCCCTGTCGACCATATGATCCTGTAGGAACTGCCGGGCGTCAGCGTCACAACGCCTTCATAGTTCTCCTCGGTCGATTGCCCGCTCGGATCCTTCCCCTTGAAAGTGTGCTGGGTCGGAAACATCCCCCACCAGCTGGATATGGAAGAAAACGGTCCCTGCAATTCGGGCGGCAGGATGAGCGCCACCTTGCTCTCCGTCAGGTAGATCGTCCTGCCCGATTCGTTCAGGAATTCCGCTTGAATACCCAGTCCCGAGCCGACTGTCGGCTGCAATCGGGACGTTTCGATGCGGATTTCTATGGAGCGACTGAGATCTGACTTTGCCGGCGATTCCTCCTTCGCAGCCGCCGCTCCCTGGGCGAGTACGGGCGCAATTGCGATGATGAATCCCACCGCTGCGCGCCTGGCCAGCGCCGCGCACCGAGCCGCGCGTGCGGTACCTCGGCCTCCAGGGCGGCGCCAAGGACCGCAGAGCGGCCCTTCGAGTCGAGCGCTCTGTTCCATTTTCGCCTCCCCGATCATCGGAACGCATTGTTGTCTTTGCGCGTGAGAAGGGCAACCCTTTCGTCTCTTGCAAAGACGGACCGACGGGTGACAGTGGCCGCCTCGTGCTACAACGCCGCAACAGGCGGTGCAACGTTCATCGGGACGGACGACGAAACAGACTGCGCGCGGCGCAGGCTCATGGCGAGGTCGAAATGTTTGAGTCGCGAGACGAGGTCGTCGCGTGGGAGGAAGCGCACGGCGGCGAACGCGGACTGAGACAGGCACTCGACGACGGTCGTTTCGGCAACGATCCGCGGACGGTGGAAATCGTTCGGGCCCGGCTCGAGGAACACGAGGCTGCACGCACGGCGGAGCGGGAAGCCCGGGAGTGGGAGTCGCGGCAGCGCGAGCCCACTGGGGCCGAGACGGCCGCGATTGCGGCGATCCAAGCCGCCGATGCAGCGAGCCACTCCGCGCGATGGGCGTTCCTCGCGTTCGTTGCGGCGACAGTCGCGGCGGCGGTGTCGATCGCGGCCTACTTCTGGCCCCGACACTGATCGGCGCAAACCAGCTGGGCAACGGTGGGCAGTCCTCTCGGGGGACGCCCGGCATGATACACTTCTGCCATCCATATGGATGGTACACGGATGGTGAAGGGATGCCGAAACTCCGGTTGATCGAACCACGGCGCAAGGAGCCCGAGTCGGAAAAAATCACGATCAATCTCGGGTACGTCGATCTTGGACAGGTCGATTTGCTCGTGCAGGAAGGGTTCTATTCGAACCGCACCGACTTCATTCGTACGGCGATCCGCAATCAGCTTCGCACCCACGGCGACGTTCTCAGGCAGACCGTGGCGCGACGTTCCATGGTCCTGGGTTTGCAGCGTTACAGCCGCCAGGACCTCGAAGCCGTGCGGGCGGCAGGAGAGCAACTGCACATTCAGGTGCTTGGCCTGGCGACGATCGACGACGACGTGCCGGCGCAGCTCGCCGAACAAACCATCGCCTCCATCGTGGTTCTGGGCGCCCTACGCGCCAGTCCCAGGGTGAGGGCTGCCCTGGCTGACCGGATCCGGTAGCTTCCATCCGCCTGTGCAAGGGACATCATGTTTGCGAACAAAGGAAGGCCCGCCGGTCTCTTCGCGGCAATGCGACTGACGCGGGCGGGCCGTCTCCTCGAGGCCACCGCACTTATTCAGCGCATCCTTCGGAACGGTTCGGGAGTTGCGGAGGATGCCGACCGCCAGGCGTCGAAGCACGGCCGCGCCGCGAGTCACGACGTCATCGATGTCCAGTACTCGGAGGTCGCGGAGGCCACGGGACGAGGCCCGACTCGACTTCAAGGCGCCGAGAGCGACGCCCTATCGAAGCGCTTCGACCCGCAGAGTCTTCCGGGCGGCGGGCGCGCGCCCGACCCCGTGGTAGAGGTGCCGCGTCCTCGAGCAACGGGGGTCGACGGGCATCCGGGACAGTTCGTGACGGGGTCGTATGCCAATCACGCCGGGGCGCGCCCGTACAGACTTTATATCCCGAGCAACCCCGCGAAACAGCGGCTCCCGCTCATTGTCATGCTGCACGGGTGCACCCAAACAGCCGACACGTTCGCAAGCGGCACCCGCATGAACGCCCTGGCCGAGGAGCGGCAGTGTTTCGTTCTCTATCCCGAGCAGACGCAGGCTGCCAATCGTTCGCGATGCTGGAACTGGTTCAAGCGCGGCGACCAGCACCGGGACCAGGGCGAGCCCGCAATCCTTGCCGGCATGACGCGGGAAGTGATGCGTGGCTATCGCATCGACGAGGGCAAGGTCTACGTGGCCGGTCTGTCGGCTGGTGGCGCAATGGCAGCCGTGATGGGTACGGTCTACCCCGAAATCTACGCGGCCGTCGGCGTTCACTCGGGGCTCGCCTGCGGAAGCGCGCATGATCTTCCGTCCGCGCTCGCCGCCATGGGCGGAAGGCCGGCAGCGATGTCCGGCGACCCTTCCGGCTCGACATCCCGGGCACCGGCAACGCCGACCATCGTGTTTCACGGCGACCGCGACAAGACGGTGCATCCCCGCAACGGCGAGCGCGTCGCCTCGCGATCGCTCGAGGGGAACGGCGCATCGAGCGCCGACGTCGCGATCGAAAGTGCCCAGGTGCCGGGCGGTCACGCCTATACGCGCACGACTCACCGCGACTCGACCGGCCGCGTCGTGCTCGAATACTGGCTGGTGCATGGGGGCGGCCACGCGTGGTTCGGCGGGAGCCCGGGCGGCTCGTACACGGACCCGAAAGGGCCGGATGCAGCCCGTGAAATGATTCGATTCTTCTACGAGAACGCCCGCCGGCAGTGCTAGCAGGGCCGCTCTTAGGGTTCGCGGCTTCTGCGGTGTGGTGGCGATCAGGTCGAGCTATCGTCGTCGCCCGGCTTCACGATGCATCCATTGATGCGCCAGCTCTGGTCCGGCTGCCGCTGCATGTCGTAGATCGCGAGCCACGCGCGTCCGTCCTGGTCCCGCAGATGGACCGCTTGCATCACCTCCTGCTCCACTTCCACGGGTCGCAGGAACATCGCTTCGGTCGGCCGGATCAGCATCTCGTAGCCCTGATGCACCATCGCCATGAAACTGGCCGCGTCGCCGAACAGTGCGCGGATGGACGGCGACGCATATGAAAACGCGCGCACTGCGTCGTCGGCCGCGAAGGCCTCGAGTTGCGCTTCGATGACGGCGCGCATGGCGCGGGCTTCCTCGGCCGCGACGCCTGCCGTGCCGTCCGCGGCGCATTCGGCGCCGGCAAGCGTCACGACCGCAAACAGCATGCAACGAAGAACTGACTGCATTGTGCCGGTCTCCGGAACGACCTTTGGCACCCTCTGCCCGGAATGAACCCGTGAAGGTCCGGCCGATCGGGCGGTGGCCTTCTCCCCGGCTCAGTGTCCGTCGACGACGAACACGGCAGCCGTTCGCGCCGGAACGTCGAACTCGCCGGTGGCGGAGTCGAAGCTGGAAGATTTGACCACCGGATCCGCGCCATCGCGTTGAACCCGGTGCAGGCGCGCGTGCGCGCCGGCATAGTCGGCCTTGCCGGCGGTCTGGGGCACGAAGCTCACCGGTTTCGGATTCGCGTTGATCAGCACCACCAGCCCGCCGCCACGGTCGCCAGCCACCGCCATCACGATGAGTCCGGGGTCCTGCGCCGGCCCGGTGTTGTAGAACCTCACCCGCTCGAAGACCTGGGCCGCGGTCGTGAGGTTCAGCAGCGGCGTGCTGCTGCGAATCTCGAGCAGGTCGAGGAAATTGCGCCGCGTCTGGTCGATCTCCGTGAAGCCCGGCGTGATGGCCGCGTTCCGCAGGAACGGCGCCATCACGGACCAGTTGCCGGTCGGGTTGGACCATGCAGGCGGCAGACCGACGCCGAAGTTGTCGGACTGGTAGGTGAAGTCGAGCTTGTTGAACCAGTCGCCGGAGTCGTAGCTGTTGTTGTCGAACGACTTGGAGCGAAGAAGATCGTCGCCGGCATGGAAGAACGACACGCCCTGCGACAACGCGATGATCGCCAGCCCCAGCGTCTGCACGCGAACGCGGTCGGCGAGGCTCGTGCCGACGGGCAGTTTGTACTGGTTGATGTCGAACAGCGTCTGGTTGTCGTGCGCCGAGGCGTAGACGATGTTCTCAGCGGGGCTGCCGCAATACGCGGCCGGCTGCCCGAAGTAGTCGATCTGCGAACCCTTCATCAGGTTGCCGTCCTTGTCGACCAGCATGAAGTCCTTCAGGTTGCCCGCCATCCCGAGCATGATCAGATCCTTCAGGTGGCCGAGCCAGTCGCGTTGCCCGGCATTCTGTGCGCCCGCCACGTCATTGTTGTCGTACCACAGCCCGTTGATGAAGCCCTGGTTCCGCACCAGGTCGGTTCCGTTGTCAAACGGCCCGCCGCCGCGCACGGCGTCGCGCAACCGGTCGCTGAAGGTGCCCAAACCGGTACCGGCGAGGTTGAGTTGGGACGCCTGGACGAACCGTGCGTTGTTGGCGATGGCGCCGAAGTTCCAGCCCTCGCCGTAGATGTAGATGTCGGGCGCGAACTGCTGCAGGTGGGCGCGCAGCCGCAGCATCGTGTCCTTCGGATGGAAGGACATGAGGTCGAACCGGAAGGCGTCGATCCCGTAGTCGCGCACCCAGACCTCGGTCGAGTCGATCATCAGCTTCTCGAACATCGCGTGCTCCGCCGCGGTGTCCGCGCAGCAGCTGTCCGACAGGACGTTTCCGGCGTCGTCGAGGCGGTGGTAGTAGCCCGGAACGATCCGGTCGAGCACCGACACGGGGTTCTGCCCCGCGGCGGACGTATGGTTGTAGACGACGTCCATCACGACTTTGAGCCCCGCGTCGTGCAGGCCCTCGACCATCGCACGGAACTCGCGGATGCGCGCCAGACCGTTCGGGTCGCTGGCGTAGCTGCCTTCAGGCGTCGTGTAATGCCAGGGGTCGTAGCCCCAGTTGAAGGCATCCCGATCGCGCACGGCACCGATCGCCGCCTGCTGATCTGACGAATCGGGAGCTGAATTCGGAATCACCGGCGCCAGCTGGTTGCGCGGATCCTCCGGGATGCTGGAAAAGTCGAACGCCGGCAGCACGTGAACATAGGTGAGGCCGGCCCGTGCCAGTTCGCGCAGGTGTGTCATCCCCAGCGAGTGCTTGTGAGAGAAGGCGAGGAACTTGCCGCGATCGGCGACCGGCACGCTCTGATCGCCGGCGCTGAAGTCGCGCACATGAAGCTCGTAGATCGAGAGCGCACCGCCCCCGGCGTTCGGAACGGGTCCCCCCCTGCCCTGCCAGCCCGCCGGCATCGCGTCGTCGCTGTTCAAGTCGACCACCAGGCTGCGCTGGCTGTCGACCGACAGACCCAGGGAATACGGATCGGTCACGACGTTGGTCACGACCTGGTCGGTGTCCCGCACGTAGACCGTCACTTCGTACAGGTAGTACTTGCGGTTGGTCCAGGCGGGATTGCCGTCGACCGACCAGACGCCGGTGGCCGCGTGCCATTGCATCGAAAGGGTTTGTTCCAGCGGAGCGGCCGGCGAGTCGAAGACATCGAGCTTCACGCTGAGCGCGGTGGGTGCCCAGAGGCGGAACTGCAGGCCCAGCACCGGCCCGCGCGGGTCTCGGCTCGGCGGACCGTCGGCGCTCTCGCCACGCAGGATCAAGGCGCCCAGCCGGCCGTCATACCGGTACAGCGAATCCAGAACCCCGGGGATCTGCAGCGCCGTCGCGTCCGCGAGCTGGGCGGCATGGAACCTCGCCACGACGACCTGTCCCTTCAGCAGGTCCGGCACCCTGCCGAGATCCGAGGACTGCAACGCGATCGCCGTGGCGGCCGCGAGATTCGGATACTTGGCCTGCAGCGACGCATCGAGTCCGCCGGGAACCGCGTTCAGGGCGATCCAGGCACCGCCGACCACGTCGGTCTGGGTGGTCGTGATGCCGCCGGTGGCCGAGTAGTACAGCCGATAGCTGTCGGCCGGGTCCGCACCGGGCCATGCGATGGTGCTCGCGGTCAGCCAGTGCGCCCGTGCCTTGCGCGTGTCACCTATCTTGAATGCGGGCGGCGCCGTATAGATCGTGCAGTCGTCCTGGAGCTGCCATATCTCGTATCCCTGTACGGCCAGGTTCAACGCCATGTCGCTGGCGCAGTTCTTGGAGGCACCGTTGGTCAGGATGAAATTGAGCAGCGTGGCCGCCGGCTGCAGCGCGACGTCGTAGTAGGCGCCAAAGGCATCGCTGGCCGAGGGCCCTTGGGTGCCCGGGTACGACGGGCTCGGATTCAGCGCCCCCGTCCATGTGTAGATGACCCAACCGGCGTAGTCGCCGGCGATGCGGTGGTAGTGGATGCGGGCGGTGTTGGCGGGGACCTGCGCGCGCGCCGGGGTCGGGACGACCCATGCCGCAACGAGGAGCGAGAGGGCGACCCATCCGATGGCCAATCGTCCGACGCGTGCACGGAGCTTCGCCATGGTTTTCTCCATCTCGGGGAAAGGAACGCGGGGATGCGCCGAACCACGAATCGGCACAGCCGAAAAACCATACACGCGCACTTCCGCGCGAACAATCGCGCCTTCGGTTCCGTGCGCCTTGCGCCCAACTGCGGCCGGCATGAGGTCGAACGGCTCGCGCAGCGGAAGCGCAGTGAGCACGTCGCGGCCATGGGCAAGCTCCTCAGAGACTTTCGCCTGTGCACTGATCTTCAAATAGGACGAATCCGACTGACCTCCGGCGGGCACGCGTCTACAGTCCCTCGACTGAGGGAGGGGAAGTACCAAGGCGGGGCGTCGTGCTCCGCTGCGGTTTGCGTGCAGCTCGCGGGCCGGGGATGTCCCGGCCCGCGGGGCCCGTGTTTCCGGGTGGTGTCCCCTGCGAGGCAGTCCGCGACTGTTCTCCGACGAACGGCAGAGGGCAGGTGCCACGATGATCGTCGCACAACCGACTCTTCAGTTTCGGTCCCTTGCTCGTGGCGCCATCGCCGCCCTGCTCGCGGTCTCCGCGACCGGGTTCGCGCCGGACGCCGATGGGCGCATCACCGGGATTCTGCTTGGGCCATCGGTGCCGGCTTATGGCGGCGCGAGCTTTGGTGCCGTCGGAAAGTACGAGCAGATCAGCGGCATTGCCTACGGCGAAGTCGATCCGCAGGACCCGCTCAATGCGCTGATCCAGGACATCGGGCGGGCGCCGCGCAACTCGCGCGGGATGGTCGAGTACTCGACCAAGGTCGTGATCCTGAAGCCGGTCAACATGGCTCTCGGCAACGGGACCATGCTGTTCGAGATCGTCAACCGCGGGAACAAGCTCGACCCGGGCTTCTTCAACGTCGGTGCGACGCCGCTGAACCCCCAGGGCGACGGGTTTCTCGAGAGCCAGGGCTTCACGCTCGTTTGGGCGGGCTGGCAGGCCGATCTCGTGGCGCCGCCAGGCGTGGACCTTGTCACGATGTCCGCGCCGATCGCACACGGAGAAGACGGCGAGGCGATCACCGGCCTCCTCCGCGCGGAGTTCGCCGTCAGCCCCAATCCCCAGCCATCGTTGAACATCCTGGACGAATCGAGCTCGAACACGCCCGGCTATCCGGCCGTCAGCTTCGACAACTCGCACGACACGCTGACGTGGCGCGTGCATCCGGACGACCCCCGCGTGCCGATCCCGAACAGCGACTGGGCCTTCGCCGACTGCTCGGTCACGCCGTTCCCGGGCGTCCCAAACCGTCAGAAGGTCTGCCCGAAGAACGGCTTCGACACGAACCACATCTACGAGCTTCTATATACGGCCCGCGACCCGATCGTGATGGGCCTCGGGCTCGCCGCGATCCGCGACGTCGCCAGTTTCCTGAGGCATTCGGCGGCCGACGATCAGGGCAACGCGAATCCGCTCGCCGGGGCGATCCGGTTCGCGCTGCTCAACGGAATCTCCCAGAGCGGCCGCCTGCTGCGCACCTACCTCGAGCTGGGTTTCAACCAGGACGAGGCGCGGCACCAGGTGTTCGACGGCATGCAGCCGCACATCGGATCGGTCAGGAACTACATCAACATCCGGTTCTCGCAGCCGGGGCGGCTCGCCGGCACGCAACACACGGAGAAACAGTACCCGGGTCCGGAGGGGCCGCTCACCTACGGCAGCAGCTTCGACCCGCTCACCGGCCAGCACAGCGGCCTGCTCGATCGCTGCGGCGCCACGCAGACGTGCCCGCTCATCATCCACACGATGAGCGACATCGAATACTGGGAATCCTCCGGCGCATTCGATACGGTCGCGCCGGATGCAAGCGCCGATGTCCAGATTCCGGACGGCGTCCGGATCTACCAGTTCTCGAGCACCCAGCATGGCGGCTTCTCGCCGGTGGCTCCTCTGCCGACCTCGACCGGGATCTGCGAGCAGCTGCCCAACGCGAATTCGTACACCTACCACATTCGCGCGCTGCTGGTCGCGCTCCAGCAGTGGGTCGCCACGGGGAAGGCGCCGCCGGCCAGCCGGTTCTCGAGCCTGAGCCGCGGCAGCCTGGTGCCGCCCGGGTCGGTGGCCTTTCCGGTCATTCCGGGCGTGACCGGACCCGAAGGAATCTGGAACACGCGTTTCCTCTACAACCGCGGACCGCAGTACCGTTCCGCGGACGTGTCCGGCATCATCAGCGTCGAGCCGCCGCAGCCGGTCGCCGAGTATCCGACCCTGTTGCCCCAGGTGAACGCGGACGGCAACGATATCGACGGTCTTCGGTCGGTGACCCTGCG
Source organism: uncultured Burkholderiaceae bacterium (assembly GCA_964512305.1). GTDB lineage: Bacteria > Pseudomonadota > Gammaproteobacteria > Burkholderiales > Burkholderiaceae_F > CAZEIW01. Next base: position 568 of record CAZEIW010000206.1, on the reverse strand, counting down.
CGCGCCACTGGGAACCTACACGGGGTGGAACGTGCGCCGCGCCGGCTTCAGCCAGGGCGACGCCTGCGATCTGACCGGCGGCTACGTCCCGTTCGCGCTCACCAAAGCGCAGCGGATCGCGGCGTCCGACCCGCGTCCTTCGCTGCAGGAACGATACGGCGATCTGGAAGGCTACGCCGCCGCAGCGAGCGCCGCCGCGAACGACCTCGTCCATCAGGGCTTGCTGCTGGCCAGCGACAGGAAGGCCGCGATCGCATCGGCGATCAGCCAGGCGCAGCAGGCCGGGTTGCGCAATGAGTGATCTTCAGGAGGATGGCTCGCAGCGAGGCTCCCCCGAGCGGCGGAGCCCTTGGGCGTTGGAGGCGGCGCTCAACTTCGCCGACTGACTTCCGTCAAATTGCGTGTGGGTCCGGCCGCGCTGCCGGCGTCATCGATCGCCCTGCGCCGTGCCTTGCTCGAACCTGCGGCTGAAGCGCGAGATCGCGAAGCAGAAGCCGAAGTAGACGGCGCCGACCAGCAGGTAGACCTCGGTGCTGAAGCCGGACCAGGCGGGCTCGAGCGTCGCCTG
>CAZEIW010000205.1:0-6882 GCA_964512305.1 uncultured Burkholderiaceae bacterium | reverse complement strand
CGACTGCCACCAGACCGGCGTGTCGAAGTCGGTCAGCGCCAGCAGCAGCGCTTGCAGCGCCGCCGCCGGCCCGTCGAGCCCGGCCTCGATCGCCACCGCGCGCCCCGGGTTCGCCATCGCTTCGAGCGCGCGCCGGAACGCCTGCTGCGCGCCGTGCACCGGGTCGGAGAACCCCGGGCCGATCGCAACGCTCGCGCCCGCGATCACCACTCCGCTCCGGAAGCCTCGGATCTCCCCTCTCCCGCGTGCGGGAGAGGGGCCGGGGGTGAGGGCGCGCGCGCCGGCGCTGCCGCGACCCTCACCCCCACCCCTCTCCCGCAAGCGGGAGAGGGGAGCAAGGCAGGCGATGCCGCGTGCCTCATGCCCCACGCACCACCGTGAAAAACTCGACCCGCGAACTGGCCGCCGCGCGGCTCGCCGCATCCCGCGCCGCGGCCTGCCGGGCCGCCAGTTGCTCGATCAGATCGGCCGCGCACGCCGGGTCGCGCTGCAGCAGCGCGTCGAGCAGCGCGATGCGCTCCGCCTTGCGGCGATCGCGCCCGAGCGCGTAGCCGGTCCCGACCGTCCCGTCCTCGGTGCGCACCGTGCAGCGAGTCACTGTCGCCTCGCCGAGGTTGAACGGATCGCCACCGCCCCCGACCCGCCCGCGCAGCATCACGATCCCGGTCTCGGGCGCGCGCAGGAGCTGATAGGCGGGCGTCCGCGGCTGCGCATCGAACCAGGCGTCGAGCTCGGCGCCGGCGGCCCGAGCGAGCACGCCGAGCCAACGGCGCCGGCCGGGCGCTTGCGGCACGCCGCCGGCGGCGCCGAAGCGCGGATGCCCGCCGTCCACGGCGCCGCAATCGGTGTCCATGACCATTCCCGGGCCTGTCATCCGGTTGTCTAGATAAGTAGCTACAGTGTACGCTGCGCAGCCGCTACTGCAACGTGGCAACATGAACGGACGATGACCGGGACGCGCAAGCGCAACAGCGACGCGGCGGCCGTGCTGCGCGGCAGCGGGATCGCCGTCTGGAAGCAGCTCGAAGGCACGCTCGCCGCCGAGATCCGCGACCGCGTGTTTGCCGACAGCGGGCGCCTGCCGAGCGAGAACCTGCTGGCGGAGCGCTTCGGGGTCAACCGCCACACGGTGCGCCAGGCGATCGCGGCGCTGCAGAGCGCCGGTCTGGTTCGGGTCGAGCAGGGCAAGGGCGCGTTCGTCCAGCAGCACATCGTCGACTACACCCTGGGCCGCCGTACCCGCTACACGGAAAACATCCGCCGCAACAAGCTGCTGCCCGGCAAGCAGCTGCTGGGCGCGCGCGAGCTGCCGGCGAGCGAGAAGGTGGCGCGCGCGCTCGGGCTGCGCAAGGGCAAGCCGGTGCTGATGGTCGAGCTGCTCGACGAGGCCGACGGGCAGCCGATCGGGCTCGCGGTGCTGTACTACCCGGCGGCGCGCTTCCCGGGCCTGCTCGACATGCTCGAAGGCAACACGCGCATGTCGGAAATCCTGCGCCATTTCGGCGTCACGGACTATCTGCGCGCCAGCAACCGGATCACGACCCAGATGCCGACCGACGAGCTCGCGCGCCTCTTGCAGCAGCCCAAGACGCGGCCGCTGCTTTGCGTCGAATCGGTCGACGTCGACCTCGACGGCGTGCCGATCAAGTACGGCGAGACGGTGTTCAGCGGCGATCGGGTCCAGCTCGTGTTCGACCCGCGCGACGGCTGAGGCGCGCGCCGCGATGACGCCGGCCGACCCCTGCCGCTATGCGCTGTACTTCGCGCCTGCCGCCGATTCGCCGTGGTGGCGCTTCGGCAGCGCCTGGCTCGGCCGCGATGCGCTCGCAGGAACCGCGGTCGCGCAGCCGCAACTCGACGGCATCGACGCCGCGACCCAGCATGCCGCCACCGCGGCGCCGCGCCGCTACGGCTTTCACGCGACGCTGCGCAGCCCGTTCCGGCTGCGGGAGCGCGCCGGCCCCGCGCAACTCGCCGCGCGCGCCGGGGAGCTCGCATCTCGGCTGCACGCGTTCGATGCCGGCGCGATCGAACCCGGCCGGCTCGGCCGATTCGTCGCGCTGCTGGCCCCGCAGGCGGCGGCACCGCTCGAGCGGCTGGCGCGCGAATGCGTGCTCGCGCTCGACGACCTGCGCGCGCCGCTCGAACCCGGCGAGATCGCGCGCCGCAGTGCCGGCCTCGACGCGCGCGGCGGCGAGCTGCTGGCGCGCTACGGCTACCCTTACGTGATGGAGCGCTACCGCTTTCACATGACGCTCAGCGGCGACCTCGAGCCCGGGCTCGCCGGCCGCCTGCTGGCCGCCGCGGCGCCTGCAATACAGGCGCTCAACCGCGAATCGCCGCTCGCGATCGACCGCCTGTGCGTGTTCCGGGAGCCGCGGCCCGGCGCCGACTTCGAACGCCTCGCGGACCACCTGCTGCTGCCCGCGCAGGCTCTTTCAGGGGTGCGCTGATGCACCCGCGCGGCGGCTGGATCTACGTGTGCGGGCCCTCCGGGGCCGGCAAGGACAGCGTGATGGCCTGGGCGCGCGAGCGCCTGGGTGCGCGTGCCGGCGTGAGCTTCGCGCGCCGGCTCGTCACGCGCGCCACCACGGCGCCGGGCTCCACCGACGATTCCATCACCGGCACCGAGTTCGAGCGGCTGCTCGCCGCGGGCGGCCTGGCGATGCACTGGCGCGCCCTCGGCACGGCCTACGGCATCGCGCGGGCCTACCGCGAGCAGGTGGACCGCGGCGACTGGGTGATCGTCAACGGCTCGCGCGAGCACGTCTCGTCGCTGGAGCGCGAGGAGCTCGCGCGCACGCGCACCGTGTTCGTCACCGCGCCCGCGGAGCTGATCGCCCGCCGCCTGCGGGAGCGCGGGCGCGAGGCCGCGCCTGCCATCGGCGAGCGCATCGAGCGCGGCACCGCGCTGCCGCCGCCGCGCGCCGACTGCCTCATCGTCAACGACGGCGATCTGGAGATGGCGGGCAGGCGGCTCGTCGAGTTCATCGAGCGCTGCGCGGCGCTCAGATGAACGCCCGCCTGAGCCTCGCCGACAGCAAGTCGATCGCGGTCACCGTGACCACGACGATGATCATCACCGCGCAGGTCTGCGCATACTGGAACGCGCGGATGATCTCCCACAGGATCATGCCGATGCCGCCGGCGCCGACCATGCCGACCACCGAGGCCGAGCGCACGTTCGACTCGAAGCGGTAGAGCGCGTAGGACACCCATAGCGGCATCACCTGCGGCAGCACGCCGTGCACGATCTCGTCGAGCGCGTGCGCGCCGGTGGCACGGATGCCCTCGACCGGTTGCGGGTCGATCGCCTCGACCGTTTCCGAGAAGAGCTTGCCCAGGATGCCGGTCGTGTGCACCCACAGCGCCAGCACGCCGGCGAACGGCCCCAGGCCGACGGCAACGATGAACAGCATCGCGAACACCATCTCGTTGATCGCGCGGCAGGCGTCGAGCATGCGCCGCACCGGCTGGTAGACCCACCACGGCGCGACGTTCGAGGAAGCGAGCAGGCCGAGCGGCACCGCGCAAACGACCGCGAGCGCGGTGCCCCACACCGCGATCTCGATCGTGACCAGCATCTCGTCCGCGTAGGTGCGCCAGTCGTGGAAGTCGGGCGGAAAGAAGCTGCGCGCGTACTCGAGCATGTTCCCCGAGTCCGCCAGCAGCGACATCGGCCGCATGTCGGCGCCGCGCCACGACGCGGCCAGGATCGCGGCCAGGAGCCCCCAGCCGATCGTGGCCGCCCACGAGCGCGGCGCGGCGGCCGCCGCAGTGGCGGCCGCGGCCGGGCCGGGCACGTCGTGGGCGGCGGCCGACGGCACGGCGGCGGCCGGGGAACCTGCGCTCAGCGCTGCGCGAGCTGCTGGCTCAGCTCGGCGAGCTTGGCGTCGATCTCGCGGATCTTGGCTTCCTTCTCCGCCGCCGAGAGCGTCGTGTCGTCCTGGATCTTGGTCTTGTTGCGGAAGAGCTCGAGCTGACGCACCGGCAGCAGCTGCTTGTCGCTCGAAGCCTGGAACTTCGTCAGCAGCAGCGCGGCAAGGACCTGGCGGTCATGCTCGACCTCGGGGCCCTTCTGCCCGTAGTCGAGGAAGAACTCGCGCACCTTGGCCTTCACCGAATCCGGCAGGTCCTTGCGCCAGACGATCGGGTCCGACGGGATCTGCGGCGACTTCCAGATCACCCGCACCTGCTCGTATTCCTTGGGGCTGTTGGTCTTGAAGTGCTCGAGGTCCTCGGTGTTGCAGGTGGCGACGTCGACCTGCTTGTTGGCAACGGCCATCGCGTTGGCCTCGTGGCTCGCGCTGCGCGAGCTCTTGAAGAAGGTGCGCGCGTCGATCTTGTTGGCGGCGAACACGTAGTAGCTCGGCACGAGGAAGCCCGAGGTCGAATTGGGATCGCCGTTGCCGAAGTTGATCTGCTTGCCGTTCTTCAGCACGTCGTCGAGGGACTTGTACGGCGAATCCCTGTGCGTGATCAGCACCGAGTAGTAGCCGGTGGTGCCGTCGTCGCGGACCTTCTGCACGAACACCTCGCCGCCCGCCCGGTCGACCGCCTCGATCGCCGACTTGTTGCCGAACCACGCCAGTTGCACCTTGTTGAAGCGCATCGCCTCGATCACGCCGGCGTAGTCGGTGGCGAAGAAGGCGTTGACCTTGATGCCCAGGCGCTTTTCCATGTCGGCCAGCAGCGGGCCCCACTCCTTCTTCAGGTTGACGCTCGAATCGGTCGAGATCAACCCGAAATTCAGTTCCTTGGGTTCCTCGGCCTGCGCCGCGAGCGGCAGCGCGCAGGCGAGGGCAAGCGGGAAGAGCAGGCGTCTCATGCATTTTCTCCTGTGGTCGATCGACGGACTACGCCGCGCCGACGAGCGCGGGCGCGTAAGCGGGCTTGGAAGCGGGGGCCGGCGAGGCTTCGGGGTCGCGGCCGAGGATGAGGTCGGTGTCGGCGCCGTACAGCGCGCGCAGGCGCTCGGGTGTCAGCGAGACCGACGGGCCGTCGTAGACGACCTCGCCGGTCCGCAGCGCGACCGTGCGGGCGCAGTAGCGCAGCGCATATTCGACCTGGTGCAGCGACACGATCACCGTGACGCGCTGCTCGTGGTTGATCTGTGCCAGCAGCTCCATCACGCGCCGCGAGGATTCGGGATCGAGCGAGGCGATCGGCTCGTCGGCGAGGATCACGCGCGCCCGCTGCACCAGCGCGCGGGCGATCGCCGCGCGCTGCTGCTGGCCGCCGGAGAGCTGGCTGGCCCGCATGTGCGCCTGGTCGGCGATGCCGACGCTGCGCAGCGCCTCGAACGCGGCCGCGCGATCGGCGCGGCGGAACAGCCCGAGCAGGCTGCGGGCGAGCGGCGTGCGGTGCAGCGTTCCGCACAACACGTTGGCCAGCACGGACGAGCGGCCCACCAGGTTGAACTGCTGGAACACGAAGCCGATGCGGCTGCGCGCATCGCGCACGTCGGCTGCGAGCCGCCCGCCGTCCTGGACGAGCGACCCCAGCACCCGCACGGCGCCGCTGCCGGCGTCGGCGCCGTGCAGCCCGGCGATCAGGCGCAGCAGCGTCGACTTGCCGGAACCCGAGGCCCCGAGCAGCGCGACCATTTCACCGGGCTCGACGGCGAGCGAGACCGTGCGCAACGCCGCGCGCGCGCCGTATGTCTTGCTGATGCCCTCGACCTGAACCGCGCGCGTCATGCGCCCCCCGACATCGACTCCGGACCCACCCCGGCCGCACTCTCTGCGGACAACGTGACACACTCATGTCGTTCGAGTGACCCACCCGTGACCCGGCGGGCGCTGCCTCATCGGCGCCTTCGGCGATGCCCGGAATTGGCGGTGGTTTGGCGAGGGACATGCGCCTTCGGCCGCGGCGCTTTGACGCTACCGTGCCCGTCCGGGCACGCGCGGATTGCCGCGACCCCGCCCCGCTCGGCGGGCGAATCGGAGGAGGAAGTTCATGAAGATCAGAGTCATTTTCGCGTGCGCGGCGCTCGCGTTGCCGCTGCTCGCAAGAGCCGACGGAAGCGCTCCGGCGAGCTTCGGAATCGGCGCCAATGGCGGCCTGTCGGGCGCCGGCGCGGACCTGGCCGTGCGGGTCAACGATTACTTCAACGTGCGCATGATGGCCGCCGGGCTGACCGTGACGCGCGACGGCAACTACGGCACCAGCGACAGCTGGTCGGCGAAGCTGAAACTGTTCCAGGCCGGCGCGCTTGTCGATTACTTCCCGTTCGCCGGCGCCTTCCATCTCACCGCCGGCGCCGTGTACGACGGCAACAAGATCGACGCGCAGCCCAACAGCGGCACCCTGACCTTCAACGGCACGACCTACCCGATCAGCCAGCTCGGGTCAGCGGCCGGTACCGTCGAATGGAACAAGGTGGTTCCCTACCTGGGCATCGGAGCCGGCAATGCGGTCGGGTCGCGCGGCCTGCACGTGACCGCCGACGCCGGCGTGCTCTTCACCGGCAGCCCGAGCGCGACCCTCACAGCGACCTGCAGCAGCGCCGCCATCGCGCTCGATCCGACCTGCCAGTCGACGCTGAATTCGAACGTCCAGGTCGAGCAGAACAAGCTGCGCGACAACACCGGCAACCTGAAGTACTGGCCGGTGGCCCGCATCGGGATCAATTACGCGTTCTGAGCGATTTCCGGTTCGTCATAGCTCGGTCTCCGGGCCGTCCATGAGCCTGCCTCGGGCTTGAGCAGAGGCGCGCACCCTCACCCCCGGCCCCTCTCCCGCAAGCGGGAGAGGGGAGCTTCAGGCCGCCGTGCCTCCCCTCCCTCCTACAGGCGGGAGAGGGGAGCTTCAAGCGGCCGCCGTGCCTCCCCACTCCCGCTTGCGGGAGAGGGGCCGGGGGTGAGGGTGCGCGCCTCT
>CAZEIW010000204.1:0-21539 GCA_964512305.1 uncultured Burkholderiaceae bacterium | reverse complement strand
AACACCACGAACAGGATGCCCCAGGCGAAGTCCAGTCCGGGGAATGCCTTCGCCAGCAGCGCGAGGATGGGGAACCCTGCCATCCCGAGAAGAATCCCCCACGTGTATCCGGCGGTCGAGGATCGGCCTCTGGTTCTGCTCATTTCTCTCACCTCGTCTTCGTAGTTGCGAATGCGGAGCGGCACGGGGCGGCAGGTCGGAACGTTCCGGTGCGGCGGCCCTGCGTGCGAATTCAGAGGCAAGATTATCGAACCGGCGCGCGCTCGTCAGTTACCTGGGTTGGCGAAGCCGTTTGCCCGAGGTCAACGAGACGGATTAATCCGGGCGGACGGCGGTTGTCTTGCTAATGGATTTCCATTTCGCCGCCGCGATACGAGCGGATTACCGTCCGCTGAACGCTTCGCATTGACGCGATTCGCCGCAGCTGCAAGCTTGCGTGCAGCCGCGCCCGCCGTTCACCTGGAAGCGGGGGCCCCTAGGCCCTGCCAGCGCGCCGCAAGTGAGTGCTCGACGTCGAGGAGATCGAGGACGCGAGCCAGGGTTTGATCGACCATCTGCTCGATCGAACCGGGTCGCAGGTAGAACGCAGGAACCGGCGGGAAGACGACGCCGCCCATCAGGGTGACTGTTTCCATGTTGCGCAAGTGGACAAGGTTCAGCGGCGCCTCGCGCACCAGAAGCACGAGGCGGCGGCGCTCCTTCAGGCAGACATCGGCGGCGCGCGAGATCAGGTTGTCGGCCATCCCGGTCGCGATCGAGGCCAGCGTCTTGGCCGAGCAGGGCGCTACCGCCATGCCGGCGCAGCGAAAGGAGCCTGATGCAATAGTGGCGCCGATGTCGGAGACGCTGTGCACGACATCGGCGAGCCGTTCGATGTCGGCGCGCTTGAGCCCGAGTTCCTGGTGCGCGCTGAGCGCGCCGGCACCCGAAACGACGAGGTGCGTTTCGGCGCCGCACGCGCGCAGGTGTTCGAGCAGGCGTACGCCGTAGACGGCGCCCGAGGCTCCGGTGATCGCGACGATCAGCCGCTTCGGAGCTGGCGGGCGCGTTGCTGCGGGGTCGCCGCTCATGCCGGCTGCACGCCGGCCTCCTTAAGGATCTGCTGCAACTCCCCGCTTTGGAACATCTCGGTCATGATGTCCGAGCCGCCGACGAACTGTCCCCTGACGTACAGCTGAGGGACCGTCGGCCAGTTGGCGAACTCCTTCACACCCTGGCGGACCTCGTCGTCCTCGAGCACGTTCACCGTGACGAGGTTCTTGACGCCGCAGGACTTCAGGATCTGTATCGCGCGGCCGGAAAATCCGCATTGCGGAAAGTCCGACGTACCCTTCATGAACAGGACGACCGGGTGATCGGTCACCGTCTTGCGGATGAATTCCTTGGCGTCCATGGCACTTCCACTGTTCGATTGACCTGCCCGCAGTTTATCGCGCCTGACGGACCGGGCCGGCACTCTATTCGGCGGCTCGTGCCCGGACTTGAGCCCCATTATTGCGCGAGAAACCGCAAGTCACTCATGGTTCTCCGGGCACGCTGTCTTTGCGGGACGGCCAGAATCGGCTCCATCGGTCTGCGAGACCCGTCGTGCGCAAGGAGAGCCAGAGTGAATCGAGCCCAGGTCAGGAAGGTGGCGTGGACCATGAGAGTCGTCGGGCTCGGCCTGCTGTGCGCGGCCGGCGGCATGGTCCTGGTCGGCGCGAGCCGCGCCTCCGGGACGGACACCGCACGGTCCGCCGTCACCCGGTCGATCGCCCCGCACGCGCCGAGCGTGCCGAATCGCTAGCCACCTGCATCCAGTTGCCTCCGCGCGCGGGCGTTGCGAAGAAGGGCGGGAGGGCGAGGGGAACATTCCGGACCCTCCCGCGCGCGCACCCGATCAATCCGCCGGCGCGCGGCCCAGACTGGCACGTTCGTGGCCGGCGAGGTCGCGCAACGTCCGCGCCTCCGACAGGCGGCATTCGCGCATGAGGGAACGCACCGCGGCGCCCTGGTCATATCCGTGCTCGACCAGAAGCGCCCCGGACGCCTGCAGGTGCGGCGGCGCGCCCGCGATGATGGCGCGCAGGCAGTCCAGCCCGTCGCCGCCGGCGGTCAGCGCGGACGGCGGCTCGTAGCGCAGGTCCGCCATGTGCGGATCGCCGCTCGCGACGTATGGCGGGTTGGCGACGATCAGGTCGAAGCGGCCGTCGACCGCGGCGTACCAGTCGCTCTCGATCCAGTCCACCATGGCGCCCAGGCGCAGCGCGTTGCCGCGCGCGACGGCGAGCGCGGGTGCCGAGCGGTCGGTGGCGGCGAGCCGCAGGCCGGGGCGCGCCAGCGCGATCGAGATCGCCACGCACCCCGACCCCGTTCCGAGCTCGAGCACCCGGGCGTCCGGATGTCCGGCCAGCAGCCGCAGCGCGGTCTCGACCAGGAGTTCCGTATCGGGCCGCGGAATCAGCACGTCCGTCGTGACCGCGAACGCGTGGCCGTAGAACTCCTGCACGCCGAGCAGGTAGGCGATCGGCACGCCGCTCGCGCGCCGGCGCGCCAGCTCGGCGAACCTGCCCGCCGCCTCCGGCGCGAGCGCCATCTCGGGATGCGCGATCAGCGCCTCGCGGCGCACCCCCAGCACGTGCGCGAGCAGCGCGCGCGCTTCGTGCGCGGCAAGGCCGGACACTCGCACGGCGGCCTCGGCGGTCCGGGCGGACGCCGCGTCTCCGACGGGGGGCGACGCTGAAATCACGTCTCATCCCGCCCGCGACGCGCGCGCCTTTTTGCGCCTGCACTTGGATTGCGTCAACCGGCGCCGCGCCGCTGCCGACAGAATGTTTTCGCCGGTCGCTATCACGAAGGAGCAGCAAGTGGCGGACATCGCGCGTTCCGATCCTTTCGAGCACACGTTTCGGCAAGGAGGATATCAACCTCGCCATGGACGGCAGCGCGATCACGCATGACCGCCGCGCTGCCCGTCGGGCGCCTGGCGCGCCGCGCCGATCTGTCGGCCCTGACATTCGAGACCACCCGCGACCTTGCCGCCATTGACGGGCTGGTCGGCCAGGAGCGGGCGCTCGACGCGGTCCGCTTCGGCGCCGACATCCGCGCCGCCGGTTTCAACCTGTTCGTGATCGGCGCGCCCGAGGCCGGCAAGGAGCGCGCGATCAGGGCGATGCTGACCGGGAAGGCGGCCGCGAAGCCCGCTCCCCCGGACTGGGCCTACCTGAACAACTTCCCGGCGCCGCACCGGCCGCGCGCGATGCGGCTGCCGCCGGGGCGTGCCCCGCAGTTCAAGCAGGCGATCGACGACCTGATCGACGATCTCGAGGTCGCGCTGCCGGCCGCGTTCGATAGCCAGGACTACCAGGCCCGCCGCAGCGCCCTGGACGATACCTTCCGCAACCGCCAGGACGAGGCGTTCTCGGCGCTCGCCAAAGAGGCGGCGGCGCACGATACGGCGATCGTCCGGACGCCGTTCGGCTTCGGCGTTGCGCCGCTGAAGGACGGCCAGGTGCTGAAGCCCGAGCAGTTCAACGCGCTGGCCGACGACGAGCGCCAGCGCATCGAGGTCGTGATGAAGGGGTTCGAGCGCAAGCTCGAGCAGATCATCACGTCGATCCCGCAGTGGGACAAGGAACGGCGCGACGGCATCCGCGCGCTCGACCGCGACACCGCCCGGCACGCGGTCAGCCACTCGATCGACCAGACACGCCTGCAGTTCCAGGACCTGCCGCAGGTGCTCGAGCACCTGGAGCATCTGCAGCAGGATCTGCTCGACAACGCCGGCGCCTTCATCGCGGCCGAGGCCGAGGGTCCGGAACGCAAGTCCGTGCCGCGCGAGGCGGGCGGCTTCGAACGCTACAAGGTCAACGTGCTGGTCACGCGGGCGGACGGGGCACAGGGCGCGCCGGTGGTCGAGGAGCTGCACCCGACGCTCGGCAACCTGATCGGCCGCGTCGACCGGCAGTGGCAGCAGGGACTCCTGACGAGCACCTTCCGGCACGTCAAGGCGGGTGCCCTGCATCGCGCGAATGGCGGCTACCTGATCCTCGACGCGCGCAGCCTGCTGATCGAGCCGTACAGCTGGATGGCGCTCAAGCGCGCGCTCAAGACGCGCGAGCTGAAGATCGAGAGCATCGAGGAGTTCCTGGGCCTGATCAGCACGCTGTCGCTCGAGCCGGACCCGATCCCGCTCGATGTCAAGGTGGTCCTGGTTGGCGACCGGGCGCTCTACTACCTGCTGGCGGAGTACGACCCCGAGTTCGGCGCCCAATTCAAGGTGCTCGCCGATTTCGACGACGCGCTCGACCGCAACCCCGAGTCGGAAGCGGTGTTCGCGCATCTGATCGCATCGATCGGGCAGCGCGAAGGCTTGAGGCCGCTCGACCGACAAGCGGTGGCCGCGGTGATCGAGCATGCGGCGCGCATCGCCGAGGACGCCGGCAAAGTGACGCTGCTGGTCGACCGCGTGCGCGACCTGCTCGCCGAGGCCGACTTCCGGAGCGCCGACGCAGGGCGCGATGTCACCGCGCGGGCCGACATCGAGCGGGCGGTCGCCGAGCAGATCCGCCGCGCTGCGCGCGTGCGCGACCGCTTGATGGAGTCGACCCTGAAAGGCATCGCGCTGATCGAGACCGAGGGCGCGCGCATCGGCCAGATCAACGGCTTGAGCGTCTACGAACTGGGCGGAACCTCGTTCGGGCGGCCGACGCGGATCACCGCGCGCGTGCGGCCGGGCACCGGCAAGGTGGTCGACATCGAGCGCGAGGTTGAGCTCGGCGGCCCGATCCATACGAAGGGCGTGCTGATCCTGTCGGGCTTCCTTGCCGGCCGCTACGCGCTCGACAGGCCGATGTCGCTGCTCGCGAGCCTGGTGTTCGAGCAGTCCTATGGCGGCGTCGAGGGCGACAGCGCTTCGTCGGCGGAGTTGTATGCTTTGCTGTCGGCGCTCGCCGGGATGCCGCTGCGGCAGGACTTGGCGGTGACCGGCTCGGTGAACCAGTTCGGCGAGGTGCAGGCGATCGGCGGCGTGAACCAGAAGATCGAGGGCTTCTTCGACCTGTGCCGCGAGCGCGGGCTCACCGCAAGCCAGGGCGTGATGATTCCGGCGTCGAACGTCCAGCACCTGATGCTGCGCGCCGACGTGATTGAGGCCTGCGCTGCCGGCCGGTTCGCCGTGTACCCGATCGCCCACATCGACGAAGGCGTCGCGCTGCTGACGGGCCAGCCGGCCGGGGCGCGCGGGCCCGATGGCGCGTTCGCCGCCGGCAGCGTGAACGCAGCGGTCGAGGCGCGCCTGCGCGAGTTCGCCCGCGCGCGCCGCCCGCCCGCTGCGGACGGAACCGACGAGAACTGAGGTGCGTGCCGGGGCGCGGGTCGGCCTGCGCCGCGTGCTGCTGGCATTCACGCAGGCCGCGCCCCAGCCCGCGCTGGAAGCGGCCGCCGACCTTGCACGTCTGCTCGACGCCGGCCTGCAGGGACTGTTCGTCGAGGACCCGGTCCTCTTCGAGGCCGCCGGCGCGCCGTTCGCGCGACTGCTCAACCCGACACAACGCACCTGGCGGCCGATGTCGCACGAGCATCTTAGCGGCGAATACGCGGCAGCCGCGGCGGCGTTGCGCCGGCGCCTGCAGCAGGTCGCGGCCGCCAATGGCCTGGCGGCCGACTTCACGATCGTTCGCGGCGACTGGGCGGCATCGGTGGCGTTGCACGCGGAGCCCACCGATCTGCTCGCCGTGTTCGAGCCCCCGGGGGCGATCGCGAGCCGGATCGACCGCATGCGTGCCGCGGGGCAGCCGCGCCCCGGGCCGCCGGCGATCCTGTACCTCGCGCCGTCCGTGCGGCGCCGCGGCGGACCTGTGGTCGCCGTTGCCACCGCGCACGGCGGCGACGCGACGGTCGCGCTCGCCGCACGGCTGGCCGCAGCGGCGTCGGAACGGCTCGTGGTCATCGACCTGACGCCGGGACGGCAGGCGGCCGCGTGGCTCGAGCGCGCCGCGCAGGAGCTGTCGCAGCCGCATGCCGCCGCGCGCGTGATCGCCTCGGGCGCGCCGCCCGCCCTCGTGCTGCGCACCGAGTTCGTGCGCCTGCACGCGCGCCTCGTCGTGCTGGACCGGGAGGCGTTCGAGACGATGGCGCCGGCGGCGGAGGACTCCGCCGATGCGAGGCAGGTGCCGTGGATGATCCTGGAAAACCGCCCCTCTGCCGCGTAGCGGGAGAGGGGCCGGGGGTAACACCTCCCCTCTCCCGCTTGCGGGAGAGGGGCCGGGGGTGAGGGTGGAGGCTTTGGCACCGCGCCGACCCTCACCCCCACCCCTCTCCCGCAAAGCGGGAGAGGGGAGTCCGTTAGCAAGCGGGAGAGGGGACTCCTGTTATGGCGACGTCATAGAATCGGCTCGATGCCACTGCACGCCCGCCCCCGCGGGTGCCGACGATGAAATCCTCCTGGACGATCGCGCGCGTCGCGGGCGTCGATGTGCGCGTGCACGCGACGTTCCTGCTGCTGCTGGCGTGGATCGCGTTCGACGCGCGCAGCCGCTCCGGCACCTGGTTCGGCGCGCTCAGTGGCGTGGTGTTCGTGGTGCTGCTGTTCGGCTGCGTGGTGCTGCACGAGCTGGGTCACGCGCTGGCCGCGCGGCGCTACGGCGTGCGCACGCGCGACATCACGCTGCTGCCCATCGGCGGCGTGGCCCGCCTTGAAGGCGCGGTCCCGGGGCCGCGGGCCGAGATCGTGATCGCGCTGGCCGGGCCGCTCGTCAACCTGGCGCTCGCACTGGCGCTGGCGTTGCTGCTCGGCCTGACCGGGGACGGGTCGCAGCCCGCCGCCTCGCAGTTCGATGGCCTGGCCCTCGGCTCGAGCCTGTCGCAGAACCTGCTGCTGTCGAACCTGGGGCTCGCGCTGTTCAACCTGCTGCCAGCCTTCCCGATGGACGGTGGGCGCGTCTTGCGCGCGGTGCTGGCGTTGCGCCTGCCCTTCGTGCGCGCGACGAGCATCGCCGCGCGCGTCGGGCAGGTGATCGCGGCCGGGCTTGCGATCCTGGGGCTCGCCAACGGCAACCCCTTGCTGGTGCTGATCGCTTTGTTCGTGCTGTTCGGCGCGTCGACGGAGCGCGGCGAGGCGCAGTTGCGCGCGGCGGTCGAAAGCGTGCCGCTGGAGCGCGGACTCATCCGCGAGTTCCGCGCGCTGCGGCCCGAGCAGACGCTCGCCGAAGCGGTCGAAGCGAGTCTTGCCTCGACGCAGAAGGACTTCCCGGTCCTGTCGGGCGGCGCGCTGGTCGGGCTGCTGACGCAGGGCGACCTGCGGGCGGGCCTGCGCCGCCGCGGCTCTGACGCGCGCGTGGGCGACTGCATGCGGCGCGATGTGAGGACCGCCGGCGCGGGCATGTCGCTCGGCGAGGCATTGAGGAGCCTGCGTGCCGGCGACGCGCATCTGCTGCCCGTGATGCGGGGCGGGGAGCTGATCGGGCTGGTCGACCTCGATCAGATGCTGCGCCTTGCGCAGATCGAGGGCGCGCTGCGGCCGAATGCGCGCGCGCCCGCGGATCCGCCGGCCTGACCGCGCGTCGTGCGCCGCTCGGCGCGCGCCCGCGCGCGCCCGCGTGCGTTCAGTCCGGCGCTGCCGCGCCGGCTTCGGGCTCTTCCGCCCGCGATCGTGCCTTTCGCCGGCGCGCGACCCATGCGGCCGTGCCGGCCGCGATTGCACCCGCCGTGATCAGCCTGAGGCGCCGCCACCACGAGCCGCGCGACGATCGCCAGAGCCCCAGCGCGCCGAATGCCGCCGGCACCAGCCAGGCGCGATGGCGCAGCAGCGTCCGAGCGACGCCGCCCAGGCCCACCGCGTCGGCGCGCTCGACCAACGCCCGCACGAACGACCGCACCGAGGCGACACGGCGGCGCAGCGTCTCGCTCTGCGCCGCCAGATCCTCCACGGCGAGCGCGAGGTCGAGACGGTCGGCGGCGGCGCGCACGCGCAGCAGCTCGAGGCGAAGCTCCAGCGGCGTGCGCTTCGCGGTCATCGGGTTGCCCTGGCGCTCACGACTCGGATCCCGGGTCGGCGTCGGCGGGGCCGCGGCCGAACAGCGCCTCGCGATCGCGCGCGAGCTCGGCCAGGGTCTGGGCGAACACCGGCGGCGTGGTCCGCATTTCGCGCAGCAGCCGCCGCGCGAGAAGCCACGCCGAAAGCGCGTACAGCAACCCCAGCAGTGCGACCGGGTACCAGCCGAAGCGCTCCCACAAGGCGAGTGCAACCGCGGCGCCGATCGCGATCAGCGCCCCCATGACGAGCGTCGCCACCACGAGGGCGGTCAGCATCCAGCGCACCGCGGTCGTGCCGGCCTGCGTCAGCTCGACCGCGGCGAACTCCGCGCGCGCCAGCAGCAGCGATCCCGCCGCCGCGGCGGCGCGGCGAAGCGAACGCAAGGGCGACGCCATCGCGAGGCGGCGCCTTCGCGCTAGCGGCGCGCCACCAGCACGCCGATCAGGATGCCGACGCTGCCCGCCAGCGCGATCGAGCTCCACGGATTGTCGTGGACCCAGTCATCGGTGGCGCGCGCGGCCTGTTTCCCCGCGCGCGTCACGTCTGCCTGCAGCCCGTCGAGCTTCGATCGCGCGGACGCGAGCGCGCTGCTCGCGCGGTCGCGCAGCTCGGTTGCCTGCTGCCCGCTCGCTGCGGCCGCCTGCTTCATCAGCTGCTCGACGTCGCGCAGCACGTCCTTCATGTCGTCGACCAGTTTTTCGCGTGTCACCGTTTCCATCGACGTTCTCCTGCAAGTGGATGCAAACAATGTAGAACTGGGGCCGCCCTGGCGCTTGACGCCTGTCATGCAGGCGCCAACTGAGCGTGCGGCCGACGAACGATACCGCTCGCGTCGCGAGCCGCCCGGCGCAGAACGCGCCTCAAGCCGCTTCGGCCAGCGCGGCCAGTTGCTCGGCCTGATGTTCCGCGGTCAACGCGCGACTCAATTCGTCCAGATCGCCGTCCATGATCTGGTCGATCTTGTACAGCGTCAGGTTGATCCGGTGGTCGGTGACCCGGCCCTGGGGGAAATTGTAGGTCCGGATGCGCTCGGAGCGGTCGCCGCTGCCGATCAGGGTCTTGCGGGTCGTGGCCTCCTGCTGCTGCTGTTCGCGCACCTGACGGTCTTTCAAGCGCGCGGCCAGCACCTTCATCGCCCGTTCGCGGTTCTTGTGCTGCGATCGGTCGTCCTGGCACTCGACCACGATCCCGCTCGCCAGGTGCGTGATCCGCACCGCGGACTCGGTCTTGTTGACGTGCTGGCCGCCGGCGCCGGAGGCGCGGAAGACGTCGACACGGATCTCGGACGGGTCGATCCGGACCTCGTTGATCTCGTCGGCCTCGGGCAGCACGGCGACCGTGCACGCCGAGGTGTGAATGCGCCCCTGCGCCTCGGTCTGCGGCACGCGCTGGACGCGGTGACCGCCGGATTCGAACTTCAGCCGGCTGTAGGCGCCCTGGCCGATGATGCGGACGATCACCTCCTTGTAGCCGCCGAGGTCGGACGGGCTCTCCGAGATCATCTCGGCGGTCCAGCGGTTGCGCTCCGCGTAGCGCAGGTACATCCGCAGCAGGTCGGCGGCGAACAGCGTCGACTCGTCGCCGCCGGTGCCGGCGCGGATCTCGAGGAAGATGTTGCGCTCGTCGTTCGGGTCGGCGGGCAGCAGCAGGCGCTGCAGCTCGTGCTCGAGGTTCTCGATCCGCCCGCGCGCGGCGCCCGCCTCCTCCTCGGCAAGTGCCTTCATTTCCGGATCGCCGAGCATCTCGCGCGCCGACTCGAGGTCCGCGCTCGCGCGCAGGTATTCGTGGAAGCGCGTGACGACCGGCTCGATGTCGGCGCGCTCGCGCCCCAGGCGGCGGAACTGGTCGAGATCGGCCGCGCCGTCCTCGCGCGCCAGCGCGACGTCGATCTCCTCAAGCCGGCGCGAGAGCTGCGCCAGCCTGGCACGCATCGTTTCCTTCATCGGTTCGGGTTTCCCGGCGCGCGGGGAGCGGGCGCCAAGCGGGGATTATCCCCGCGGTCTATTGCGGGTGCCTGCGGTAGAAGCAGCGTGCCAGCGTGTCGAGCTGGCGCGCACGCTCGTCGTCGGGCGCGCCGGCGGCCTCGTTGAGGACCGAGATCGGCGCGTGCAGGAACTTGTTCGTCAGCGCTTGCGACAGCTGCTCGAGCACCGCCTCGGGCGGATCGCCCCGGGCGAGCAGGCGGCGCGCCCGCTCGATCTCGCGCAGCCGCATCTCTTCGGCATGCTCGCGCATGTGGCGGATCAGCGGCACCGCCGCGCGACCGGCCAGCCAGGCTTCGAAATCGCGCACCCGCGATTCGATGATCGCCTCCGCCTGTGCGACGGCGGCCTGACGCGACTCGACGCCGACCTGGACCATGCGCCCGAGGTCGTCGATCGTGTACACGTAGACGTCGTCCAGGCGTGAGACTTCGGGCTCGACGTCGCGCGGCACCGCGAGGTCGACGACCACCATCGGCCGGTGCCGGCGCGCCCGCACCGCGCGCTCGACCATGCCCAATCCGATGATCGGCAGCGAACTGGCGGTGCACGAAACGACCACATCGAAACGCGCCAGATGCGCGGGCAGTTCGGCCAACGGCATCGGCTGGCCGTGCAGCCGGGTCGCCAGCGACTGGGCGCGTTCGAGCGTCCTGTTCGCGACGGTGATCGATTTGGGCCGGCGTGCCGAGAAGTGAGTGGCCGCTAGCTCGATCATTTCACCCGCACCCACGAACAGCAGGTGGCTCTCCTCGAGGTTTCCGAAGATCCGCTCCGCCATCCGGACGGCCGCGGCAGCCATCGAGACCGACTGCGCGCCGATCTCGGTCGAGCTGCGGACTTCTTTCGCCACCGCGAACGTGCGCTGGAACAGGTGGTTCAACAACAGCCCGAGCCCGCCGGCTTCGCGCGCCAGCCTCTCGGCCTGCTTCATCTGCCCCAGGATCTGGGGCTCCCCGAGGACCATCGAGTCCAGGCCGCTGGCAACGCGAAACGCGTGCCGGACGGCGTCGCCCCTCGGCAGCACATAGGAGGCCCGCGCGAGGTCGGTCGGCGCAATACCCTTCTCGCTCGCGACGAAGTCGGCCAGCGCCGCGCCGGCCGCGGCCGGCTCGTGCACGGCGCAGTACAGCTCGGTGCGATTGCACGTGGAAACGATCGCCGCCTCGGTCAGCTGACCGGCGTCGTGAGGGGCGAGGCGCTCGCGCAGGCGGCTGATCGCCCCCGCCACCTCTTCAGGCATGAAGGCGATGCGCTCGCGCAGCGGCAGCGGTGCGGTCTGATGGTTCAGACCGAGGGCAAGCAGCTGCATCGGCTAAATCCTTGATTGCGAAAAGTATAGAGGAACGGTTCGCGGTTCGCGTCCGATCTTCGGCGGGTGTGACCTAGCTCAAGGGCGCGTGATTGAGAATGTGGTGCAATACTAATTGCGAATGCGAATGAGAACGATTATCATTTGCATCCGTGGACTCTACGTAGGAGAACGGATTGTCGCAGCGATGGGCTCTTTGGGCGACTTGCCTGGCGGCGCCGGTACTGGCATCGGACCCGGAAATCGCGCTGCAGATCCAGGATCACCGCTTTGCCCCATCGGAATTGCGCGTGCCCGCCGGAGTGAAGATCCGGCTCGTCGTCCAGAACAACGATGCCTCGCCGGAAGAGTTCGACAGCCACGACCTCAACCGGGAAAAGGTCGTGCTCGGAAACTCGAAGGCAATCCTGTTCATCGGTCCGCTGAAGCCCGGCCGTTATTCGTTCATCGGCGAGTACAACGAAAACACCGCCAAGGGCGTGGTGATCGCCGAATGATCCTGTCGAAACAGTCTGTCGCCACATCGGGAACCTAGAATGTTCAGTGCAGCCTTGATCGTGTTTCGGGAAACCCTGGAGGCGGTGCTGGTGGTCGGCATCGTCGCCGCCGCCGTGCAGTCGATTCCGCGCCGCCAAGTGTGGATCGCGCTGGGTGTCGGGGTGGGAATCGTCGGCTCGATCGCCGTCGCGGCTGCGGCGCAGACGTTGCAGCGACTTGCGGATGGAATGGGGCAGGAATGGTTCAATGCGGCCGTGCTGTCGCTCGCGCTCGGCATGCTCGCCTGGCACAACATCTGGATGTCCCGCCACGGCGCGCAGCTCGCGGCGCAGGCGCGCACGGTCGGCCAGGCGGTGCGCAGCGGGGAACTGGCGCTGACGGCGGTATCGACGGCGATCGCGCTCACGGTGCTTCGCGAAGGTGCCGAGACCGTGCTCTTCCTGTACGGCATCTGGTCGGGCTCGCAGCTCTCGGCATTCACGGTGGCGTCCGGAGCCGCGGTCGGCCTCGGGTCCGGCGCGCTCGTGGGCTGGCTGGTCTATCGCGGGCTGATGCGAATTCCGGTCAGGCGGCTGTTCTCCGTCACGAGCTGGCTGATCCTGCTCCTCGCGGCAGGCATGGCGGGGCAGCTGGCCAGGACCCTGATCCAGGCAGACGTGCTGCCGCCGCTGGCCGAACCGCTGTGGGACACGTCGAAGTGGTTGCCGCCCGGTTCGGCGATCGGAACCACCCTGCATGCGTTGATCGGGTACGACGCGCAACCGAGCGCGACCCAGGTCATGTTCTACGCCATCGCGCTGGTGTCGATCCTGCTCGCGATGCGCCGCGCCCGGGCTCCGCGGCCCTCGCCGCAGGCCTGACCGCGGACCTGACCGTAGACCACGCAACGCCCGGATCGCTGCAGTGACGGCTGCTCGGGCGGCCTTGGGCGCCGCACTGGTCCTCGCTTGCCTGCGTGCGGCCGCCGACCCCAACGACTACGTCCGGGTGCCGGTCGTCACCGAAGGCGAATCCGAGTTCGATTCCAAGTTCGGGTCGGCGACGCGCGGCGAACGCGTCGACCGATCGAGCGCCGCCAGCCTGGGCTGGGGCCGCGCCCTCACGGCATCCTGGTTCAGCGAGGCATACGTCCAGTACGCCCGGCAGGGTGACGCCGGCACCCGTTTCGACGCGGTCGAATTCGAGAACCTGTGGGTGCCGGCCGAACCCGGCGAGTGGCCGGTCGATGTCGGCGTGGTGGTCGAGGTCGAAAAGCCGCGCGACAGCGCGCAGGGTTGGGTGGTCACGTTCTCGCCGCTGCTGCAGGCGGAGTTCGGGCGGACGCAACTCAACGCGAACCTCGTGTTCACGCGCAGCTTCGCCTCATCGCCGCCGTCCCCGACCCAGCTCGGCTACCAGTTCCAGTTCAAATACCGCTACTCCGAGCCGTTCGAGTTCGGCCTGCAGGGTTTCGGCGACGTCGGTGCCTGGAACCGGTGGGATCCGGCCCGGGAGCAGTCGCATCGCATCGGTCCCGCCGCGCTGGGCAAGCTGCGCCTCGGAGGGCCGCGGGCGCTGCGCTACAACGTCGGCTGGCTGTTCGGCACCACGGGAAGTTCACCGGACCGTACACTGCGCGCGCAACTCGAATACGAGTACTGACGCGCGCGGATGAAGCGAAGATCGACAGTCCGGCAATGCCGGTGCCGGCTGGCGGTCGGTGTCCGCAGGCGCCCGGCCGGGACCGTGCACCCTCCTTTTGCCGCGTACCTCTCGCTGGTTGCGTCGATGACGCTGGTCGGCGTCTACGTCGCGCTGTCGAAGTCGCTGACCGCCGTCATCCCGGTGTTCCTGCTCGCGTTCCTGCGCTTCGCGATCGCGGCGGTGGCGATGGTGCCTTGGGTCGGCGCCGCGCCGGGCGAGGCGCGGCTGTCCGCGGCCGAGAAGCGCCAGCTGTTCTTCCAGTCCTTCTTCGGCAACTTCCTGTTCTCGATCTGCATGCTGACCGGCGTGTCGATGACCACGGCGACCGCGGCCGGCCTGATCATGAGCACGCTGCCCGCGGTCGTCGCGGTGCTCTCGCGCCTGCTGCTCGGCGAGCGCATGGGGGCGCGCGCGGGCTGGGCGATCGGCCTGGCGGTCGGCGGCATCGCGCTGCTGCAACTCGCGCGTGGGGGCAGCCACGGCGGCGCAAGCGGGTGGCTCGGCGATGCGCTGGTGTTCGGCTCGGTGTGGTGCGAGGCGGCGTACGTCGTGATCGGCAAGCAGCTCGCGGCGAGCCGGTCGCCGATGCGGATCTCGGCGTTGATCAATCTCTGGGGCCTCGTCCTGACGACGCCGCTGGGCCTTGCGCAGCTGGCGACGTTCGGGATCGCCGCGCTCGGCGCCCGGGACTGGGCCATGCTGGTGTTCTATTCGCTGTCGGCCAGCGTGTTCGCGGTGTGGCTCTGGATGAAGGGCCTGCGCCGCGTGCCGGCCAGCCAGGCGGGCGTCTTCACGGTGGCGCTCCCGCTGGCCGCGACCGGGATCGGCGTCGCCTTCCTGGGCGAATCGTTCACCTGGGTGCACGGGCTGGCGCTCGCGTGCGCCATCGGCGCGGTCGTGACGATCGCGTCTCAGCCGGCGGCGCGGGCCCCCGCCGCGCCGCGCGCCGGATCCGGCGCGTCCTCAGGTTCCCTTAATTGAACCTGTGATCGAATTCGAAGGCCGGGAGCAGGCCGTCCCCGGCTCTTGTCCTTACCCGTTTTCCCCGGTGTCATCCCATGCGCAGCGCGTGCTTCCTGTTGCTCCTGTTCGCCCAGGCGGCGTTCGCCGCCGACCCGGTGTTCACCCTCCATATCCTGCGCAACGAGTTCAAGCCGGCGGAGTTGAAAATCCCGGCCGACGTCAAGGTGCAACTGGTCGTAGACAACCAGGACGACCTGCCGAACGAGTTCGACAGCTACAACCTGCACCGCGAGAAGCACGTGCCTGCCCACTCCACGGCGACGCTGTACATCGGTCCGCTCAAGCCGGGCCGTTATCCGTTCCTCGGCGAGGAAAAGGGCGCGTTGACCCCGGCCCGCGGCGTGCTCGTCGTCGAATGAACGCCGCGCCGCTCCGCGCCGCGCTCGCGGTCGTGCTGGCCGCCGCGGCGCTGCAGGCCGGCGCCGAGCCCGACACTTACGTGCGCATGCCGACCGTGACCGAGGGCGAGCGCGAGCTCGACTTCCGGGTCGGCAGCCAGTCGCGAGGCGAAGGCGTCGATCGAGCGACCGCGGCCGCGCTCGGATGGGGCTATGGCGTGACGTCGTTCTGGTTCACCGAGGCCAGCATCAAGTACGCGCGCGAGCGCGGAGACGGCACGCGGTTCGACGCGGTCGAGTGGGAGAACCTGCTGCAGCTGTCGGAGCCCGGCGAGTGGGCTCTCGATACCGGCATCCTGGTCGAGATCGAGAAGCCCCACGACGCCGCCGAGGGATGGGGCGTGGCCGCCGGACCGCTGCTGCAACGCGACGTCGGGCCGGTGCAACTGAACCTGAACCTGCTGCTCGGGCGCCGCTACCGCGCACAGCACGGGGCCCCGACGAGGCTGCTTTATCAGGCCCAGGCCAAGTACCGCTACCGCGAACCGTTCGAGTTCGGAGTCCAGGCCTTCGGCACGCTGGGTCAGTGGGACCGCTGGACGTCAGCGGTCGCGCGGACCAATCGCATCGGCCCGGCCGTCTTTGGCCGCCTCCCGCTGGCCGGCGGCCGCAGCCTCGGCTACAACCTCGGCTTGCAGCTGGGCACGACCGACGGCTCGCCGGACCGCACGCTGCGTCTGCAGATCGAATACGAGTACTGAGGCGCACTGCCGGCGCGGTCGACGCCGCCGACGGCCATCCCGGGCCGCCGGCGGCGCCGTACCATGTCGCTTTCGAAGCGGCGAGCCGCCCGCCCGATGGCCGAACAGCGTCCCGACCCGGATCAGCTGCTGGCGAGGATCCAGCAGGACGAAGCACGCTCCCGGCGCGGCAGGCTGAAGATCTTCTTCGGCGCCTCCGCCGGAGTCGGCAAGACCTACGCGATGCTGACCGCGGCGCGGCAGCAGCTGATCCAGGGCGTGGACACGGTGATCGGGGTGGTCGAGACGCACGGCCGTCTCGAGACCGAGGTGATGACCGACGGCATCGAACGGCTGCCGCTGAAGGAGGTCGCCTACCGTGACCGCGTGCTGCGGGAGTTCGACCTCGATGCCGCGCTGGCGCGCCGCCCGGCGCTGCTGCTGATCGACGAACTGGCGCACTCGAACGTCGCCGGGTCGCGCCATCCCAAGCGATGGCAGGACGTCGAGGAGCTGCTCGCGGCCGGCATCAACGTCTATTCGACCGTCAACGTCCAGCACCTCGAGACGCTCAACGACGTCGTCAGCGGCATCACCGGCATCCGCGTCTGGGAGACCGTGCCCGACCGCGTGTTCGACGAGGCCGACGAGGTGGTGCTCGTCGATCTGCCGCCCGACGAGCTGCTGCAGCGCCTCAAGGAAGGCAAGGTCTACCTCGCGCAGCAAGCCGAGCGGGCCATCCGCAATTTCTTCCGCAAGGGCAACCTGATCGCGCTGCGGGAGCTGGCGCTGCGGCGTACCGCCGACCGCGTCGACGTCGAGATGCTGCAGTACCGGCGCGACCGCTCGGTGGCGCCGGTGTGGCAGACGCGCGAATCGCTGCTCGCGTGCATCGGCCCCGAGCCGGGCGCGGAGAAGCTGGTGCGCAGCGCCGCGCGCATCGCGAGCCGCCTCGAGATTCCCTGGCACGCGATCTACATCGAGACGCCGGCGCTGCAGCGCCTGTCGGACAGCCGCCGCCAGGCCGTGCTCAGGGCGCTCAAGCTGGCCCAGACGATGGGCGCCGAGACGGCAACGCTGGCCGGCAACGACGCGGTCGAGACCATCGTCCGCTACGCGCGCGACCACAACCTGGCGCGCGTGGTGGTCGGCCGCGGCGGCCGCAAGGCGTGGCGCCTGCGCTACCGGTCGTTCGCCGACCGGGTCGCCGCCGCCGCGCCCGATCTCGAGCTCACGATGGTGGCGCGCGACGAAGGCAGCGAGCGCGCCGCCGCGCCCGCGGCGCACCCGGCGGAGGAGCCGATCGGACGCTTCCGCGCGCCGTGGAAGTCGTACCTGTGGAGCGCGGCGTTCTGCGCGGTCGCGGGCGCGATCGCCGCGCCGCTTTATTCGCTGCTGGCGCTGCCCAATATCGTGATGCTGTTCCTGCTCGCCGTCGTGCTGGTGGCGGTGCGCTTCGGCCGCGGGCCGTCGGTGTTCGCATCGTTTCTCAGCGTCGCGGCGTTCGACTTCTTCTTCGTGCCGCCGCGCTTCTCCTTCGCCGTCAGCGATCCGCGCTACCTGATCACGTTCGGCTTCATGCTCGCGATCGGGCTGATCGCCGGGCAGCTGACCGCCAGCCTCAAGTACCAGGCGCGCGTGGCGACGCGCCGCGAGTACCGGGTGCGCGCGCTGTACGAGATGGCGCGCGACCTGTCGGGGGCGCTGATGCCGGACCAGATCGCCGAGATCTGCGACCGTTTCATCGAGACCGAGTTCCGCGCCCGCTCGCTGCTGCTGCTGGCCGACGAGAGCGGCCGTCTCGACGCGCGCCAGGCCGAAGGTCCCGGGCGGCCGCCGGTCGACCTCGGGATCGCGCAGTGGGCGCTCGACCGCGGCCAGGCGGCCGGACAGGGCACCGACACGCTGCCCGGCAGCCCGATCGTGTACCTGCCGCTGAAGGCGCCGATGCGCATGCGCGGCGTGCTCGCGATCGAGCCGCGCGATGCCGCGCGGCTGATGATCCCGGAGCAGGCGCGGCTGCTCGACACCGTGACCCGGCTGATCGCGATCGCGCTCGAGCGCGTCCACTACGTCGAGGTGGCGCAGAACACCACGCTGCAGATCGAATCGGAGCGCCTGCGCAATTCGCTGCTGTCGGCGATCTCCCACGACCTGCGCACGCCGCTGGCGGCATTGATGGGACTGGCCGATTCGCTGGCCCTGACGCAGCCGCCGCCCGGTCGCGAACAGCTCGAGATCGCGGTGTCGCTGCGCGAGCAGGCGCACCGGATGGGACTGCTGGTCGAGAACCTGCTCGACATGGCGCGGCTGCAGGCCGGCAAGGTGGAGCTCAACCGGCAGTGGCAGCCGCTGGAGGAGGTGGTCGGCGCCGCGCTCAAGGCGATCGAGTCCTCGCTCGGCCGCCACACGGTGCGGGTGCGGCTGCCGCCCGATCTGCCGCTGGTCGAGATCGACGCCGCCCTGATCGAGCGTGTCCTGTGCAACCTGCTCGAGAACGCGGCCAAGTACACGCCGCCCGGGAGCGTGATCGAAATCGGTGCCGCCGCGGGCGCGAGCACCGTCATGGTTTGGGTCGACGACAACGGGCCCGGGTTGCCGCCGGGGCGGGAGGAGGAGATCTTCAAGAAGTTCGAGCGTGGCCAGAAGGAGAGCGCGACTCCCGGCGTCGGCCTCGGGCTGGCGATCTGCCGCGCGATCGTCGAAGTGCACGGGGGCTCGATCCGGGCCGAGAACCGCAGCGGCGGCGGCGCGCGTTTCCTGTTCGAGCTGCCCAAGGGCACGCCGCCGGCCGTCGAACCCGAAGCGGTCGCGGCCGCGCCCGCACCGCAGCAGGAGCCCCAATGACCGACGCGGGGGCGTCGGTGATCGTGGTCGAGGACGAGCCGCAGATCCGCCGCTTCGTCAGGCGCTCGCTCGAGGCGGAAGGCTGCCGGGTGTTCGAGGCCGACACGGTCGAGCGCGGACTGATCGAATCCGGAACCCGGCACCCCGACCTGGTGGTGCTCGACCTCGGCCTGCCGGACCGGGACGGCGTCGAGTTCATTCGTGAATTGCGCAGCTGGTCGGAGATCCCGATCATCGTGCTGTCGGCGCGCCGCTCCGAGGCCGACAAGGTCGCCGCGCTCGACGCCGGTGCCGACGACTTCCTGACGAAACCGTTCGGCGCGGCCGAGCTGATGGCGCGCGTGCGCGCCCAGCTGCGGCGCCGCGCGCGCGCCGGCGGCCAGCAGCGGTTCTCGTTCGGCCGGATCGAGGTCGACCTCGGGCGCCGCATTGCCTCGCGCGACGGCCAGCCGCTTCATCTGACCCCGATCGAGTTCCGGTTGCTTGCCTACCTGATCACGCACCCCGACTGCGTGCTGACGCACCGCCAGTTGCTGCAAGCCGTATGGGGACCCTCGCACGGCGAGGACAGCCACTACGTGCGCGTGTACATGGCGCACCTGCGGCGCAAGGTCGAAGAGGATTCGTCTCGGCCGCGGCACATCCTGACGGAGTCGGGGGTCGGGTATCGCTTTGTGCTTGGCGACGCCGCCGCGGGCGGGCGGGCGTGACCCAGGTGGGCGGATTCGCGGGGCGGGCAAGTCGGGAAATCCCGCGAAACTTGGCTTTGCTACCATTAATATGGTATGGTCGTCTCAGAAACCGGCGCGAAACAATAGGTAATTGTTCCTACAACCAACCCGGGCAGCGACCCCGCTGTCCGGGTGCCGTTCAAACCCGAGCGTGAGTTCAAGATGATTCGAGTCCTGCTGGTCGACGATCACGCGCTCTTCCGCCAGGGGCTGCGAGAGCTGCTCGCAAGCGCTCCCGACATCCAGGTCGTCGCCGAGGCGGGCAACTACAACCAGGCGACGGAGAGGCTGCGGTCGAACGACATCGGCGTCGTGGTGGCCGACCTCTCCATGCCGGGCCGCGACGGAATCGACCTGATCACGCACATCAAGCGCGCGAAGTCGACGGCGTCGATCCTGGTGCTGACGATGCACGAGGATCACGAATACGCGACCCGCGCGGTGCGCTCCGGCGCCTCCGGGTACCTGACCAAGGCCTCGACTTCCGACGAGCTGATCGCGGCGATCCGCCGCGTCGCAAGCGGACGCAGCTATGTCTCACCGAGCGTGTCCGAAGCAGTGACCTTCAATCTCGCGCGCACGGACACGGAAACGCCGCCGCACACGACGCTTTCGGACCGCGAGTTCCGCATCTTCGAGTTGCTCGTCCAGTGCCGGACCACGACGAGCATCGCGCGCGAGCTCGCGCTCAGCGTCAAGACCGTCAGCACGCACAAGACCCGCCTGCTCAAGAAGATGGGGATGCAGCACCAAGGGGAGCTGGTGCGGTACGCCATCGAGCACAAGCTGACGGTCCACTAAGGCTGGCATCCCAAAGACACGCTCGGGGCGAACCCCATCGGGTTGCGCCTTGCGTTGGTTCAATCCGTCTGTCGGCTTGTCCGATCGGACAGCCGGAGTTTTCGCCGGCAGGCGGGTCATGTCTTCCTACCCGAGGCCGGAAACTTCCGGCTTCGATCTCCGCACCGCAGAGATGACTCACGCACACCTCGACGTGAGTGATGACTCCCTAATAAAGCCCATTACTTCAATGATCTAACGACCGACTGCGCCCTGCGTCGGTCTGCGCCCGAGTTGCCACGGCGCGCAAACCCCGAGGCCAGGGATCGAGGCTCGGACGAGCCAGACCCCGCGCGCGCTGCGGCAGTTACTTACCCGTCCTTCCTACAACGGAACGAGTCGCATTTCCGGGACCCGTTAGGAATCGTCTGACGGCGTAAATCCGTCCGGAGTCGCATAGTTCCGCCATCGCGCATTTATGTCATCCCTTTGATCGCAATCAAAACGGGTCCCGGGCGGCGCCGGGGGACGAGTGGGAGGCGCGCGTGGCGCCTTTCGAAGAGGACGGAGGACACATGTCGAGTTACCCGAATTTGAGTCGCCTTGCGCTTGCGACGGCCCTGAGCCTGACCGCTTTCGCGGCCGGCGCGCAGAGCTTCCGCGTGCAGTGCCCCACCAGCACCATCACACACCCGTCGGCACCCGATACGGAGCCCCCCTACACCGCGCCCACTTACACGGGAACTTCGTCCAGTTACACGGTCGGCAAGACCGGTCCCGTGAACGGCAACATCAAGTGCCAGCAGATCTCGGGCGGCGACGGCTACGCGACGATGGGCGACGGCACGCAGACGTACATGTTCTCGTTCGGGCCTCTGTCCGGACTCACCGATATCGCCAACGGCCTGCCGGGCACCGAGGTTCCGAGCGTGTTCAACACGCTGCTTGCGCCGGGCACGTATGTGGTGCCCGGCGATCCCGCCACGACGGGCTTGGGTGCCCTGCTGGATCAAAACGGCAACCCGTACAACGGCGCCGTCGGACTGGCGATGGACATCCCGAACCTGGTGACGATCTACGACATCAGCGAGGTCGGGACCACGGTCAAGGTGGTCGCCAACGCCCCGCTGGGGGTGAAGGTCGGCGACATGGTCACCATCTCGGGAACGGGTACCGGCTATGACGGCACTTTTGCGGTCACGGCGGCCACCGCGGTCAACCCGTTTTTCGCGGCCAACCTGGCTTTCACGTACACCGACCCGACCACCGGCCTGGCGGAGATCACCGAATCGACCACCGCCACCGCGGCGCTGGCGGCTCGGATCGACGGGCACGTGGATCCGCGTCCGATCCTCGATGTGGGCGTCATGAACGGCAACATCCCGGCACCGCTGATGGCCATCGACGAGGACGACGAGTTCTTCCTGACGCTGACCAACGTCGGGATGATGATGCGGCCGGACCTGTTCGAGCAGCACACGGTCCACTTCCACGGCTACCCGAATGCCTCGTCGTTCTATGACGGCGTGCCGGATGCGTCGGTGGCGATCAACATCGGCGCCAGCTTCACGTATTACTACCTGGCGCCGGA
>CAZEIW010000203.1:0-18802 GCA_964512305.1 uncultured Burkholderiaceae bacterium | reverse complement strand
AGGAGCCCGCCGGCACGGTCGTTCTTCTCGAACACGGTCACGTCATGGCCGGCGCGCGCCAGCTGCTGCGCGCAGGCGAGCCCCGCCGGACCGCTGCCGACGATCGCCACCTTCCGGCCGGTCCTGAGAGGCGGCGGCTGCGGCTGCACCCAGCCGTGCTCCCAGGCCTGGTCGATGATCGCGTGCTCGATCGACTTGATGCCGACCGCGGTGTCGTTGATGTTGAGCGTGCACGCCGCCTCGCATGGTGCCGGGCACACCCGCCCGGTGAACTCCGGGAAGTTGTTGGTCGAGTGCAGCACCTCGAGCGCGTTGCGCCAGTCCTGCCGGTACACGAGGTCGTTGAAGTCCGGGATCACGTTGTTGACCGGGCACCCGTTGTTGCAGAACGGGATGCCGCAGTCCATGCAGCGCGCACCCTGGATCGACGCCTGCTCGGGCGTCAGGTGCGCGATGAACTCGCGCCAGTGCTTCCTGCGCTCGGCCGGCCGCTGCGCGGCCTCCTCGAGGCGGCTGTATTCGAGAAACCCCGTGACCTTGCCCATTTTCGCTCGCTGGAAATCGGTTGCCGCGGCCCGAGGCCAACCCTCACGCCGCCAGTTTCTCGGCCGCCGCCGCGGCGGAGGCCGCCGGCTTGCGCGCCTCGGCCAGCTGCTTGAGCGCGCGCCGGTATTCGTTCGGGAACACCTTGACGAAGCGCGAACGCATCCGGTCCCAGTCGTGCAGGATCTCTTTCGCCCGGAAACTGCCGGTGTGGCGGAACTGCCGCTCGATCAGCTCGCGCACGATCGCCTCGTCGGCCGAAGGCCCCTGCCCGATCGAATGCCACAGCACGGTGTCGACGCGCGCGGCCTGCTCCTGGGCCGCGAGCACCGGCTCGAGCGCGACCATCGACGGGTTGCAGCGCGAGGCGAAGTCGCCCGTCTCGTCGTAGACGTACGCGATCCCGCCCGACATGCCGGCGGCGAAGTTGCGGCCGGTCGCGCCGAGCACGACCACCGTGCCGCCGGTCATGTACTCGCAACAGTGATCGCCGGTGCCCTCGACCACGGCCAGCGCGCCGGAGTTGCGCACGGCGAAGCGTTCGCCGGCAACGCCGTTGAAGTACGCCTCGCCGGCGATCGCCCCGTACAGCACCGTGTTGCCGACGATGATGTGCTCGGGACCGAAACCGCGGAAGTCGTTCGGCGAGCGCACGATCACGCGCCCGCCCGAGAGCCCCTTGCCCGTGTAGTCGTTGGCGTCGCCGACGAGGTCGAGCGTGACGCCATGCGCGAGGAACGCGCCCAGGCTCTGGCCCCCGGTGCCCTGCAGCTGGATGTGGATCGTGTCGTCGGGAAGGCCGGCATGCCCGTAGCGGCGCGCGACTTCCGACGAGAGCATCGTGCCGACCGTCCGGTGGATGTTCCGGATCGGATGGATGAAGCTCACCCGCTCGCCGCGCTCGAGCGCCGGCCGGCTCTGCTCGATCAGCTTGTGGTCGAGCGCCTTCTCGAGGCCGTGGTCCTGCTGCTCGCAGTAGCGCCGCGCGACATCGGCCGGCATCGACGGCCGGTAGAAGATGCGCGAGAAGTCGAGCCCGCGCGCCTTCCAGTGCTCGATGCCGCGGCGCGTGTCGAGCAGGTCGGCGCGGCCGATCATCTCCTCGAAGCGCCGCACGCCCAGCTGCGCCATGATCTCGCGCACTTCCTCGGCGACGAAGAAGAAGAAGTTGACGACGTGCTCGGGCTGGCCCTTGAAGCGCCGGCGCAGCACCGGGTCCTGGGTCGCGACGCCGACCGGGCAGGTGTTGAGGTGGCACTTGCGCATCATGATGCAGCCGGCCGTCACCAGCGGCGCGGTCGAGAAGCCGAACTCGTCGGCGCCGAGCAGGGCACCGATCACGACATCGCGGCCGGTCTTCATCTGGCCGTCGACCTGCACCGCGATGCGGCCGCGCAGGCGGTTGAGCACCAGCGTCTGCTGCGTCTCGGCCAGGCCGAGCTCCCACGGGGTGCCCGCATGCTTGATCGACGACACCGGCGAGGCGCCCGTGCCGCCGTCGTGCCCGGCGATCGTCACGTGGTCGGCCTTGGCCTTCGCCACGCCGGCCGCGACGGTGCCGACACCGACCTCGGACACCAGCTTGACGGAGATCGACGCGCGCGGGTTGGCGTTCTTCAGGTCGTGGATCAGCTGCGCCAGGTCCTCGATCGAATAGATGTCGTGGTGCGGCGGGGGCGAGATCAGGCCCACGCCGGGAACCGAGAAGCGCAGCTGCGCGATGTACTCCGAGACCTTGTGGCCCGGCAGCTGACCTCCCTCGCCGGGCTTGGCGCCCTGCGCCATCTTGATCTGGATCTGGTCGGCCGACAGCAGGTACTCGGTGGTGACGCCGAAGCGCCCCGAGGCGCACTGCTTGATGCGCGAGCGCAGCGAGTCGCCCTCGCGCAGCGCAATGTCGGCGAAGACGCGGTCGGCCCCGAGAATGCCCGCCACCGTGTCGCCGTCGCGGATCGGGATCCCGCGCAGCTCCTGCTGGTAGCGCAGCGGATCCTCGCCGCCCTCGCCGGTGTTGCTCTTGCCGCCGATGCGGTTCATCGCGATCGCGAGCGTCGTGTGCGCCTCGGTCGAGATGCTGCCGAGCGACATCGCGCCGGTGGCGAAGCGCCTGACGATGTCCTTGACCGGCTCGACCTCGTCGAGCGGGATCGCCTTTCTCGGATCGACCCGGAATTCGAACAGGCCGCGCAGCGTCATGTGGCGGCGCGACTGGTCGTTGATCAGCTGCGCGTATTCCTTGTAGGTCTGGTAGCTCGTCGAGCGCGCCGCGTGCTGCAGCTTGGCGATCGCGTCCGGGGTCCACATGTGCTCCTCGCCCCGGATGCGGTACTGGTACTCGCCGCCGGCGTCGAGCATGCCGACCAGCACCGGATCGTCGCTGAACGCGGCGCGGTGCATGCGCACCGCCTCTTCCATCACCTCGAACAGGCCGACGCCGCCGACGTTGCTCGGCGTGCCGCGGAAGTACTTGTCGACCAGGTCGCGCGACAGGCCGACCGCCTCGAAGATCTGGGCGCCGCAGTACGACATGTAGGTCGAGATGCCCATCTTGGACATCACCTTCTGCAGGCCCTTGCCGATCGCCTTGATGAAGTTCCCGACCGCCTTGTCGGCGTCCGGGCCGCCCGGGCGGTCGCGGAACATCTCGCGCACCGAGTCGAGGGCGAGGTACGGATGGACCGCCTCGGCGCCGTAACCCGCGAGCAGCGCGAAATGGTGGACTTCGCGCGCCGAGCCGGTCTCGACCACCAGGCCGGTCGAGGTCCGCAGGCCGGCCTGGATCAGGTGCTGGTGCAGCGCGCTGGTGGCGAGCAGCGCCGGGATCGCGACGTGGCTGGCGTCGACCGCGCGATCGGTGACGACCAGGATGTTGTAGCCCGCCCTGACCGCGTCGACCGCCTGCGCGCACAGCGACGCCAGGCGGGCTTCGATGCCCTCGTTCCCCCAGGCCAGCGGGTAGCAGATGTCGAGCTCGTGGCTGCGGAATTTGCCCGACGTGTAGGACTCGATGGCGCGGATCTTCGCCATGTCCTTGAAGTCGAGCACCGGCTGCGAGACCTCGAGCCGCATCGGCGGGTTGATGTTGTTGATGTCGAGCAGGTTCGGCCTCGGCCCGACGAAGCTCACCAGCGACATCACGAGCTGCTCGCGGATCGGGTCGATCGGCGGGTTGGTGACCTGCGCGAACAGCTGCTTGAAATAGTTGTACAGGACCTTGTTGCGGCCCGACAGGACCGGCAGGGCGGCGTCGTTGCCCATCGAGCCGACCGCCTCTTCGCCGTCGACCGCCATCGGGGTCATCAGCAGGCGGAGGTCCTCCTGGGTGTAGCCGAAGGCTTGCTGGCGGTCGAGGAGGGAGGGGGCGTCGTCGGCCTGCTCCCTCACCCCCGCCCCTCTCCCGCTGGCGGGAGAGGGGAGGTTCGAGGGGTCCTGCGGACCCGAGGATCGGTCGGCGGGGACCGGGAGCTCGTCGAGCCTGATCCGGATGCGGCGGATCCACTCCTTGTACGGCTTGGCCGACGCGAGCTGCGCCTTGAGCTCGCCGTCGTCGATGATGCGGCCCTGCTCGGTGTCGATCAGGAACATCCGGCCGGGCTGCAGGCGCCACTTCTTGACGATCTTCGACTCCGGGATCGGCAGCACGCCGACCTCGGAGGCCATCACCACGAGGCCGTCGTCGGTGATCACGTAGCGCGCGGGGCGCAGGCCGTTGCGGTCGAGCGTGGCGCCGATGCGCACGCCGTCGGTGAAGGCGATCGCCGCCGGCCCGTCCCACGGCTCCATCATCGCCGCGTGGTACTCGTAGAACGCGCGCCGGCTGGCGTCCATCAGCGTGTGCTGTTCCCACGCCTCCGGGATCATCATCATCATCGCCTGCGCCAGCGGGTAGCCCGCCATCACCAGCAGCTCGAGGACGTTGTCGAAGCATGCGGTATCGGACTGGCCGTCGTAGATCAGCGGATAGAGCTTTTGCAGGTCTTCGCGCAGGACCGGCGAGCTCATCACGCCCTCGCGCGCGCGCATCCAGTTGAAATTGCCCTTGACCGTGTTGATCTCGCCGTTGTGCGCGATCATCCGGTACGGGTGGGCCAGCTCCCAGCTCGGGAAGGTGTTGGTCGAGAAGCGCTGGTGCACGAGCGCGATCGCGGTCACCGCGCGCGGATCGGCCAGGTCGCGGTAGTAGCGCCCGACCTGGTCGGCGAGCAGCAGGCCCTTGTAGACCACGGTGCGCGTCGACATCGACGGCACGAAATACTCCTTGCCGTGCTGCAGCCGCAGCGCCTGGATCTTGTGGCTGGCGGTCTTGCGGACCACATACAGCTTGCGCTCGAGCGCATCGGGCACCATCACGTCGGCACCGCGCCCGATGAAGATCTGGCGGATGACCGGCTCGCGCTCGCGCACCAGCGGCGACATCGGCATGTCGCGGTCGACCGGGACGTCGCGCCAGCCCAGCACGACCTGCCCCTCGGCGCGCACCGTGCGCTCGAGCTCCTGTTCGCACGCCAGCCGCGAGGCGTTCTCGCGCGGCAGGAAGATCATCCCGACGCCGTATTCGCCCGGCGGCGGCAGCGTGACGCCCTGGTGGGCCATGTCGGCGCGGTAAAGCGCGTCGGGAATCTGCATCAGCAGGCCCGCGCCGTCGCCGCACAACGGATCGGCGCCGACCGCCCCCCGGTGATCGAGGTTGCGCAGGATCAGCAGCGCCTGCTGGATCAGGCCGTGGCTCGCCTCGCCCTTGATGTTGGCGACGAAGCCGACACCGCAGGCGTCGTGCTCGTGGCGGCTTGCGTACAGACCATGTTGCTGTGCGTCGACGCGAACCTGTTCGTCGGTGCCCTGTGCCGGCGTCATACAGCCTCCGCGGTTGCCGGCGGGGCCGGCCCAGTGGGAACTGTCACTGTAATGCAATGCACCAACCGGCTCAATGGTATTAATTAGGGTCGCAGTCTAGTTTTCAGGCTCACCGAGTGCTCTTCGGTAAAATAGGGACATATTGTTTTGACCGATAGCGCTCGACGCCACGAATCCCAAGGAGGTTTGGCATACAGGACAGCGGGCGCTCGCTCTCACCCGTCGGCAATCACCCGGACGACCGCCCTCGCGAATATTCCGGCGGCTCATGCGGACTCGCCGCCATCCCCTCCCCCGTAGAATTCCCGTCGATGAGGGACAGCCCGATCGACGCCTGGCGCCGGCGCTGGCAGGAGCGCTTTGCGCTCTCGCCCAATGACCTGTTGCGCGACCCGATGTACCGGCGGCTGTGGTCGTCGATCTTCGTCAGCAATTTCGGCGCGCAGATCACGGTTCTGGCGCTGCCGCTGACCGCCGCGATCCTGCTCGACGCGGCGCCGACCCAGATGGGCGTGCTGACCGCGATCGAGAGCGCGCCGTTCGTGCTGCTGTCGCTGCCGACGGGCGTGTGGCTCGACCGGGTGCGCAAGCTGCCGATCTACGTGCTGGGCGAGATCGCGATCGCGCTCGCGGTGTGCAGCGTTCCGATCGCGTGGTGGTTCGACCTGCTCAACATGCGCTGGCTGTACGCGGTCGCGTTCGCGATCGGAACGGTCAACACGGTCTCGGGCAGCGCGGCGCAGATCGTGCTCACCGAGCTCGTTCCGCGCGAGCGCCTCGTCGAGGCGCACGCCAAGAATGCGCTCGCGTCGTCGATGAGCGACGTGCTCGGCCCCGGCGGGGCCGGCGCGCTGATCAAGCTCACCGGCGCGCCGCTGGCGCTGCTGGCCGATGCCGTGATCCTGGTGACCTCGGCCTCCATCCTGCGCGGGATCCGCTCCCCGGCG
The DNA here is from genome assembly GCA_964512305.1 of uncultured Burkholderiaceae bacterium. GTDB lineage: Bacteria > Pseudomonadota > Gammaproteobacteria > Burkholderiales > Burkholderiaceae_F > CAZEIW01. The sequence continues at coordinate 12,458 of CAZEIW010000203.1, read as the reverse complement.
GTGCATCGCCCGGAGGCGGGGGAGTTCTGGCGCGCCATGCGCACGGGCATCTCGTTCGTCGCCGGCAATCGGCTGCTGGTGACGATGGCGCTGATCGTCGGCATCTGGCACTTCTGCTACAACGCCGCGCTGGCCGTGCAGATCCTGTTCGCGACGCGCGAGCTCGGCCTGCCCGAGCGCGCGGTGGGCCTGTGCTACGTCGCGCTGGGCGTGGGCACGGTGTCGGCCAGCATGCTGGGGCATCGGATCTCGCAGCGGCTCGGCCCGGGGCCCAGCCTGATGCTCGGCATAGGAACCTGCGGCGCCGGCTGGGCGCTGCTTGCCGTCGCTCCTGCCGCGACGATCGGCGTCGCGGCCTTCGCGGCGATGTTGTTCCTGTTCGGCGCCGGCGCGGTGTTCGTGTTCGTCAATTTCCTGGCGTTGCGGCAGGCCGTGACGCCGCCGCCACTGCTGGGCCGGATGACGGCCACGATGCGGTGGCTGATCCTGATCCCCGCGGTGCCCGGGGCGCTGCTCGGCGGCTGGCTGGGCGAGCGCTACGGCCTGAGGACCGCGCTGGCGTTTTCCGGCTGCACGACGCTGCTGCTCGCGGTCTCGTCGTGGAAGCTGACGCTGCTGCGTCGCGTGCGGGCCCTGCCGCGGCCGGCGACGGTGGGCTGAGGCGCGCCTTATCCCCTCTCCCGCTTGCGGGAGAGGGTGAGGGTGAGGGTCGCAGCGTTGGAACGCTGCAAGCCTTGCGTTTCACGTGCGTACCAGGAATCACACCCTCACCCCGACCCTCTCCCGCAAGCGGGAGAGGGGGAGAAAGGCAGCGGGAGAGGGGGAAGAGCGCAGCGGGAGAGGGGGAAGACCTCTTCTAAGGCACACGCGGCCTGAGCGACTCTCCCAGGCCCTGCAGCGGTCCGAGCGGATTGTTCGTGACGTCCTGCTGGTCGATCTTCGGCTGGCCGGCGGCGAGCGCGTAGACGACCGTATCGTCGACGAACACGATCAGCGCGTTGAGGCTCCACCCGGTCGTGACCGACTCGCGGTGGAAGTTCAGCGCGTCCGACCAGAAGCTGCCGACGCGCTTCGTATCGACCTGGCGGACCGCGATCGAGTAGGCCGTGCAGCGCTTGCCGGCGCTCAGGCAGTCGGCGATGCCGCGCTCCAGGTGTTCCGCCGGCACCGCGTTGAGGGCCGGGAGGCGCTGCAGCAGGTCGGTGTAGCTGAGGATCGTGATCGACGGATTCGACGCCGGATCGATCCGTTCCGTGACGAGCGCGGTGCGCGTGGTTTCATACGGGACGATGCGGTCGATGGCCTTCACCGCGTCGGCGTAAGTCGCCCACGGCAGTTCGGTGCGCGACCGGCCGCTCGGCAGCAACGCCGAACAGCCCGCGATGCACGCGACCAGGAGCGGGAGCAGCATCACCCGCCGCAAGATCGGCTTGTCTGGAGTCGGGCGATTCGATCGCATCGAAGTCGGCCGCCCTGTACGCGAGCCCGGCACCTCCCGTTGCAGGATAGCCCAGTGCCATCGCGGCACGATGGTTTTGTGGCACGCGGTTTGACCGCCGGCAAAGCGGCCGGCTGTCGAAATGATGTCCAACCGCGTTATGGCCGCCCCGGCGGGCCGCGGGTGCTCAGCGCTCGCGCAACCGGCCGCGCAGGAAGTCGCGCCGGCTGTCCGAAGTCGAGGTCTCGATCTCGCTGTCGCCGAGCCGCACCGGATCGGGCGCGAACCACCTAAGGCCGCTCGGATTGCCCTGCCTGATCGTCTCGGCCGTCGCGGCCGAGAACAGCATCGTGCAAAGCTCGCCCGCCGTCATCAGCGCGCCGTCCTGGTCCGCGAAGACCGACATCGTCGAGAACATCGGGCAGTAGAGGTACTCGCCGACCTCGTCTTCCGCGCCGCCGAGCACCTCGAAGCAGCCGGCGGGCAGCATCAGCCGCCGCCGCACCCCGACGCCCAGCGGCTGCCAGGCGATCCCTTGCGCCGGGAGGACCATCAGGTTCATGAACCACGGCGTCAGCAGCACTCCGGCCCATCCGTACTGGCAGCGGCGGAAACCGACCGCCTTCACCCGCAGCGTCGGGTTGACCAGCGGCAGGTCGACGAAGCGCGTGGCGCGAATCCGGTCGAAGGCGCGCTCGAGCGCCTCGGAGGGATCGGCGTCGAACCCCGAAGCCGCGCTCATCGCGCCGCCTCGGGCGCCGCCGCCAGCATCCGCTCGAACAGGGCGAGCACTTCGTGCGCATGCGCTGCGCCGATCTTCTCGACCGCGAAGCGGCCGGCACGGATCAGCAGGAAATCGCCGATGGCGACCGGCTCCGGCAGCAGGCTCAGGCTGACCTCGCGGCGCACGTCGAAGCACTCGACCCAGGCGGTGTCGCCTGCGGTCGAAACCACCCGCGACGGAATGGCCCAGCACATGCCCGCCGGCCTCCCCCTTCCTCAGGCGGCCGGCAGCGCGACCGGCCGCGCGGTCGGCGGCTGGCAGCGGTTCCGGCCGTCCTCCCTCAACCCGGCGCGCTCGAGGCGAGCGATCACCCGCTCGACCAGTTCCGGCACGGCCGCGGCGACTGGCGGCGACAGCTGCAGTCCCATGGCAAGCGTCTGCGGCTGGACCCCGATGATCGCCGTCTCGCGCGGGCTCTGGTCGAGCAGCCGCAGCGTGGCGAGCACGTCGGACAGCCCGACCTGGTGCGGCGAGAGCTTCAGCGTGAAGAATTCCGGGACCTGTTCGCCCTCCAGCACCACCACCGTTCCCGCCGGCGCGCCGTGCGCGACCGCGTCGACGATCAGCAGCAGGTCGGCGCCCGCCAGGTCGTCGAGCAACTCCATCGCCGAAGTGCCGCCGTCGATCAGCGCCACCTCGGGCGGCACGCGGCCGTCGCGCGCGAGCGCCTCGATGGTCCGCGGGCCTGCGCCCTCGTCGCGGAGGAGCAGGTTGCCGACGCCGAGCACGACGGCGCGCATCGTCACGCCGCCTGCTCGACCCGGACGTCGACCACCTTGTTCGAGCGCGTGTCGACCAGGTGCACGGCGCAGGCCAGGCAGGGATCGAACGAGTGCAGCGTGCGCAGCACCTCCAGCGGCTTCTCGGCGTCGGCGATCGGGGTGCCGACCAGCGACGCCTCGTAGGGCCCGGGCGCGTCGTTCTCGTTGCGCGGGGCCGCATTCCAGGTCGTCGGCACGACCGCCTGGTAGTTCTTGATCTTTCCGCCGTCGATCACGACCCAGTGCGAAAGGATCCCGCGCGGCGCCTCGTGGAAGCCGAAGCCGCTCACCTCGTCCTTGGGGAAGGCCGGCGCGTTGAAGGTCGCCAGGTCGCCCTTGGCCAGGTTCTCCATCAGGGCCTTCCATTGCGCGTCGAGCACGTCCAGGTTGACCGCGCACATCACCGCTCGCGCGGCGTGCCGGCCGATCGTCGAGTGCAGGCCCGCCAGCGGCACGTCGATCTTTCCGACGGCCTTGACGACGCCGAGCACGTCGCCGAGGTACTTCTTCACCGGCGCGTAGTCCGCGGCCACGGCGGCCAGCACCCTCGCCAGCGGTCCGACCTGCGCCGGTTCGTCGTTGAAGGTCGGCGCCTTGACCCACGAGTACTTGGCGTTCTCCTGGAAATCGGTGTACTGGGCCTCGGTCTCGCCCTTGTAGGGATGCAGCGCGCCCTTGCCGCCCTTGTACCAGCTGTGCTTGACCGATTCCCTGACGCCGTCGCGCAGGAAGGCGTCGCCGAACGTGCGGATCGGCTGGCAGCCCGCGACGTTGCCGGCCTTGATATAGCCGCCGGGCGTCGCGAAGCGGGTGCCCTTCGTGTCGAGCGGGTACTCCGGCGCGGCCAGGTAATTGAGGACGCCGCCGCCGATCTTCGTCCACTCGGGGTAGAACGAGGCGATCGCGCCGACGTCGACCAGGTAGACCTGCTGCACGAAATCGCGCAGCTCGTCGATCATCGATCGGATCGCCAGCAGGCGCTCGACCGACAGCACCGACTGGCTGTCGACCGCGATCGGGTTGGTCACGCCGCCGACCGCGACGTTCTGGATGTGCGGCGTCTTCGAGCCGAGGATCGACACGACCTTGTTGGCCTTGCGCTGCACGTCGAGCGCCTGCAGGTAGTGCGCGACCGCGAGCAGGTTCACCTCGGGCGGCAGCTTCATCGCCGGGTGTCCCCAGTAGCCGTTGGTGAAGATCCCGAGCTGCCCGGTCTTGACGAAGCCGGCCAGGCGGTCCTTGACCTTGCGCATCTCGTGCTTGCTGTTGCCCTGCCAGGCCGACAGGCCTTCCGCGAGCGCCGCGGTCTTGTCCGGGTCCGCCTTCAGCGCGGAGACGACGTCGACCCAGTCGAGCGCCGACAGATGATAGAAATGGACGATCTCGTCGTGCACCGCGTGCGCCGCGATGATCATGTTGCGGATGTACTGGGCGTTCAGGGGCACGTCGAGCCCGAGCGCGTTCTCGACCGCACGCACCGAGCAGATCGCGTGCACGGTCGTGCACACGCCGCAAAAGCGCTGCGTGATCGCCCAGGCATCGCGCGGGTCGCGCCCGACAAGGATCTGCTCGACGCCGCGCCACATGGTGCCGGAGGCCCAGGCCTTGCCGACCCTGCCGCCTTCGATGTCGCAGTCGATTCGCAGATGGCCCTCGATGCGCGTGATCGGATCGATGGTGATGCGGGTCATGGTCCGTCTCTCCAGTTGTTCATCGGGCGGTGGCGCGCGCCGCGCCGGCGCCCGGGTCCGTGGACGCTTCCGCGGACGCTTCCGCGGCCGGCAGCACCGGCAGCAGCCGGACGAAGGCGATGTAGCCGAGGATCTCGGCGGCGATGAGCCCGATCGTCACCATCAGTTCGGACAGCGAGGGGAAGTAGTGCCAGCCGGGCTTCATGTCCAGCCCGACCAGGTAGACGTCGATCCGGTACACCGAGCCCGCCAGCACCATGGCGACCGCCGCCAGGAACAGGCGCCCCGGATCGCGCCGCGCGGCCGGCTTCCACAGCAGCGCGATCGAGGCCGCGTACAGCAGGTTCTCGACCCAGAACATCGCGCTCTTGATCCCCTCGGTGAACGCCAGCGCCAGCGCGCCGCGCCAGATCACGTCGGCGAAGCGCGCGACCAGGTAGGCGACCAGCACCGTCACGAGCACGCCGGCGATCTTCGACAGGATCTCGATCTCCGCCGGGCGCCGGAAGCCGACCGACGACAGGCAGGCCTCGAAGATCACCATCGAATAGCCCATCGCGACCGCCGAGGCCAGGAACAGCAGCGGCAGGAGCTGCGTCTGCCACAGCGGGTTCAGCTTGGGGCCGAAGATCACCAGCGCCGAGCCGAGCGAGGACTGGTGCATCGTGGGCAGCAGGATGCCGAGCCCGATGAACACGAACATCGTGCGGTTGAGCTTGCGGCGCAGCTCGTGCATGCCGAAGCGCTCGAGGAACGCCGGCGTGAACTCGATCCACATCACCAGCACGTAGGCCGTGACGCACACCGCGAGCTCGAACATCACCGAGTTGACCTGCGCGAAGCGGGGCCAGAAGATGTGCCAGAAATTCCAGTAGCGCCCGAGGTCCAGGATCACCGACACGCCGGCGAGGGTGTAGCCGAACAGGGACGCCACCAGCGCCGGCCGCACCATCGGGTGATACTCGCCGCGGTTGAAGATGTAGGCGAGCAGCGCCATCGCGTAGCCGCCGCAGGCGAGCGCCGAGCCGATCACGACGTCGTACGAGATCCAGATCCCCCACGGATAGCCGTCGTTGATGTTGGTGACCGCGCCCAGGCCGTAGACGAAGCGCACCACCAGGATCGCGAAGGCGATCAGCGCCAGCGCGCCCAGGACGACCGTGATCGGCGTGGCGAGCCTGCCGCCCAGCGGCGCCGGCGCATGCACCGGCCTGGCGGCGATCGAGCCGTTGGCCATCGCTATTCCTCCCCGTGGCCGGCGCTGCGCCTGGCGAGCCACACCAGCCCGGCCAGGAACGCGATCGGCGCGATCAATCCGTGGTACAGCGCGTGCTGCAGCGACTCCGACACGCTGGCAGGCGCCACGTCGGGCAGCTTGGGCTTGTTGAGCCTGTCGAAGGGCACCGCCGACAGGTGCAGCACCTGGGTGCCGCCGATCTCGTGCTCGCCATAGACGTAATTGACGTACTGGGCGGACGCCCGCACGTGCCGGTCCCTGCCGCCGATGCGGCCGCGCGGGAACTCGGTCTCGGTACCCGGCTTGAGCGCCAGTCGACGCTTCGCCTCCTTCAGCAGCTCCGGCACCGGGCCGTACAGCGTCGCGCCGGTCGGACAGGCCTCGGCGCAGGCCGCGTACCGGCCCTCGGCGACGCGGTGGCGGCACAGCTGGCACTTCGAGATGTGCGGGATCGCCTGGTCGTAGGTGAAGCGCGGCACGCCGAACGGGCAGGCAGCGACGCAGTAGCGGCAGCCGATGCACGCCTCCGGGCTGTGCGCGACGATGCCGTTGACCGGATCCTTGGTCATCGCCGACACCGGGCAGGCGGACACGCACGACGGGTCGACGCAGTGGTAGCACGACATCTTGCTGAAGCAGAAGCCGTCCCGCTCGCGATCCTTGACCTCGGCGGTTCCGTCGCGGTAGGCGCGTATGACGTTCAGCGTCCGGCCCGAGATGTCGAGCGGCGCGTCCCAGACGTCCTCGACCAGGCCGTCGGCGCCGATGAGCGGCCGGCGCTCGGCCGGCATGTCGTTGGCCTGCTTGCAGGCCGACATGCAGGCGCGGCAGCCGATGCAAAGCGTGCCGTCGTACAGCAGGCCAACCGCCTCGGCCGGCATCGTCTTGTTGCCGCGCGCTTCGGCTGGCGCGGTGGCGCAGAGGGCAGCGGCAGCGACGGCGGGGCAGGCTGCGCCCGTCTTCAGAAATTTCCGTCTCCCCTCTCCCGCTTGCGGGAGAGGGGCCGGGGGTGAGGGCTGCCGGCGAAGCACATCCCCCACCCTCACCCCCACCCTCTCCCGCAAGCGGGAGAGGGGGTGACTCGAGCGGGCGTTCATTTCTGCTCCGGCTTGGCGATCGACGCGCCTTCGGGCGGCTGCTTGCGTTCGCTCAGGTTCTTCGCCACCACGGCCGTTGCCGCCGCCGCGGCGCCTGCGATCGCGGCCAGCGCGGCCGCCGCGGCCCAGCTGACCGCGCCGTTCTGCTCGACGGGGCGCGCGAACTGCGTCGGCGGGTAGACCGTCTTGAGGTCGGCCAGCGCGTGGATCGGCTTCTCGAAGCCGATGCCCTGCTCGGTGCAGCCGATGCACGGGTGACCCGTGGCGACCGGCCAGCTCGCGTTGCCGACATCGCCGAACAGGATCGCCGGGCAGTTGGCGTAGGTCTCCGGACCCTTGCAGCCGAGCTTGTACAGGCACCAGCCCTTGCGGTGGCCTTCGTCGCCGAACTGCTGCGCGAAGCGGCCGGCGTCGAAGTGCGCGCGCCGTTCGCAGTTCTCGTGGATCAGCCGCGAGTAGGCGAACTTGGGACGCCCGAGCTTGTCGACCTCGGGCAGCGCGCCGAAGGTCAGGTAGTGGACCACGGTCGACAGGAAGTTGTACGGATTGGGCGGGCAGCCCGGGATCGTCACCACCGGCTTGCCGAGCACCGCGTGCACCGGCGATGCGCCGGTGGGGTTCGGGCTGGTCGACGGCATCCCGCCCCAGGACGCGCACGAGCCGATCGCGATCACCGCCGCGGCATCCTGCGCGCACTCCCGGGCAAGGTCGATCGCCGTCTTGCCGCCGACCTTGCAATAGATGCCCTCGTCGCGGACCGGGATGGCGCCTTCGATCACGAGCACGTACTTGCCCTTGTTCTTCTGCATCGCTGCCGTGCGTGCCGCTTCGATCTGGTGGCCGGCGGCGGCGAACAGGGTCTCGTGGTAGTCGAGCGAGATCACGTCGAGGATCAGCCGATCGATCGTCGGGTGCTCGGCGCGCAGCAGCGACTCGGTGCAGCCGGTGCATTCCTGAAAGTGCAGCCAGATCACGGACGGGCGAGGCTTGGTCTCGATCGCCTGCTGGATGGCGGCCTCCGCGCCCTTCGGCAGACCGAGGGTGCTCGCCATCGTGGCGCATAGCTGCAGGAAGCCGCGGCGGGACATTCCCAGCCGTTCCTCGATCGGCGCGGCAGGCATGGACATGGATGGCGCTCCTTGCGAGTGATTCGTGTTCACGGTTCTCCCCCCCCCGGCGAGTGCCCCTGCGGCCCATTGCGGGCGCGCGCGCCGTCTTGCGTCCTTCGGAACGACCGCAAGCGTCGACGATGCGGGCGCGCGCGCAATGATCGAGATCAAGTCAATCGATCTCGCTGGCGGGAACGTCAGATGAGCCGATCGATTGTCATTGCATGAGCGGCCGTGCGCGATGCGGCGGCGGCGCATCGGCGCTGCTCCGTCGCGCTGCGGCACGGCCTTTGACCCGCATCACCGCGCGCCGATGGACGTCGCGTAGCGTGTTTGCATGAATGCGCCAACCGCGCGGCGCGGTGCATGAACCAGTTCTCATCGGGCAACGCGGCGGCACCGGCGGCTGGCAGGCTCGGGCTGCGCGCGCGCAGCCTGCTGGTGCTGTGCTTCCCGTTCCTGATCCTGATCGTTCTGATCGGGCTCAGAACGATGAAGGAACGCGGCGAGCGCCTCGAGGATGCGCACGAACGCGTGATGGCGTCGGTCAGGCTGATGTCGGCCGAGCAGCAGGCGCGAATCAATCACGCGCAGCTCGTCCTCGCCCGCCTCCTGCAGGCGCCCGAGATACGCCGCGCCGCCATGCTCGGCGAGTGCCCTTCGATTCTCGAGCAGCAGCTGGCCGCGGAGCCCACGCTGCACAACATCGTGCTGATCGCGCTCGACGGCGAGGTCTCCTGCGATGCCAGCCGCGCGACGAGACGCGTCAACCTCGGCGACCGGCCGTACTTCCACAAGGCCCTGGACTCGCCCGCCATCACGCTGGGGAGCGCGATCGTGGGCCGGCTCACCGGCAAACACGCGCTCCCGCTCGCCGTTGCCGTGCGGGGCGATCGCGGCCGGCCCCTGGAAGTGCTCGTCAGCATCCTCGATCTGGACTGGTTGGCCCATGCCATGGCGACCGGCCGGTACGGCGACAGCGCCAGCGTCGTGATGTTCGACCAGGCCGGCACCGTCCTGCTGAGCCATCCGGACTCCAACGGGTTCGCCGGCAGGGACTTCTCGGCCTCGCCGCTGTTCCGCCGCATCGTCTCGAGCGGCGGCAGCGGCATGGCCGAGGCACCGGGCCTGGACGGCGTGCAGAACGTCGTCGCGTACAGCCGCTTCGCCCAGACCGATGCCGGGCCTCTCTACCTGGCGCTCGGCGTTCCCAGGCACGTCGTCACCGCCGCCGTGGACAACGAGGCGCTCGGCGCGCTGCTGCTCGCGTTCGCCGCGCTGGCGGCGAGCTTCGCGTCGATCTGGTTCGGCGCCGAGCGCATGCTGCTGCGGCCGATCGCCGCGCTGTCAAACGCCGCGTCGCGCATGCGAAGCGGCGACCTGGACTCGCGCTCCGGCCTCGCGCACGGCAGCGACGAGCTCGGCCAGCTTGCACGCACGTTCGACGAGATGGCGGAGTCGATCCGCGGCCAGGCGGCGAACCTGGACCGGATCGCGCACTTCGACGTGCTCACGCGCCTGCCGAACCGCCGCCTGCTGATGGACCGGCTGCGGCTTGCGATGGCGCACGCGACCCGATCGAGGAAGATCCTCGCGGTCTGCCTGATCGACCTCGACGGCTTCAAGACCGTCAACGACCGCTTCGGACACCCCGGAGGCGACCAGCTGCTGGCCGAGGTGGCCCGCCGCCTGCTCGCGGCGGTGCGCAGCGAGGACACGGTGGCGCGCCTCGGCGGCGACGAGTTCGTGGCGCTGCTGGGCGACCAGGACAGCGAGGCCGACTGCGTGGCCGCGCTGCAGCGGTTTCTGAGGACGCTGGCGGCGCCCTACTTCGTCGACGGCGGCGAGATCGCCGACATCAGCGCCAGCATCGGCGTCACGCTGTACCCGCGCGACGCGGCCGAACCGGTTGCGCTGCTGCGGCACGCGGACCAGGCGATGTACGGCGCGAAGCAGGCCGGCAAGAACCGCTTCCAGCTGTTCGACCTGCGCCAGGACGAGCGGGCGCAGGTCAGATACCAGGCGCTGCGGCGGATCGAAGCCGCCCTGCGGGAAGGCCAGTTCGCGCTCCACTACCAGCCGATCGTCGACTGCGCGCTGGGGGCGATCGTGGGCGTCGAGGCGCTGTTCCGGTGGGAGCACCCGGACAGGGGACGCCTGCCCGCGATCGAGATCCTGCCCCTGGTCGAGGACGAGGCCCTGGCGCTGGACATCGGCGACTGGGTGATCCGGGAGGCGGTGGCTCAGATGTCGGCCTGGCGCGACGACGGCCTCGACCTTGCCATCAGCATCAACACCTTCCCGCGCCAGCTGCAGGACGGGGGCTTCGCCGACAAGCTCGAGGCCGCGTTCGCGCAGACGCCCGGCGCGCGGCCGGACCGCCTGCAGATCGAGATCGTCGAGACGAGCGCGTTGCGGGAGGTGCACGCGATCGAGCCCGTGCTTGCCCGCTGCCGCCAGTTCGGCGTGCAGTTCGCGCTCGACGACTTCGGCACCGGGTATTCGTCCCTCGCCTACCTCCGCCGCCTGCCGGTGGCGGCGCTGAAGATCGATGGCGCGATCGTCGGCCGCATGCTGCAGGACGCCGGCGAGTTCGCGGTCGCCGCCGCGATCGTCGGCCTCGGCCGCGCGTTCCACCAGTCGGTGGTCGCCAAGGGGGTCGAGACGCTCGAGCAGGTCCGGGCCCTGCGGGCGATGGGCTGCGACGTGATGCAGGGGCATGCCTTCGCGCGGCCGATGCCGCCGGCCGAACTGGCCGCGTTCGCGCGCGTCTTCCGGTTCGATCCGGCCTGGGGGCGGGCGGCCGTCTCCGACCAGCCGCACGGGTCGCGCTGAACGCGGACGCCTTGCGGGACCGAAATCTCGTCCTGGGAACCAAGATGACGCAAAGATCCGATCAGGTCGAATTGCCCGCCGCGCTGACTACGGGTGTGCCGGAAATCGACCGCCAGCACCTGTATCTGGTCCGGCTGCTGAACGACACCGACAACCGGCTCGAATCGGACCGGCGGCCCGCTCTCGTCGACCAGGTCAGCCTGGACCTGCTCAACTACGCGCTGCTTCACTTCGCGACCGAGGAACGGCTCATGGCCGAATACGGCTATCAGGCGGCGCGGCCGGGCGAGCGCGACGCGCACCTGCGCGAGCACCGGGTATTCACCGAGCGCGTGACCGGATTCCGCGCCCGCCTGAAGACGGGCGACCCGCTCGACCCGGCCGAGCTCACCTCGTTCATGAGGGCCTGGCTGGTCGATCACATTCCGCTGATGGACCAGAAGCTCGCGGGGTTCATCCTGGAGCGGCGTGGCCGCTCAAGCTAGCGCGGCGCCCACAAATCCTTCGCCAGCCTGATCCCGTCCTCCACCCCGAGATACCGCCCGCAAACCTTCTGCACCTCGCTGTATCCGAGCGCCCGGTAGAAGCCGCGCGCGCCCCGATTGCTCTTGCGCGCCTCGAGGTACACGACGCCGAGTCCCGCGGTCAGCGCCGCCTGCTCGAGCCAGACGACCAGCGCCCGGCCGATGCCCTTGCGGCGATGTGTCGGACGCACCGCCAGCAGGAACAACTCGGCTTCGTCGTCGCGGTACTTCATCACGCCGAAGCCCGCCAGCACGTTGCCCTCCCAGGCCGCGGCGACGTTGATCTCGCGGTCCTGCAGCGCGGCGCGGATGCGCGACGGCGTCCAGCGCCAGCCGAGGCCGTGCTCGATCAGGTCGCGCGACATCTCGGCGATCGCCTGTGCGTCGGACGGCCGCGCGAGACGGATTTGAGCGTCGGTGAGCACGGTGGCAATGGGCGGATCGATCCGTTCCCCGCCACCACGCTACACCGATTCCGCGACCCCTTGTGGTGCCGAGTGGTGCCGAGGCTGGCCCGGCCTGCCGCTACTTCAAGGCAACCTGCATCGCCAATACCCCGCTCGGAGCAAGCGTCATCTGCGTCAGGCCGCGCGCCGGTGTCAGAGCACGTGGCGACCAACCCACACACCTCTTTTCGCGTCATCGCGGCCGCCGGTCGGGGCGTAGGGTGCATGCCCATGAGGTCCCCGGGTCAGCCGCGCTATCCTTCGCGTCGATGACCCGTGCCGTTTCCCGGCATGCGGCCGGTTCTCCCTTTCTCCGGGTTCGAATGAAGCTTCCCTTGTCTGCACCGACCTTCGGGCGGAATCTCGCCGGCCTGCTCGCCGGCCTCGCGGTTGCGGCGGCGCTTTTCGGATGTGCGGCGTCGCGGGAGCACGAGGCGGGGCTGAAGCTGATTGCGACCGGGGAGCGGGAGAAGGGGCTGCAGCACCTGGCGGCGGCGAGCGAGGCGGAGCCGGGCAATTCGAAGTACCGGCTGGAT
>CAZEIW010000202.1:0-7800 GCA_964512305.1 uncultured Burkholderiaceae bacterium | reverse complement strand
CCGTCCTTCCGAGTGAGCGTCATCAGGATGTCCGCGTACCACGCGCAGTTCAATCCAAGCGACTCGTCCACTTGCTCGTCGCGCGAGCGCATGTCCATCCTCGCCGAGTGCACGCCGAGCAGCTTCCACCGCAGCGGACTGCCGGTGAGATCCGAAGCCGAGGCGCGCGCCACGACCGGCGCTCCGCTGGTGCCGCGATGCGTGCGGGCATCGGTGAGAAAGAACCCCTGACCTTGAAAACGCAGCCCGAAGGAGGACGCGATGACCGCCTGGCGAACCACCGGCAGGTGGTGCAGCGTGTCGTGGAAGCCCAGAGGAAAGCCGACGATGAGAAGCGAATCGCCGACCTCGATTTCATCCAGGGATGCCTGCAGGTGCTCCGGGGTGAATGCCTGCAGAGTCACCGGATCCGGAAGTGCGGACCGATCGAGCTCGATGACCGCCACGTCGATCTCGCCCGAGGCGTCCTTGCCCTGCCTCCAGACACTTTTCGCATCGCGGTACAGCGGCACCGAAAAGCCGACCGACTGGGTCAGGTTCGCCTCGTCCACGTGAAGCTCGATCTCAATGCGGTCCGGGAAATGGCTGCTCGGTTCGTCGATCAGGACGTGGCGGCTCGTCACGAGAAACAACCGGTCTTCCCGTGAAAAAAAGAAGCCGCTTGCGTTCGTGAGCATTCGGACGCCGGTGAACGTCGAGATCTTGGTCGCGGTCAGGAGCAGCGGCTCGATCATTGCGGCGTCATGAAATAAGAAACGGCGCAGTCGTTTCCGCCGCGCCGTTTCGACGATGCCGGGTCTTCACCCGCCATCTGCTGCAGCCCGCCATTACAGCGGGAGAAATGCTCCGGCTGGTGCCGGTGCATGGACATCACAGTACCCTTGTCGCGCCACCCGTCAACGACTGTTACACGATTCGTTGATGCGGGTCTACGCATTGGCGTTGTCCTGGACGCGATCACGCCGGTCGAATCCGAGCATCCTGTCGGGGCCATGGGGCAGGGCCGCTTATGCGCCGCCGCAAGAGTTCAGTGGCCGCGGCTTGAACGAGTTCCGCCGTCGTCTGCTCGCGTGGGTCGTCATCGGCAATCTGACCCGCAACGGCGGGCAGCGCCATGATCAGCGCCAGATGGTGGCGCCGCCAGCGCTCGTAAAGCCAGTGCCCGGGATCGACGGCCGCTGCGGACCATTCGGAGAAACGCGGGCGACGGCTCGGGCCGATCAGTGCTGCCGCATCCCTGGGGAGTTCGCCTCGGCTCACCGCCCGCTCCACCGCAATCTCCAGAGCCCGCTCTTCCGCACGGCTGGCACGGTAGATCCAGAGGGCGAGCGCGATGAATCCCGGAATCACGAACACCCAAGTGAAGGGGAACGTATTCCACAGCGAGTGCGCCGACACGGCGCACGCATATCCCAGGGCCGGATAGCCGATCACGGCGGGCGACCGGCGGTTAGCCGCGCTTGCGATTCCGAGCGCGGTGGCGAACGTAAAGAGCGGATGAGCGAGAGGGGTGATGACTGCGCGCTGAATGAGAGTGGCGGCGAGGACGGGGGCACCCTTCTGCAGGGCGGCCGCGTAGTACTCGAAGTTCTCCACGGCGGCAAACCCGATTCCGACGCACATGGCGTACATCGCGGCATCGAGCGCGTCATGAATCTGATCCCGCCGATGCCTGAGCAGCCACACGAGCGCCAGTCCCTTCATCGCCTCCTCGACGAGCGGCGCGCTCAAAATCGCGGCGCTGCGCAGCCCACTCGATGCCACCACCATCGTGTTCACCATGCCCGCCCCGACGGTCGCCGGACCTGCGCCCCAAAGGACGCAGCGCATGAGAAGCCACACGGGCTTCGCTTCCACGCGATCCAGCCACATGGTGAGCTGCAGCAGCGCGACAGCCGGAACCAGCGCCAGGGCCAGGACCACCCACCCGGCCGGCCCCAATCTGAGGATGATTCCAAAGACGCCGAGCGCGGCCACGGCCAGGCCGAACAAGATGAGCGGTCCTGCCTCCGTCCGCAACACCCGGAGCACGCCCGTTACGCGCAGGGTTGCGGCGTCCATCTCCGCCTCCACCAGCTTGATCGCCGTGGCCTCTTCAGGAAGGGCGAGTGCCGTACTCACGGCAGGCGGACGTCAATGGAAATCGCCGCAGCCAGCTCCGCGATCGCGCGCGCGTAAGCATCGGCAACACCTTGCGGCCCGACCTGGGTCGGGACCGTCCTTGCGACTTTGCCCTCCTTGACGACAGCGCGATGTCCATCGCGGATCACCCAGGAAGCCTGAAGCGAAGTCACGGGTCCTGGACCGTCGAGCAGCTCGGTGACATCCACTTCCAGCAACTGCTCCGACTTCGGGCCGAGCGATCCCTCGGCGGGCTCGAACTCGATGCCCGGCGAGTCTTGCCTCAAACCTGCGATCAGTGCGCGCGTCAGATCGACCGCGAGAGGTTCGGCCCACCGGTGCTCCTCGAGGATCTCGACTTCGTGCAGGCCGGTCCGAAGCACCAGTTGCGGACGATCGATCAGGACGGGCAGTCTTAGCGGTGCAACGGAGATCACCGGCGCACCGCTTCGGCTCGCCTCCTCCGGCGCGCTCGGCCCGGCGCCGGACACCGTGTAGAAATGCTCGATCGGCTGCGAAGCACATCCCGCAAGCACCAGCGCGAGAAGACGCGCGACAACGCAGAGTCTCGCCAGGTGGGCCGTCATTTCGGGTCGGCGGGCTTGCCGCGGATCAGCGCTTCAGGGTGTCGTTCCAGGTAATCGGCGAGCACGGCCACGGCGCGAGCGGATTGAGCCACCTGCCTCAGCGCCTCGTGAACGTCCTTTTGCAAGGGGGCCTCCTGACCGAGTACCGCATTGGCCGAGCGCAGGGTCTGCTGCGCCTCGATGAGCGTTCGGCTCGCCTCCGGTGCGAGCTGGGAATCGACGTGCTCGATCAGCGCGCGGCTGCTGGTCAAAGTCGCGTCCAGGGACTGAAGCGCTTGCGAAAGCTGTGCCGACAGCCGTTCGATCGGCACTTGATCGAGCTTGCCGGCGATCCGGCCGACCGAATCCTGGAGCTGGGTCAGGCCGCCGGGAATCGTCGGCACCACCGGTGGGTCGCGGGACCAGTCCACCGAGGCCACCGACGCGTCCGGGTGGAAATCCAGGGCGATGTACAGCTGACCGGTCAGCAGGCTGGCGGCCTTCAGCTCGCCGCGCATGCCGTGCGCAACCAGGCGATCGACGATCAGCTTGTTCTGGGCCCGTGTGTATGAGCGCGGCGCGCTGCCGTTGCGAACGCGCGAGCGCAGGCGGTCGGGATACACATCCATCTCGACCGGAAAGCGGATCAGGCCGCCGCCCTCTTCGTACTCGACGCCGAGCCTGCGCACCTCGCCGATCACGATGCCATGGAAATCCACCGGAGCCCCAACCTGCAGGCCCCGCAGCGACTCCGGGAAGTACATCACGAAACGCTGCCCGTGCTCGTCCGGAAGCCGCAACGCCAGCGCCCGGTCCGGGTACAGGGTGTACGAGGCTCCGGCGGGTGCCGGTTCCTGCGGCGATGTCTGGTCCGGCAGCTCCTCGAAGGCGATGCCCCCTTCGATCAGGGCGGCCAGCGACTCGGTGGTCAGCCTCACGCCGCTGGCATCGACCGAGAGATCGACGCCGCTCGCGTGCCAGAAGCGCGTGCTGCGCTTGACGTAGCGGTCATAAGGCGCGTTGATGAAGACGCCGATGTCGACGCTCGTCCCGGAGGTGTCGAGCGTGAGGCGCGTGACGCGGCCGACCGGGATCCGTCGGTAGTAGACGGGCGCTCCGTAGTACAACGAACCCAGGTCTTCCGCCCGCAGCTCGAATTCCCGCCCCGGCACGTCGCCCGTGACGACGGGGGGCGTTTCCAGGCCGACGAACTCCCTCGACGTCTCGTCGGAAGATCCGGGGTCGACGCCGATGTACGCGCCGGACAGGAGGGTCCCCAGGCCCGAGACGGTACCGCCGTAGATTCGCGGCCGCACGACGAAGAACTTCGAGTCCTTCGCCAGGAAATCGCGCGCGCTCTTGATCAGCTTGGCCGACACCACCGCGGCTTTGCGGTCGTCGGTCAGCGAAATCGACTTCACGTCGCCGATGTCGACTTCCTTGTAGCGGATCCTGGTCTTGCCGGCCTCGATTCCCTCGGCGGTCTCGAACCGGATCGAGATCGTGGGGCCCTGCTCGAGCCAGGAATTGACGATGAGCCACACGCCGATCAGCGCGGCGACCGCCGGGACGATCCAGACCACGGATGGCCAGCGCCGCGGATGCACGGCAAGTCCGGGCAGGCCGGGCGGTGCGGCGGGCTCAGGCATCTTGTTCGGTCGAGTCCCAGATAAGGCGTGGGTCGAAGCTCTGCGCGGCGAGCATCGTGAGCACCACGACCGCGGCGAAGGCCACCGCGCCGGGCCCCGCGGTCACCGACGCGAGCTTGCCCATGTGGACCAGCGCTACCAGCAGCGTCACGACGTAGATGTCGAGCATCGACCAGCGCCCGACGAACTCGACGACGCGATACAGGCGGGCGCGCGCGAGCTGGTGGCTGCGCGCATGCAGCCCGCTCGTCCAGACCAGCATGGCGAGGGACGAGAGCTTGAGCAGCGGGACCACGATGCTGGCGAAGAACACCAGCAGCGCCAGGGGCCACGAGCCCGATTGAAGGAGCGCGACCACGCCGCTCAGGATCGTATTGTCCGTTTCGTCCAGCACCGTGCTGGTATGCATGACGGGCAGGACGTTGGCCGGAACATAGAGAATGGCGGCGGCCGCCAGGTAGGCCGAGGTCTTCTGCAGGCTGTCGCGAATCCGCGTTCGCACGGTCGCACCGCACCGGGTGCAGCGAACCGCCGTCTCGTGGCCGATCCGGCACAACGCGAGGCACTCCTGGCACACCGCCAGGCCCATTTGCCGCCCCAGGACCCATTCAGCCATCGACCGGCACGCCCTCAGTCCAGCCGAACAGGCTCTGCGGCCGAACATACCTGCTGAGTACCGCGAGCACGGGAAGCAGTGCCGCACATGCCCAGAGCCCCGGTCCGACCACGATATCCGCCATGTGCGCCAGCTTGACGACCGAAACGAGGCAGCCGAGCATGAACACGTCGACCATGCTCCAGCGCTTCAGTCTTCGATACCACCGCACCAGCGGGCCGAGCCGGCGCAGCCGCGCCAGCCTGTCCAGGTTCGACAGGACGCTGAGCGCGACCAGGATTTCGAAGGCCGGCGCGACGACGGTCGTCAGCGCCACCAGGACGGCCAGCATTGCCCTGCCGTTGGAGGCGAGATCGATCGAAGCGCCGACCAGGGTCGTCTGCCGCCTGGCACCGCCGAGCGAGAGATCGACCAGGGGAAACGCGTTCATCAGGAGCCAGAGCTGCGCGGCCGTCGCGGCGATCGCAAGCGCCGCCCCGCGCGAGGTCGGCTGGTTCTGATCCGCCGGGGCCCCGCACCGCGGACAACGCGCGGATTCGCCCGGCTTCAATCGCACCAGGCGCGCGACCAGATCGCACTCGGGGCACACGTGCAGTTCGGTCAGGGAGGAGGCTGCCATCAGTCAAAGGATAGCTCCGGCCGCGCGTCTTGATTCGCCCGTGAGCGCACGCCAAGAACGCCCGGATGCGGCGCAGGGTTGATGTCGAACCTCCCGCAGGATGGGTCGATAATCGCGGCGCTCGGAGGAGGTTGGCATGCGAGACCGCCGTTCCTTCATCACCGCCCTCGGCGCGGGCTTCGCTCTCGCGGGGAGCGGCCTGGCGCTGCCGCGCCGCGCGCTCGGCGCGGGGCTGCCGCAGGGAGCCATCGACAGCGCGGTCCTCGAAGCGCTGCCCGGCAAGCGGCCGCTGATCAAGCGCTCGTATCGTCCGCCGAACTACGAAACACCGATCGACGCGTTCGACGACGCCATCACGCCGAACGACCGCTTTTTCGTCCGCTGGCACCTCGCGAACATCCCGCAGGTCGATGCGCGCGAATGGCACCTGAAGATCGGTGGCGATGCGATCGGCCAGCCGATGCAGCTCACGCTCGACGATCTGAAACGCGGCTTCGAACCCGCCGAACTGATCGCCGTGTGCCAGTGCTCGGGCAATCGGCGCGGCCTGTCGGACCCGCACGTCCCCGGGGTCGAGTGGGGCTACGGCGCGATGGGCAACGCGCGCTGGAAGGGCGTGCGCCTGAGGGACGTGCTGGCCAAGGCCGGCCTGACGAAGGCCGCGATCGAAGTAGCCTTCGACGGCGCCGACGAGCCGGCGATCGCGCAGACCCCCGACTTCGTCAAGAGCATCCCGGTGTGGAAGGCGCTCGACGAGAACACGCTGATCGCATTCGAGATGAACGGCGAGAGCCTGCCGCATTGGAACGGCTTTCCGGCAAGGATCGTCGTGCCGGGGTGGACGGCGACCTACTGGGTCAAGCAGGTTGTGGCGATCAACGCGCTGGCGGCGCCCGAGGGCGGCTTCTGGATGAAGACTGCGTACCGGATACCGAAGGGCAGGTTCCCGCTGGTCGACCGCTTCGTGTCCCAGGAAAGCGCCGATACCGCGACCACGCCAATCACGGAGATGGTCGTCAATTCGCTGATCACCCATCCGACCGGCGGCCAGCGCTTTCAGGCGGGTTCCGGCGTCGAGGTCAGGGGAGTCGCGTGGGACGCCGGCTACGGCATCCAGTCGGTCGACGTGTCCACCGATGACGGCAGCTCGTGGCAGACCGCCGAGCTCGGGCCTTACCTGGGGCGTTATTCGTTCCGCTCCTGGCGGCATGCGTTCGTGCCGCGCAAGCCCGGCCGTTACGCGGTCGTCGCGAAGGCCTCCAACCGGCAGGGCGCGACACAGACTTTCGAGCTGATCTTCAACCCGGCCGGCTACCACAACAACGTGGTTCAGCGCATCGAGATCGAGGTGGCCTAGGAGCGCAGGGATGAAGCCTGTCGGTCTGCGAATCGCCGCGGCGCTCGCCGCCGCGGCCTGTGGCGGCGCGCTCGCCGACGAGAACGCGATCCGACTGAAGGACGAGCCCGGCCGGGCGGTCGTGCTGGCCAACTGCTCGGCGTGCCACAGCCCCGACTACATCGAGATGAATTCGATCTTCATGAAGCGCGCGGCCTGGGAGGCCACGGTGCAGAAGATGATCAAGGTGCTGGGAGCGCCGATCCGCGCGGAGGACGTCCCCGCGATCGTCGACTACCTGGCGCGCAACTACGGGGCCGACTGACGCACCGTGCGCGGCCGCTCGGCGGGCGCGCTCACCAGCCCCGTCACGTCGCGAATGTCGGCCTCGACCAGCGTGCCCTCGTCGGTTTCGATCGGGCTCAGGCTGATGTTGACCTGGAACTCCTTGCCTTCCTTCGTCAGGCCCCAGAGCTGCCGTCCGACGCCCATCCGGCGCGTCTCCGCGCGCCCGATGTAGCGGCGGACCATCGCGGCGTGGTCGGTCCGGAACCGTTCGGGAACCAGGATCTCGACCGCCTGGCCGACCAGCTCGACTCGGCTGTATCCGAACATCGTCTCGGTGCGCTCGTTGATCATCACGATCACGCCGCGGGAATCGATGATCACCAGGGCGTCGGGAGCGCCCTCGAGCAGCCTGCGGAACCGCGCTTCCTGCTTCGCCAGCATGACCGCGGCGACGTCCTTGCGCTTCCAGTAGCGATTCAGCAGATCCGAGAGCAGGAAGGTCGCCAGGCCGAACGCCGCCGCCAGCGCGAGGATCGGAAAAGCCTCGTGACGCCACGCGAGCAGGTAGTCGTCGGTCGACAGGCCGACGATCACGTAATAGGGAT
>CAZEIW010000201.1:0-7970 GCA_964512305.1 uncultured Burkholderiaceae bacterium | reverse complement strand
ACCTTGCCGATGGGCGACTTGGGCAGTTCGTCGCGGAACGTCACATGCCGCGGGATCTTGTATCCCGTCAGGTGTCTGCGGCAGTGCGCGATCACGTCCTGGTCGGTCAGAGCCGGATCCTTCCTGACGATCGCCGCCCAGACCGCCTGGCCCGAGTTTGCGTCGGGCACACCGAAAACCCCCGCCTCGAGAACGCCGGGGCACATCGCAATGACGTCCTCCACTTCGTTGGGGAACACCTTGAATCCGGACACGATGATCATGTCCTTCTTGCGATCGACGATCCGGATGAATCCGCCGGCGTCGACGGCCGCCAGATCGCCGGTGCGAAGGAACCCGTCGGGCGTCACGACATTGGCGGTCTCGGCGGGCTTGTGCCAGTAGCCCTGCATCACCTGCGGCCCGCGCACGCAAAGCTCTCCCACTTCGCCCACCGTCACCTCGCGGTCTTCATCGTCGCGGATCGCGATCGCCGTGGACGGGAGAGGAAGCCCGATCGAGCCGTTGTAGTCGGCGAGGTCGAGCGGATTGACCGCCACGAAGGGCGACGCTTCCGTGAGCCCATAGCCCTCGATCAGCGCCTTGCCGGTGACTTGCTTCCAACGCTCCGCCACCGCCTTCTGAACCGCCATGCCACCCGCCACCGACACCCGCAGCGGCGTGAAGTCGAGCCTGGCGAACTCGGGATTGTTCAGCAGCGCGTTGAACAGGGTGTTGACGCCGGTGATGACGGAGAACGGCCGGCGGCCCAGCTCCTTCACGAATCCCGGGATGTCGCGCGGGTTGGTGACCAGCACGTTGGTCCCGCCGATCTTCAGGAAGGTCATGCAGTTGCACGTCAGCGCGAACACGTGGTAGAGAGGCAGGGCCGTGACGATGGTTTCGCGTCCTTCCTCGAGGACCGGACGCAGCCACGCGTGGGCCTGCTGCATGTTGGCGATGATGTTGCGGTGGCTCAGCATTGCGCCCTTGGGGACCCCCGTGGTCCCCCCGGTGTACTGCAGGAAAGCCAGATCGTCGGGGCGGACGTCGACCCGCTCGAACGGCGCGCCCGATCCGCGCCGCAGTGCCGCCTTGAAGGCAACGGCCTCGGGCAGGTGCCATGCCGGAACGAGCCTCTTGACGAACTTGACGGCGGAATTGACGAGCAGGTTGGCCGGAAACCGCAGCATGTCGCCGAGGCCGGTGACCACCACGTGCCTGACGTTGGTGGAGGCGATCGCCTGCTCGACGACGCGGGCGAAATTCTCCACCACGACGATCGCTTCCGCTCCCGAGTCCGCGAGCTGGTGTTGCAGCTCGCTCGGCGTGTAAAGCGGATTGCAATTGACCGCGGTGCAGCCGGCGCGCAGGACGCCGAACGCGGCGATGGGGTACTGCAACAGGTTCGGCATCATCAGCGCCACGCGGGCTCCTCGCGGCAGCTTCAATACCGACTGCAGATAGGCCGCGAAGTCGCGCGTCAGCCGGTCCATCTCCAGATAGCTGAGCGCGGTTCCCATGTTGACGAACGCGGTGCGCGCGCCGAACTTCGCGGCGCTCTGCTCGAAGACTTCGCAGATGCTGCCATAGGCCGCGGCATCGATGTCGGGCGGCACGCCCTGCGGGTACTTCGCCAGCCAGATCCGTTCCATCGTCGTCTCCTCGGTACGTGCCCCGGCGGACAGGGCGCCACGGCGTCGGCGCTACAGATGCATGCCGC
This sequence comes from uncultured Burkholderiaceae bacterium, assembly GCA_964512305.1. Classification (GTDB taxonomy): domain Bacteria; phylum Pseudomonadota; class Gammaproteobacteria; order Burkholderiales; family Burkholderiaceae_F; genus CAZEIW01. The sequence goes on along the minus strand of CAZEIW010000201.1, from coordinate 6,268 downwards.
GCAACAGCTCGGTGAACGCGACCTGGTCGGCCGTCGGCCGGTCCGTTCCCGGCGCCTCTCCGCGCGCCGCCGCCGAATCCGCGAACATCCGGAAGCTGGTGTTCATGACGATGTGCGCGATCCGCGGCGAGACCGCGTTCACGATCTGGCCGAAGACCCCAAGGCGGGTCGCGATGCGGGCGGGCCGGCGGATCACGGCATCGACGACGAAGTTCGCCGCTTCCTCGGGACTGAGCGCCGGCACGTGCTCGTAGAGGCTGGTCGGGGCGATCATCGCGGTGCGCACGAGCGGCATGTTGATCGTCGTGAACTGGATGCCCTGGTCGAGGAATTCGGCGGCCGCGCAACGGGTCCACGCCTCGAGGGCCGCCTTGGACGCCAGGTAGGCCGAGAACCGCGGCGCGTTGGTGAGGGTGCCGATCGACGAGATGTTGATCACGTGGCCGCCGCGCTTCCTGACCATCCCCGGGAGCACCGCCATGGTGACGTGGAGCGCCCCGAAATAGTTGACGCGCATCGTGCGTTCGTAGTCGTGGAGGCGGTCGTACGACTTTTCGATCGCGCGGCGGATCGACCGGCCCGCGCTGTTGATCAGGATGTCGACCCCGCCGTGCTCCTGCTCGATCCAGCGCGCAAGCGCCTCGCATTCGGACGGGTCGGTGACGTCGACCGCGCGCGTGATCAGGGACAGCCCACGGCCGGCGGCCTCCTCGCGCGCGGCGTCGAGCCTGGCCGGATCGCGCGCGGCGACGATCGTGACGGCGCCGGCGGACGACAGCCTGAGCGCCGCCGCCAGGCCGATGCCCGCGGATCCGCCGGTGATCAGGACGACCCTGCCGGCGGCCCGGCCGCGCAGCGAGCGGTCGACGAAAAGGTCGGGGTCGAGATTGCGTTCCCAGTAGTCCCAGAGCCGCCAGGCATAGTCCTCGAGCGGCGGGACGCGGATCCCCGCCGGCTCGAGCAGCCGCTGCGCCTCGCGGCAGTCGAAGCGCGTCGGATAGTTGACGAACGAAAGGATGCCGTCCGGCAGTCCGAGATCGCGCATGACCGCCTCGCGGATGCGCCTGGCCGGCGTGAGCGCCATCAGGCTGCGCAGCAGTGCCGACGGAATGAGATTGAGAAGAGCGGCGTTGATCCGGATCGTCATGTCCGGCGCGTGCGCGGCGCGCGCGAAAATGGCCAGGATATCGCCGACGCGGCGCGGGTGCGGGTCGGTCAGATGGAAGCAGCGCCCGTCGAGCCCCTCGAGGTGGGCCAGGTGGTCGAGCGCGCGGGCGACGAAGTCGACGGGAACGAGGTTGATCCGGCCGCCCTCGAAGCCGATGCCCGGCATCCACGGCGGAAGCCACCGGCGCGCCTTCTGGATCAGCTTGAAGAAGTAGTACGGTCCGTCGATCTTGTCCATCTCGCCGTCGCGCGAGTCGCCGACGACGATGCCGGGCCGGTAGATCCGCCAGGCAAGCTTGCACTCCTTTCGGACCACGCGCTCCGACTCGTGCTTGCTGGCGAAGTAGGGATGCGCGAGGTTCTCGGCTTCCTCGAACATGTCCTCGCGGAAGACGCCCTCGTAGAGGCCGGCGGCGGCGATCGAGCTGACATGATGGAAGCGCCGGGCGCCGATCCGCTCGGCGAAGCGCAGCACGTTGCGGGTGCCTTCGACATTGGTCCTCGTCTCGAGCTCCGGATCGGCGTCGAGCGCGTAGACCGCCCCGAGGTGGAAGACGTGATCGATGGCGCCGTTGAGCTTCTCGAGCGCGGCCGGCGCGACGCCGAGCCCCGGCGCGGTTAGGTCGCCCTCGACCGCAATGGCCCGCTGCGCGTTCGCGCCCCAGTATCGCCTCAGGCTTTCGATGCGTTGCGGGTCCGCGTTCCGGATCAGGAAGTACACGGTGGCATCGGGTCGGGCGAGCAGATCGCGCATCAGCCGCTTGCCGATGAATCCGCTCGCTCCGGTGACGAAGTACATCATGGTGGTGCTCCGGAGCCGCCGCGAGACGCGCGGCCTTATTGAGTCGCAAATCGCGGACGGCTCGAATGCGATTTCACTTCGAATTCAGCGTACGGTGCCCGCCCACGGCTCGATTGACGAGGATCAACGAGCGTGGCGCTGGACGTCTTACACCCTCATATGAGAGGACGGTCCTCGAACAGGAGGTTTGAAATGGTCGGCAAACTGAAAGAACTCGCCCGCACGGGCGGTGAAGTTCCACTGGTCGCGACCATCCGCGATTCGGCCACGCAGATCTGGCTGGCGGGATTGGGCGCGTTTGCCAAAGCCCAGAAGGAAGGCACGAAGATCTTCGACGCGCTGGTCGTGGAGGGCGAAGCCGTGCAGGCGCAGGCGAAGAAAGCCGCCGGAGACGCTTACGCCGAGGTGAAGGCCAAAGCGACGAAGTCGATCGATCAGTTCTCCTGGGACAACCTGGAGCGCGTGTTCGAAGAGCGTGTCTCGCGGGCGCTCAACGCATTGAGCGTTCCGACGAAGAAGGATCTCGACACGCTGGCGCAACGCGTCGCCGAGCTGACCACCGTCACCAGGGAACTCACGGAGACGATGGAAAAGCCGGCGGCCAGGGTCCGGCATGAGCGGTCTCACGAGGCGGCCACGCATAGCTGATGCGGCCGGTCGATCGTGCGGCAAACTCCAGCGGCCCCGATGACGGCAAATCCGCGTCGCGGGGTCGCGCTGGCCGGCGGCGGCCCGCTGGGCGCGATCTACGAGATAGGAGCGCTGGTCGCGCTCGGCGAGGCGCTTGACGGCTTCGATCCGACTGCCTGCGACGTGTACGTGGGTGTGAGCTCCGGCGGCTTCATCGCCGCCGGACTCGCGAACGGTCTGGCGCCGGCGGACATCCATCGGAGGTTCATCGAGAGCGATGCCGCCGACGACCCGTTCGAGCCCGACCTGCTGTTGCGCCCGGCCGTCGGAGAATACGCGAGCCGCCTCTCGCTGGTGCCGGAGTTGCTGGCGACCGCCGTCCGCGACTACATCGCGAGCGGGGGTTCGACGGGCTTTTTCGAGTCCTTCGGCCGCCTCGCGCGCGCCCTGCCGCTGGGCGTCTTCGACAACGCCGGCGTCGGCGAGTACCTGGCCCGCCTGCTGTCGGAGCCTCCGAGGACCGACGATTTCCGCAAGCTCGACCGCAAGCTGTTCCTAGTGGCGACCGACATCGACACCGGCGAATCGGTTCCCTTCGGCGCGCAAGGCTGGGACGACGTGCCGATCTCGCGCGCGGTCCAGGCAAGCGCCGCGCTGCCCGGCCTGTTTCCGCCGGTCGAGATCCGCGGCCGGTACTACGTGGACGGGGCGCTGACCAAGACGCTGCATGCGTCGGTGGCACTGCGCGAGGGCGCGAAGCTGCTGGTGTGCGTCAATCCGCTCGTGCCCTTCGACGCCCGGCTGGCCGCGCGGCGCAAGCACCGCAAGGAGATCTCAGTCGTCCGGGGCGGTCTGGCGTCGGTCATGTCGCAGACGTTCCGCACGCTGATCCGGTCGCGCATGCAGGCGGGCATGGAGCGCTACCGCAGGGAATATCCGGACGCCGACATCGTGCTCTTCGAGCCCGATCGCGACGACGTCGAGATGTTCTTCACCAACGCCTTCAGCTATTCCGACCGCAGGCGCCTGTGCGAGCACGCCTATCAGAGGACGCGCGAGGACCTGCGGCGGCGGCGCGCCGAGCTGGGCGTCATCCTGGGCCGTCATGGCATCGCGATCGACACCCGCGTGCTCGACGAACCGCGCACGCTGCTCGACCGTGGAGGCAGGGGCGGCCGCCGCGGCGCCGCGGACCTGAGGCTGACCTCGGCGAAGCTGGTCGAGGCGCTCGATCGGCTCGAAGGCCTGGTGAGACCCCGCTCCGACGGTCCGGGCGCGCGCTCTGCGGCCTGAGGCGAGCCGATGACGAAGCTGGCGTGGAAGGCCTTTCCTCATGCGGACAAGGCCTATGAATATCCGGGCGCGCGCCTGAAGGCGAACTGGGCCCGGCTGCATCAGGGCGACCGCGAACCTTATCCGGCGCTCGACGAGCTGAAGAGCCTCGTCGCGCAGTGCCCCGACTTCGCGCCGCCAGTCGCGCTCGACCGGGCGGCGGCCACGCTGGAAGACGCGTGGCGCGCCTATCACCGCGGCGAGTTCGGCCGAGCGGTCGAGCTGGGCCTGGGTATCGGGCCCCTCGGCTGCGGCGTCGCCAACAAGGCGGCCAACATCTACGCGACCTACCTGGAACCGGACGAGAAGGCCCGGCACGCGCTGTTCCTCGAGTCCGCTGCGCGGGCCGAGTCGGTCTTCAAGCGCAGCAGCGCGGTTGTCAACGCCTGGTATTTCCATGCCCAGGCGCTCGGCCGCTACGGCCAGGGGATCTCGGTCGTGAAGGCTCTCGCCCAGGGTCTTGGCGGCAAGGTCAGGGCCAGCCTCGAGCATGCGATCCGCCTCGACCCGCGCCACGCCGACGCGCATGTCGCCATGGGCACCTGGCACGCCGAGATCGTCAGCAAGGTCGGCGCCACGCTCGCGGGCCTGACCTACGGAGCGACCCGGGAGCAGGCGGTCGCGCACTTCGAGGCCGCGCTGGAGCTCAATCCGCACTCGGCGATCGCGCGCATCGAGTATGCGAACGGGCTCGCGATGATGTCCGGCAAGGCGGGACTCGAGCGCGCCACCGCCCTTTACCGCGAAGCCGCCTCGTGCCCCTCCGCCGACGCGATGGAGCGGCTCGACACGGAGCTTGCGAAGGCCGAGCTGGGGGGCTGATCGGCCCGAACGGCGCCCGCGCCTGCCGCGATCCCCGGCCCGACCCGGCGCCTCGCCGGCGTCGTTGCCGCCGATCCCGCCGCCCTCAGGCCGCGGGCTCCTGCGCCCCGCCCGGCCCCCAGTCGCTCATCAACACGAAGTAGACAAGGCGCTCGAACTCGGGCGCGAACCGGGCCACGATGGCCTGCGGGTCCGGCACCAGGGCGGCATCGGTGATGAGGCCGAAATGGACCTTGCCGTTGAACGACAGGATCGATGCGCCGACCCCGATGTTGCCCGACTGCGGGACCCAGAACATCACCTGCTTCAGCTCCGAGCCCGCGAGGTACAGCGGCTTCTGCGGTCCCGGCACGTTGGTCATCACTGCGGTGGCGCGGCTCAGCAGCAGATCGAACAGCTTGTCCTGGACGACCTGCGGCGCGTAGCCAAGCCCGGCGAACAGGCCCAGCGTCACCGACGGCTCGTACGAGGTCTTGAGCGCTTCCATGCGGCGCCGGATCTCGTGCAGCCGCTCGAGCGGGCTCGCGAACCCGACCGGCAGCTCGACGGCGACGATGCCGAAGCGGTTCCCCAGCTCCTCGCCGCTGCCGGGCGAACGCAGATTGACCGGCACGAGCGCCCTGACTTCGACGCCGTCGCTGCTGTCGCCCTTCTCCTCCAGGTATCCCTTGATCGCCCCGGTGACGGCGGCAAGCAGCAAATCGTTGACCGAGCACCCCAGCGCGCGGCCGATCGCCTTGACGTCGGGCAGGGGAATCGGGTCGCCCCAGGCGACCCGCTTGTCGCCGAGCGGCACGCCCTTCAGGCGTGTCGCCGTGTCGGTCGGCATCATGAGCAGATAGGCGAGCTCCGACGCGATGCCGGCGCCCTGGCGGACGTAGTCGGCCGCCCGCAGCGGATTCATGGCGAAGTCGAACCAGGCCTTCCAGGCGTCCTCGGAAACCCGCAGGCCGGCGGCGGCAAGCTTTCCGGCCAGCCCGAACAGGTCTTCGGACCAGGTGGCCGCGGCGCGCTCGTCGCGTCCGAGCCGCCCGATCGGCGCGTCGGGACGCTCGTCGGTCATCGAAAGCAGGACGTTCACGAGCGCGATGCCGTCCGCGATCGCATGGTGAAGCCTTGCGACCAGCACCGCGCCGCCCTCGAAATCCTCGACGATGTGGTAGTCCCACAGCGGGTGCGCGTGGTCGAGCGGCCGCCCCGCGAGATCGGCCACGAAACGCTGCAGCTCCGCCTTGCCGGCCGCATCGGGAAGGCGCGCGCGCTTGATGTGGTGCGCGATGTCGAAGTTCGGGTCTTCGTGCCACCAGTACCCGTCCGCGCGGGTCTCGACGCGCTCCCGGAAGCGATCGTATGCGAGCAGCCGCTCGGCCAGGGTGGCTTCGATCCGGTTGACGTCCACGGGTCCGGCGAGGATCAGCACGCCGACGATGGTCATCAGGTTCGCCGGCCGATCCATGCGCAGCCAGGTGACATCGACCGGATCCATGCGCCTGGCATGCGCGGTCTTCCGCGCGC
>CAZEIW010000200.1:0-9046 GCA_964512305.1 uncultured Burkholderiaceae bacterium | reverse complement strand
GAGCGAACGGCCAGCCCGCGCGCCGCACCGGCATCAACGAGAACTACGCGCGCGAGCTGCTCGAGCTGCACACGCTCGGTGTCGACGGCGGCTATACGCAGCATGACGTGCAGGAACTGGCGCGCGTGCTGACCGGGTTCGGCGTCGACCTCAAGGACCCGGGCGACGCTCCGCCCAAGGTCAGGCGCGAGTTGGCCGGTCAGTACGTCCGCGACGGCCTGTTCGAGTTCAATCCGAACCGCCACGACTACGGCGACAAGGTGATCCTCGGCCGGACCATTCGCGGGCGCGGGCGCGACGAGCTCGACGAGGTGATCGACCTGCTGAGCCGCCACCCGGCGACGGCGCGCCACCTGAGCGTGAAGCTGGCCCGGTACTTCGTCGCCGATGAGCCGCCGCCGGCGCTGGTCGACCGGATGGCGCGCGAATTCGAGCGGTCCGACGGCGACATCGCCGCGGTGCTGCGCGTCGTGTTCGAATCCCCGGAGTTCGCGGCGTCCCTGCGCAACCGCTTCAAGGACCCGGTGCATTACGTGGTGTCGGCGGTGCGGCTCGCGTACGACGGCAAGCCGATTCTGAACGCCGGGCCGATGATCAACTGGCTCAATCGCATGGGGGAGGGGCTGTACAACCGCGCAACGCCTGACGGCTATCCGCTGACCGAGTCCGCGTGGACCGGCCCGGGACAGCTGGCGGTGCGCTTCGAGATCGCCCGCGCGATCGGCTCGGGCTCGGCCGGCCTGTTCAAGTCCGACGGCCCCGCCCCGATGGAGCGCGCGGCGTTTCCGCAGCTTGCCAACGCGCTGTACTACGGTGCGCTCAAGGACAGCCTCGCCGCGACGACGGTGCACGCGCTCGACCAGGCCGCCTCGCCGCAGGAGTGGAACATGCTGCTGCTGAGCTCGCCGGAGTTCATGATGCGGTGAGGGTCGTGATCCAATGACGCGCTCTCAGCATGCGCCGACCCCCGGGTCAAGCCCGGGGGCAGGCTTACGGATCCCCGGGACAAGCCCGGGGATGACGATGCTATTGGTGTTGTCCGTAGCAAATGTCATCCCCGGGCTTGTCCCGGGGATCCACGTCGGGGCGCACTCGAAGCGATCGTCTCTCATGCAACAGCCAGAGAACGGGAAGGTTTTCCGATGAATCGCCGTGAACTCCTGCACTGCCTCGCGTGCCTCCCCGCCGCGACCGTCACGACCCGCCTGCTGGCCGCCCCGGCCTCCGGCGTCAAGTTCCTGCTGGTGTTCCTCCGCGGCGGGGTCGACATGACGAACGTGCTGGTCCCGGTCTCCTCGGAGTTCTACTATCGCGCGCGGCCGAACATCGCGATCGCGCGGCCCGGGCCCGACGCGGGTTCGGCGATCGCGCTCGATGCAAACTGGGGCCTGCATCCGTCGTTGAGCGAAACCGTGCTCCCGATGTACCAGGACCGGCAGGCGGCGTTCGTGGCCTTCGCCGGCACCGACGATCTGTCGCGCAGTCATTTCGAAACCCAGGACAGCATCGAGCTGGGCCAGGCGCCCGGGGGCGTGCGTGACTTCAGCTCCGGGTTCCTGAACCGGCTCGCCTCCCGGATCACGGGCGTGCGCCCGATCGCGTTCACCGACCAGGTTCCCGCGTCGCTGCGCGGCGGCCTGCGGGTGGCCAACGTGTCGCTGCGCGCGATCGGCAAACCCGCGGTCGACGCGCGCCAGAGCGAGCTGATCTCGGGCATGTACGCGCACACGCGCCTGGCGGGCGCGGTCAGCGAGGGCTTCGAGGTGCGCGACGAGGTGATGCACGATCTCGGCGACCGGATGGATCCGAGCCGCGGCGCGGTGACCGCGAAGGGGTTCGAAGGCGAGGCGCGGCGCATCGCCACGCTGATGGCCGATCGCTTCGATCTCGGCTTCGTCGACGTCGGCGGCTGGGACACCCACGTCGGCGAGGGCGGTGCGAACGGCTATCTGGCCGGCCGGCTGGGCGAACTGGGGCGCGCGCTGGCCGCCTTCGCCGCCGGGATGGGCGAGCGGTGGCGCGACACGGTCGTCGTGGTGATCAGCGAATTCGGCCGCACTTTCCGCGAGAACGGCAACCGCGGGACCGATCACGGCCACGGCACCGTGTACTGGGTCCTCGGCGGGCCGGTCCGAGGTGGCCGTATCGCCGGCGAGCAGCAGCGCCTGGAGGAGGGAACGCTGTTCCAGGATCGCGACTGCCCGGTGCTCAACGAATACCGCGCCGTGCTTGGCGGCGTGTTCGCACGCCTGTACGGCCTGGGCAGCACCGACCTCGACCAGGTCTTCCCGGGGGCGGTGGCCAGGGATCTGCAACTCGTCTGAGCGCGGCGTTGCCCTCCGGTCCGCGCCGTACTCCCCGCCGTACTCCCCGCCGTACTCCCCGCTGTACTCCCCGCTGTACTCCCTATACTCCCCGGATCTCGGCAAGCGCGGCAGGCGACGTCCCTGCCGCGCAGCCTGTCTTGGGGGAGATTGCGAATGGAAGAAGCGGGTGACCCGGCCGCACGCGGCCAGGGGCGAGGCTGGCGCCGCTGGTCGTCGATGCGGGTCTACGAAGGATTCGAGCGTCTGGTCACGCTCGCCCTGAGCTGGGTGATCGCGGTGGTGATCGCGGTCTCGCTGATCCAGCTCGTCAGGCACCTGGTTCCGCTGGTCACGGGCGGCACGCTCGATCTGCTCGACCACAAGGTGTTCGAGACGATCTTCGGCATGATCATGACGCTGCTGATCGCCATGGAATTCCGCCACTCGATCACGCGCGGCGCCGGCCGCACGCAGAGCGTGATCCAGGTCAAGACGGTGGTGCTCATCTCCCTGATGGCGCTCAGCCGGAAGTTCGTGATCCTCGACGCCGGCGCCACCGAGCCGGCGACGATCGCGGCGCTCGCCGGCGCGACGCTGGTGCTGGGAGCGGTGTACTGGCTGCTGCGCGAGCGCGACGATCGCGCGGCGCAGCTCGAAGCGATGCGAGATGCTTCGGGCGGCGGGACGCGCGCAGTGGTGGGCGGGCCCGGCACGCCGCTGGTCTAGAATCACGGGCTCGCGACGCTGCGCGCCCTTCCTTCTTGAGCCTCCCGTACGAAATCCTGATCGGCCTGCGCTATACGCGTGCCGGACGGCGCGCGCGCCGGCGCAACGCCTTCATCTCGTTCATCTCCGCGATCTCGATGGCGGGGATCGCGCTCGGCGTGATGGCACTGATCGTCGTGCTGAGCGTGATGAACGGCTTCCAGCGCGAGGTGCGCGACCGCATGCTGTCGGTGCTGCCGCACATCGAGATCCAGTCCGAAGGCGGGCCGCTGACCGATTGGGCCGCGATCGCGCAGCGCGCAAAATCGGACCCCGAAGTGGTGGCCGCGGCCCCGGTGCTCGAAGCGCAGGCGATGTTCGTGCGCGGTGACACGGTGCGCGGGGCGCTGGTCGAAGGCATCGATCCCGCGCTCGAGCCGTCGGTGTCGGCCGTGCTGGAGCGCCTGCGCGGCGCGCCGGTCGGGGCGCTGACCGACGGCGGCTTCGGCATCATCCTGGGGGTCGAGCTCGCGCGCGCCCTGGGCGTCGCGCCCGGCGACAAGGTCACGCTGGTGGCCCCCGAGGGCAACCTCACGCCGGCTGGGCTGGTGCCGCGGCTGAAGCAGTTCCGCGTGCTCGCGACCTTCGAGTCCGATCACTACGAATACGACAGCGCGCTGGCGATGGTCCATCTCGGCGATGCGCAGCGCGTGTTCCGCAGCGAGGGCCCGAACGCGGTGCGGCTGCGCCTGACCGACATGCAGCGCGCGCCGCAGGTCGCGCAGAGGCTCGCCGCCGAGGTCGGGCCCAACCTCTGGGTGCGCGACTGGACCACCCAGAACAAGACCTGGTTCGCGGCGGTCAAGGTCGAGAAGCGGATGATGTTCGTGATCCTCACCCTGATCGTCGCGGTCGCCGCGTTCAACCTGGTGTCGACGCTGGTGATGACGGTGACGGAGAAGCAGCCCGACATCGCGATCCTGCGCACGCTCGGAGCGAGCCCGCGCAGCGTGATGTCTATCTTCATGGTGCAGGGCGGGCTGATCGGGCTGATCGGAACCGCGGCGGGCGTGGCGAGCGGACTGGCGATCGCGCTCAACCTGGACACGATCGTGCCGGCGATCGAGCACGCGTTCGGCGTGCACTTCCTCGATCCGTCGATCTATTTCATCAGCGTGCTGCCGTCGGACCCGCGCGCCGCCGACATCGTCCCGATCGCGGTGATATCTCTGTTGCTGTCGCTGGTGGCTACGGTGTACCCCAGCTGGCGCGCCTCGCGCGTGCGGCCCGCCGAAGCGCTGCGCTATGACTGAGGAGACCGGCGCCCGGTCGGCCGCCGCGTCCGGCGCCGTGATCGGGGCGCGCGGCGTCTTCAAGGGTTACCGCGACGAAGGCCTCGCGGTCGAGGTCTTGAAGGGCGTCGATATGGACATCGGCGCGGGTGAGATCGTGGCCGTTGTCGGCGCCTCCGGATCGGGCAAGAGCACGCTGCTCCACTGCCTGGGGGGCCTGGACGCGGTCGACAGGGGCACGGTCACGATCGACGGCCGCGACCTGGCCTCGATGAGCGACGCCGAACGCGGCGCGCTGCGCAATCGGCGGCTCGGGTTCGTGTATCAGTTTCACCATCTGCTGCCGGAATTCACCGCGCTCGACAACGTCGCGATGCCGCTGACGATCCGGCGCCGCCCGCGGGCCGAAGCGCGGGCCGATGCGAGCGACGCGCTCGCGGCCGTGGGTCTCGCGCAGCGGGTCGCGCATCACCCGGCCGAGCTCTCCGGCGGCGAGCGCCAGCGCACCGCGATCGCGCGCGCGATCGTGACGCGGCCCGCGTGCGTGCTTGCAGACGAGCCGACCGGCAACCTCGACCGCGAGACCGCGCGCGCGGTCTTCGACGTGCTGCTGCAGCTGGCGAGGTCGCGTGGCACGGCGGTGGTGATCGTGACGCACGATCCGGAGCTCGCGGCCCGCTGCGATCGCCGGCTGCGTTTGCTCGGCGGGCGCATCCAGCCGGTCGACGCTAACCCCTGAGCGTCGGCGCGAGCTTGAGGCGCCTCGTCCTGCAGCGACGTGGATGGCCGGGACGAGCCCGGCCATGACACAACTATCGGCAAACCATAAGCAGGCGTCATCCCCGGGCGCAGTCCCGGGGATCCACGTCGGTGCAGGACGAGGCGCTCGCGGTTCGCGCCGACGTGGTTAGCTGGGACGAGCCCCGGGGGATGAACGGGCTGCTCGCTCGAGCTCCCGGCCGTGGGAGTGCCGGGCGGGTCGCTGCGGCTCTAGACTGCGCCGATGTGGATCGACACCCATTGCCACCTCGACGCGGCCGAGTTCGACCGTGACCGGGACGACGTCGTTCGCCGTGCGGAAGCGGGTGGCGTCGGCATGATGGTGATTCCGGCGGTCGAGGTACCGGGTTTCGGTCGCGTGCGCGAGTGCGCCCGGCGCTATGGCTTCGCCTACGCCCTTGGCATCCATCCGCTGGCAACGCCGCATGCGCTCGACGACGACCTCGATCGCCTGCGCGATGCCGCGCGCGCCGCGCTGGGCGATCCGCGCTTCGTGGCGATCGGCGAGATCGGGCTCGACTACTACGTCGAAGGCCTCGACCGGGCCCGCCAGCAGCGCTTCTACGAACAGCAGCTGCGGCTGGCGCGCGAGCTGTCGCTGCCCGTGATCCTGCACGTGCGGCGCTCGGCCGACGGCCTGCTGCGCACGCTACGGCAGGTCGAGGTCGGCGGCGGCATCGCGCATGCCTTCAACGGGGCCGAGCCGCTTGCGGCGCGCTTCGTCGAGATCGGCTTCAGGCTGGGGTTCGGGGGCTCTTCCACCTACGACGGCTCGCTGCGGATCCGGCGGCTGGCCGCCGGCCTGCCCGAATCGTCGATCGTCCTCGAGACCGACGCGCCCGACATCCCGCCGCAATGGCTGCGCGAGCCGGGCGCGTCGCTGCGCAACGAACCCTCGCAGCTGCCGCGGATCGCGGCGACGGTGGCCACGCTGCGCGAGCTTGCCCCCGAGGCGCTGGCGCAGCTCAACCGCAGCAATGCGATCGCGGCGCTGCCGCGGCTCGGTGCCTGGTTCGAGATCCGGGGCAACGAAGCGAGCGTGATGCCCGGCTGATGGCCTGGGCGCTGAGCGCGCTCGTGGCCGGCGTCTGGCTGCTGCAGCAGCTCGCGCGCCTGCCCGGTTGGGGCGAGCTCGCGGCCGCGGCTGCCGCCGCGGCGCTGGCTGCCGCGCTCGCGGTGCCCTCGCGCCGGCGCAGATGGGCGCGGGCGGCAGGCGTCGCCGTCTGCCTTGCCTCGCTGCTGGCCGGATTCGTCTATGCCGCCGTCGCCGCGCACCTGCGGCTCGCCGACGAGCTCGCGTTCGCCGACGAGGGTCGCGACGTGCGGGTCGTCGGCGTTGTCGCCGACCTGCCCGCGCTCTCGGAGCGCGGATCGCGCTTCGGGTTCGAAATCGAGCGCGTGCTGGCCGACGGCGACTCGACAGTGCCGCACGTGCCGCGCCGGGTCACGCTTGCGTGGTACGACCCGCAGATCCATCCGTTGCCGGCCCAGCGCTGGGAGCTCACGGTCCGCCTGCGACGGCCTCATGGCGCGCTCAATCCAGCGGGTTTCGACGTCGAGGGCTGGATGCTCGAGCAGGGTGTGCGCGCGACGGGGTATGTGCGCGACGGAGCGAGGGACCAGGCGCCGCGCCTGGTCGACGCCCGTGTCCTGCAGTTCAATCCGCTGGTCGATCGCGTGCGCGACCGCCTGCGGGAGCGCCTGCAGCAGTTGCTTGCCGACCGGCGCTACGGCGGCGTCATCGTCGCGCTGGTGATGGGAGACCAGGGTCTGATCCGCCAGTCGGACTGGACGCTGTTCAACGGCACGGGCATCTCGCACCTGGTTTCGATTTCCGGCCTGCACATCACCATGATCGCGGCGCTGACTGCGCTCGTGGCCGGGGCGGCGTGGCGCCGATCGCCGAGTCTGCTGCGGATGGCGAGCGTGCCGGTCGCGCGCGCGGTGGCGGGGATGGTTGGTGCGCTCGCCTACTGCCTTCTGGCCGGCTGGGGCGTACCGGCGCAACGCACCTTCTTGATGCTGGCGACCGTCGCCGTTGCACTATGTTGGCGCGTCGGCCTGTCGGCGCCTACGATCCTCGCGTCAGCGGCGGCCCTGGTGTGCCTGTGGGACCCTTGGGCGGTGCTCGCGGCGGGCCTCTGGCTTTCGTTTGGCGCCGTCGCCTGCATCTTCCTGGCGATGAGCGGCCGCACCCGGGTCCCGGCGGGCTGGCGCCATGGCTTGCGCGAAGGCTTGCGCGTCCAGGGGGCGATCACGGTCGGGCAGGTGCCGCTCACGCTGGCGATCTTCGGTCAGGTGTCGCTGGTCGCGCCGCTGGCCAACGCGATCGCGATCCCACTCGTCAGCTATGCGGTGACGCCGCTGGCGCTGATCGGCGCCGCGCTTTCGGCGTTCGGGGAGACCGGTGGCGCGGTGGCCCGGCCACTCCTTGCCCTGTCGGAAACCCTGTTCGGGTGGCTGGCCGGGTGGCTGGAGTGGCTGGCCAGCGCGCCACTCGCCTGGTTCGCATTGCCCGCACCGCCGGCATGGACGATTCTCGCTGCGGCCGCCGGGGTCGCCTGGCTGCTCGCTCCGCCCGGCTGGCCGCTCAGGTGGCTGGGCATCGCCTGGATGCTGCCGATGCTCGTCTGGCCCGCCGACAGGCCGCGGACAGGTGAACTGTGGGTTACGGCGCTGGACGTCGGGCAGGGCATGGGGGTCGTCCTGGAAACGTCCGACCGGACGGTGGTCTTCGACACCGGCCCGCGCTTCGGCGACGACGCCGATGCCGGGATGCGCGTCATGGGCCCGTACCTGCGATCGCGTGGCATCGGGCGCATCGACCTGCTGGTCGTTTCGCATCTCGATGCCGACCACTCCGGCGGCGCAGCATCGCTGCTGCAGGCGTTTCCTGTTTCGCAGGTGCTGACCTCGATCGATGCCGGCGACCGCAGCGTGGCGGGGAAGGCCCCCGTGCGCCGCTGCGAGGCCGGCCAGGCGTTCGGGATCGGGGAGCTGCAGCTGCGAGTGCTGAATCCGCCGGCCGAGCTTTACCAGGCGCGGCGCGCCACCACCAATGCGAAGAGTTGCGTCGTCGCCGTGCAGCTCGCGGGCGCCAGCGTGCTGTTGACCGGTGACGTGCCTGCGCGCGAGGAGGGCGGCATCGTCGAGCGCTTCGGGCCGCTTCCTGCGACCCTGATGCTGGCACCCCATCACGGCAGCCGAAGCTCGTCGAGCGAGCGATTCCTCGACGCGGTGCATCCGGCTTGGATCTCGATCCAGGTCGGCTACCGCAGCCGGTATGGCCATCCGCACGCGATCGTGCTGGACCGCTACCGCTCCCGCGGCCTGCGGATCGTCCGCTCGGACTTCGACGGTGCCGCGCGGTGGCGCTTCGACGCCGAAGGCGGCACGACACTGGAGCGGTGGCGGCGGGACCACGCAGCGTACTGGCACAACCAGCCGGGGGTGTGGGCGGCGCGGTTGGGCGAGGGCGGCGCGACGGGGGCGGAGGGGAATGGGGATGCCGCGCAGGAGGGGGGTGGTGAGGGGGCGAAAAACGAACCTTGAACGGGCGGCCCTCACCCCCGGCCCCTCTCCCGCAAGCGGGAGAGGGGAGTGAGCGGCAGGGCCCGAGTCCGAAGTAGGGCCTACAGGCGCGCTTTTTGCGTGCGTAGTGGTTTATCGTAGGCAAGCCTCCCGGGACCCGCGATGACCGCAGCGCACCCCAGCCCGTTTGACGAGATGCACGCCGGCGGCGGCGCCGTGCGCTCGCACTACCTCGACTTCCAGCACTGGCTGGCGGACCAGAGCGAGGATCTGATGCGGCTCAAGCGCTCGGAGGCCGACCTCGTGTTCCGGCGCGTCGGCATCACGTTCGCGGTCTACGGCGACGGCGCCGGCACCGAGCGGCTGATTCCGTTCGACGTGATCCCCCGGATCATCCCCGCCGCCGAGTGGCGCCAGCTGGAGGCGGGCCTG
>CAZEIW010000199.1:0-9986 GCA_964512305.1 uncultured Burkholderiaceae bacterium | reverse complement strand
CGCGTGCAGCGCTCGACTCTTCATCTCTATGCACGACGGGTGGTTCGGGTGCGAGTTGAAGAGATCCATTCTTCAGGCCTGCGCATCAATCAGCGCACCCTTAGAAAAATTGCCTGCCACGGCGCGTGCTATAGCGAGCATGCTCTCGGTCGGCACTTGTCGCAGCACAGCGTCTGTTTTCAGGTCAAGGATCTTCACAATCGTGCAATTGAGCGTCTTGTCGACCACGTAGACGAGGACTTGAAATCGCGTGTCAGTAAGAGATCTGGACTGCGTCACGGAGTCCCCGTTCGAGGCGGAGGGCGTTTGCGGTCGATAGGTCGAAAGTTGACGATCACCACGGCTGGCCGCACCGGCCATTGCCGTCAAAGCAACGCTCGAATCGACAATTAGGCTCACACCTGACTCCGCTGCGCGGCGAACGGTTACACCGCCCTCCTTCCTTACGTCCCGTTAACGCTGAAACTGAAACGCCGGAATCAAATTGCTGATCTGGGTCAAGCGCGGGGTCGCCTCGCGGCAATTGCGCTCGCCTAGGAAGCGGATCGGAAACACGAGTCAATCGCTTGACTTGCGGAGGAACGCGTAGCCGAGGCGTGCGGTCAAGACCGTCTTGACCTAATCGTCGTCCCATTGGTTGCTTGCGATCCGCATTAGGCTGGCATTTGTTGCATCCCGATCGAACCTTTCGGGATCGAAGTCCTCGCTGGCCCAGCGCAGGAATGCGCGAACCAGTTTGCTCTTTGGGTTGCGGGCGAGTTCATCGAGGAACTCCTGATACGCGCGCGAGCCGCCCGCATCCTCAGGCGGGCACGCCCGCGCGCCTGCGTCGACGTAGGCGCAGCCAAGGGGGTGCTTTGGCGGTGGGGCGGTCTGCTCGACCTTGATCGTGTGCTGCCATCCGTCGCCGAAGTCGTATTGGTAGCCGAAGGCAGAGATCCCAGCGAGCACCCTAAGTAGCTCGACCTGCCGCTCATCGACGACTGGGTGTTTGGGGTCGTCGCCGTCCGGGTCTGGAACCGAGTAAATGACACCGGCGATCTGGAACTCGTGGAGATGGTAGTCGTCCCAACCCATGACGACTTGTATGGTGTGGTGCAGTTTGGCGAGGGTGGCACCGCCTTCAATCCAGAACCGGCGCCAGATCGGCGGCGTTACGTCATCGAGTTCGATGCGCATGCAGAACAGACTCGACGCCGTCGGCTTCTTCGTTGCCATCGCCGGGTGGGTTCCAGAGGATTGGTCGCTCAGGCAGCCAACCGTACGTCAGCATCTAGAACGAGCGCGCTGTTCCAAGGCAGAAGCTCGGAGACTCTGCCCATAGGGTGATCATGGCACGCTCGGCGGCGTTGTTGTCTATTTCGATCGTTCCGTCACGGCTGTAGCGCGTCAGCGCCTCCCAGCGTTTGAGCGAGTAGTTGAACCCAGCCGCCAGTTCGCCAGTTCGGACTTGGCCGGCACTATTGCGAGCCTCGCGCGCATCCAGGCCTCCAGGCTTGCCAGTAGCGGTACGGCGTCGCGCTGGCACACGGCAACGCGCTCGGCGGGCAGCTTGCGGCGGACGGCCTCCTCGATGGCGTACAGCGCCTGGATGCGATCGAGCGCTTCCTTGGCAACCGGCGAGCGGTTGGTCTCAAACTGCTCGTAGAACTTCCTGCGCGCATGCGCCCAGCAACCGGCCTCGCGGATCCGCCCGGATTCGTATAGGCCGTTGAACCCGCTGAAACCATCGGCCTGCAGGATGCACTCGTGAGCGCCACCTCGCCTTCGGCCGCCTGCGACCACACGAACTTGCCGTTCCGACGAAAGTCCCGCGCAGAAAGACAATGGCTTAGGCAATTTCTCACCTAAGCCATTGATTTATTTGGCGCGCCCGGCAGGATTCGAACCCACGACCCCTTGGTTCGTAGCCAAGTACTCTATCCAACTGAGCTACGGGCGCGAGGGGCGCGAGTTTACACGATGACCATGCGGACGAGCAGTGCCGCGCTTGGGCGCGCCGCGTCTGCACAATAAGCCCGCCCGTCAATCGTTTCACCCAAAAGCACCCGCCCGGGGCTCCACCCGCCCTGCGGCTTCTACGGGCGCGCGTTGGCGGGATATACCTTCCTTGACAGTCACTGACTAGGCAGCTAGATTGCTGCCTAGTCAGATACTGATATCGCAATCATGGTTTCCAGCCCCGACAACGACCCGTCCACCCTCCCCGCCGGCGACCAGTCCCTCCAGGACGCCCCGACAGGCACGGCCTGCGCCGGGCCGCTGACTCCCCCACTGGTCCGCGAAGGCTATTACCGCGGCGAGGACTACAAGCTCGAGGAAGGCATCGGCTTCCTGATGAAGCGCGCGATCGAATCGGTCACGCGCCAGATCGACGCGCAGATGGCGGCCTATTGCCTGACCAACGCGCAGTGGCGCCCCTTGGTCTTGCTGTCCCACGGGACCTGCGGCACGGCGGCCGAGATGGCGCGCAAGACGAACTGCGACACGGGCGCAATGACGCGGATGCTCGACCGCCTCGAAGACAAGGGGCTGGTGCGCCGCAACCGCAGCACCGACGACCGCCGGGTCCAGCACCTGGAACTGACACCCGAGGGCGAACAGATCGCGGCGATCGTGCCTTATGTGATCGCCGACGTGCTCAACGCTCACCTGGGCGGCATGTCGCGGGCGGAAGTCGATGTCCTCAAGGATCTGCTCAAACGGATGATCGTCGCCGGTCAGTTCGAGGCGGCGCGCACCTCCAACCCGGCAGGGTGAACCGATGAACACTGCCTTTGTCTCCGTCGCGAGACGGACCGCCGAAGTCTTTGTGAAGCTCGCGGCGCTGCCGGCGATCACGGCCGCGGCGCTGCTGGCGGGCTGCGCGAGCGATCGCGGTATCGGTCCGCGCGAGACGCTGCCCTCCGCCCAAGCGCTGGCCGGCAAGCTCGATCTCTCCGCCACGCCCTCCCCTGCGTCCGAGCCGTCGGCGCAGTGGTGGAGCGCCTATGGCGACCCCGAGCTCTCGCGCTGGGTCGAGCGCGCGCTCGCCGACAGCCCCACGCTGCGCGAGGCCGGCACCCGCGTCGCCCAGGCCCAGGCCTTGTACGAAGCCGCGGGTGCGGCAACGGCACCCGACGTCGCGTTCGGCGCGGACTCGACCGCGCAGCGCTTCTCGGAAACCGGCATCTTCCCGCCCCCGCTGGGCGGCATGGTGCACACCATCAACAACGTCGACGTCTCGGCTGGGCTGCATCTGGACTTCTTCGGCCGGCTCAAGTCGCGCACCGAGGCGGCGCAGCTGAGCGCGCGCGCCGCCGCGGCCGATCGCGACGGCGCGCGTGCCGAACTGGCGGCGGCAGTGGCGCAGGCGTACTTCCGCCTCGCACGCGCGCAGCGTTCGCGCGAGATCGCGCTGGCCACCGAGAAGCAGCGCGCCGACATCCTCGACCTGGTCCAGCAGCGCGTCGGCGCCGGCCTGGATACGCTGGTCGAGCAGCGCCAGGCCGAAGGGGCGATTCCGCAGATACGCGTCGACCTCGAGCAGGCCGACGAGCAGATCGCGCTGGCGCGCCACACGCTGGCGGTGCTCGCCGGGCAACCCCCGCAGGCAGCCGACCAGGTCGACGCCGCGCTGCCGTCGGCGCCCTCGCTGACACCGCCTGCCTCGCTGCCGGCCGACTTGCTGGCGCGGCGCGCCGACGTCGAGGCGGCGCAGCTGCGCGTGCTGGCCTCGCTGCGCGAGGTCGACGCCGCGCGCGCGGATTTCTACCCGAACGTCGATCTCACGGCGCTGGTCGGGCTCAACTCGCTGTCGGTCGAGAACCTGTTCAAGCGCGCCAGCCGAACCTGGCAGGTCGGCCCGGCGGTGCATCTGCCGCTCTTCGACGGCGGGCGCTTGCGGGCAGAGCTGAAAGCGCGCAGCGCCGAAACCGACGCCGCGGTCGACGCGTACGACGTGGCCGTGCTGGGGGCCGCGCGCGAGGTCTCCGACACGCTGGTCTCGGTCTCATCGACCGCGCGCCAGCGCAAGCAGCAGAGCCAGGCCACGGACGCGGCCGCTTCGGCCTACGACCTGGCGCTGATCCGCTACAAGGCGGGCCTCGGCACCTACCTGACCGTGCTGACGGCGGAATCCAACGTGCTCGTGCAGCGGCGCGTGCAGCTCGATCTCGACGCGCGCGCTGCAGAACTCGACGCGACGCTCGCGCGCGCGCTCGGCGGCGGCTTCCGCGCCGCCTCCGAGCCGCTCGCGGCGCGCTGATCCTGAGGAGTCCCGACGTGAATCGATCCGAAAACACGCTCGCACAACGCTTTCGCGCCAGCGGACAGATCCGCCGTCCGGCGCTGATCCTGGCGTCGCTGATCCTGCTCGCCGCCGCGATCGGGGCCGGTGTGTACTGGATGCTGGTCGCACGCTACTACGAGGACACGGACGACGCCTACGTCGGCGGGCACGTGGTGCAGATCACGCCGCAGGTCGGCGGCACGGTCGTCGCGGTCGGCGCCGACGACACCGACGTCGTCGCGCCCGGCCAGATGCTGGTACGTCTCGACCCCGCCGATTCGCGCATCGAGCTCGCGCAGAGCGAGGCGCAGCTCGCGCAGGCGGTGCGGCAGACGCGCACCCTTTATGCGAACAACGACGTGCTGCAGGCCAACGTGGCGCTGCGCGAGGCCGAACTGGCGCGCGCCCAGGACGACCTCGCCCGGCGCCGATCGGTCGCCGGCACCGGCGCCGTCTCGCGCGAGGAAATCCGGCACGCCGAGCTCGCGGTCGCCGCGGCCGAGGCGGCGCTGCAGAGCGCCCGCGAGCAGCTGCGCTCGAACCTGTCGTACACGGCCGGAACGTCGCTCGAGAAGCACCCGAACGTGCTGGCGGCGGCGGCGCGGGTGCGCGACGCGTTTCTGACCGCGCGGCGCGGCGAGATCGTCGCGCCGGTCGGGGGGCAGATCGCCAAGCGCGCCGTCCAGGTCGGCCAGCGCGTGCAGCCGGGCGCGCCGCTGATGGCGGTGATTCCACTCGACGACCTGTGGGTCGATGCCAATTTCAAGGAGGTTCAGCTCGGCAGCATGCGCATTGGCCAGCCGGTGACGCTGACCGCCGACGTCTACGGCAGCTCGGCGCGCTTTCACGGGCGGGTCGCCGGCCTGGGCGCCGGGACCGGCTCGGCGTTCGCGCTGCTGCCGGCGCAGAACGCGACCGGCAACTGGATCAAGGTCGTGCAGCGCGTGCCGGTCCGCATCGAGCTCGATCCGGCGGAGGTCAAGCAGCATCCGCTGCGGGTCGGCCTGTCGATGCGAGTCACCGTCGACGTGCACGACACCCGCGGCAGCCCGGTGGCTGCGCACACGGTCGCCGCGGCGGGCGGGTCGTCGGCTGCGACGCCGATGCCGGTCGCCAACGTCGACCGCACCGACGTCTATGACGGGTTCGAGCACGAGGCCGATGCGCTGGTGGATCGCATCATCGTGAAGAACGGCGGACATGCGATCGCTTCGTCGGGCTCCGGACTGAAGCTGGTGCATCGATGAGCTCTTCGCCCGACGAGCGCGGCGCGGCGCCTGCCGCGCCGGCACCCGCGCCGGCGGTTCCGCCGCCGCTGCGCGGCGTGGAGCTGTTCGTCGGGACGGTCGCGCTGTCGCTCGCCACCTTCATGAACGTGCTCGACACGTCGATCGCCAACGTGTCGATCCCGGCGATCTCCGGCGACAACGGCGTCAGTCCGACCCAGGGCACCTGGGTGATCACGTCGTTCGCGGTGGCCAACGCGATCTCGGTGCCTCTGTCCGGGTGGCTGGCGCAGCGGTTCGGGCAGGTGCGGGTGTTCCTGACCGCGACCCTGCTGTTCACGATCGCCTCGCTGCTGTGCGGCCTGTCCCCGAACCTGCAGGCGCTGATCGCGTTTCGCGTGCTGCAGGGCGCGGTGGCCGGACCGATGATCCCGTTGTCGCAATCGCTGCTGCTGTCGAGCTATCCGTCGGCGCGCGCCGGCACCGCGCTGGCGCTGTGGGCGGTGACCACGCTGGTGGCGCCCATCGTCGGCCCGCCGCTAGGCGGCTGGATCTCCGACAACCTGTCCTGGCCCTGGATCTTCTACATCAACATCCCGGTCGGCGTGATCGCCGCCTGGGCGACCTGGACCGTGTACCACCGCCGCGAGTCGACGACGCGCAAGCTGCCGGTGGATTTCGTCGGGCTCGCGCTGCTGGTGCTGTGGGTCGGCACGATGCAGATCATGCTCGACAAGGGGCGCGAGCTCGACTGGTTCGCCTCGCGCGAGATCGTCGCGCTGGGCGTGATCGCGCTGGTGGGCTTCGTGTTCTTCCTGATCTGGGAGCTGACCGAGGCCCACCCGGTGGTCGATCTGTCGCTCTTCAAGCGCCGCAACTTCGCGGTCGGCGCGGGCTCGCTCGCGCTCGCCTACGGGCTGTTCTTCGGCAACGTGGTGCTGATCCCGCTGTGGCTGCAGCAGTTCATGGGCTATACCGCGACCGACGCGGGCTTCGCGCTTGCGCCGGTCGGCTTCCTCGCGATCGTGCTCGCGCCCTGGGTGGGCCGGAACGTCAATCGCTACGATCCGCGCGCGATGGCCTCGCTCTCGTTCGTCTTCTTCGCCGTCGTGCTGTACATGAGGTCGCTTTTCACGACGGACACGGACTACTGGACCATCGTCTTCCCGGCGGTGCTGCAGGGCGTCGCGGTGGCGTTCATGTTCGTGCCGCTCACCACGATCCTGCTGTCGGGATTGCCGCCCGAGAGGATCCCGGCGGCCTCGGGGCTGTCGAACTTCTTCCGCATGACCGCCGGCGCGTTCGGCACTTCGGTCACCACGACGCTGTGGGACAGCCGTGCGCAGCTGCATCATTCGCAACTGGCCGAACGCATCGACGCCTACTCGTTCACGCCCCAGTCCACCCTGTCGCAGCTGTCCGGCCAGGGGATGCCGCGCGATCAGGGCTTGGCCCTGATCAACCGCCTGATCGACCAGCAGGCGTATACCTTGTCCGCGGACGAACTGTTCTTCGGTGCCGCGTGCCTGTTCCTGGTCCTGGTGCTGGTGATCTGGATTGCCAAGCCGAAACCGATGCGCGCCGGCGCGGCCGCGGTCAGCGACGCGCATTGATCCGGCGCGGGCCGCAGTTGCGTGTCGCAGCCGCGCGAAACGTCCTGTCACAGTCGCCCGGGAACCGCGCCCGATGCGGTGCGTCGAATCAGAGAGTCCGGATCGAGGCGCGCGCAAGCGCGTAACCTGACCGGACGCTCCAACCGCTTCGCACAAGAGGACCCACGATGAATCGCCCACGCTCAACCTTGCGCACCGCGTCGATCGCGGCGGTTGCGCTTATCGCGATGGGGTCGGCGCTGCCTGCGCTGGCGGACCGCGATCACGGCGGACGGGAAGGAGGCCGTGATTGGGGCCGAGACGTCGGCCACGGCCGCGGCGGCCACGAAGTCTGGCACGGCGACATCCGCAGCTTCCATGAACGCGACTACCCGCTCTGGCGCGAAGGCCACTGGGAGCGCAGGCACCACGACGGACGCTATGGCTGGTGGTGGGTGGCGGGCGGCCTGTGGTTCCTCTATCCGCAGCCGATCTATCCCTACCCGGATCCGTATGTGCCGCCGGTCGTCGTCACGCCTGCGCCGGCGGCCCCTGCTGCCAGCGTTCCGCCGCCCGCGCAGTACTGGTATTACTGCGACAACGCGAAGGGCTACTACCCCTATGTGCAGTCCTGCCCGGGCGGCTGGCGCGCGGTCCCGGCGACACCTGCAACGCCCTGATTCATCGCCGGCGCGCCTTGCCGCGCGCGTCGGCCGCGACCGATCGGCCGGTCCGGTCGCCCGGCGCCGGGGGAGGCGTGCGCATCGACACAATTTCGATACAAGATGACACATATCGCGGGCTCGCAGTCGAGAACCGGGTGTCACGCGAACGACCGGGTCGGCGAACGGCCGGGAAGGAGCGGGTTTTCGGGGGCAGAACGGGCGCCGAAGGCGAGTCGCCTGCGATAATTCGCACGGCCGCACGACCGGCCCGCCCGCTGCGACGGCCGGAGCGCGGACAAGACCGACCGGCTCCGACACCGGACCGTGCGCGTGGCCAGGCGCGCCAGGGCGACGGCTGGCGCTTCGCCGCGCGGCGGCAAGGCTGGCCACGCCCGGCATGTCCGATCGAACCGACCAAGGACCGATTTCCGGAACGCTCCGATGAATCGCACCGACCTGCCCGACCCGGACACCAACCGGAGCCAAGCGCGACCGGCGCGATCGAGAGGGCGCTGGTGGGCTGCCGTGCTGGTGGCGGGGGTCGCGCTCGCGGGCGTCGGCGCCTGGTGGATCTCTGACGCGACGCCTCGCGCGCCGTCGGCGGGCACGAAGAAAGGTCCCGGCGGCGACGCGGCCGCACGCCCCGTTTCGGTGATGGTGCAGCCGGCGACCTTGCAACCCCTCGCGCTGACGCTGACTGCCCTTGGAACGGCGACGGCCCGCAACACGGTGACGGTCCGGGTGCGTGTCGACGGCGAGCTGACGCAGGTCGCCTTCACGGAAGGACAGCTCGTCAAGGCGGGCGACCTGCTGGCGCTGATCGATCCGCGGCCGTTCCAGGTCCAGCTTGACAGCGCCAAGGCACAGCTCGAGCGCGACCAGGCGCAGTTGCAGAACGCGCATCTCGACCTGGAGCGCTATCGCGGCCTGACCGCCGACGACTCGATCCCGAAGCAGCAGTTCGACACGCAGGAAGCGCTGGTGCGCCAGCTGCAAGGCACGGTCGACGCCGACAAGGCGCAGGTCGCGAGCGCGCAGCTTCAGCTGTCGTACACGCGCGTCACGGCCCCGGTGGGCGGGCGCGTGGGGCTGCGCCAGGTCGACGCCGGCAACATTGTTCACGCCGCAGATGCGGGTGGACTGGTGGTGATCACCGAGGTGCAGCCGATCGCGGTGATCTTCCCGATCCCGCAGGATTCGCTGCCCGGCGTGCTCGGCCGCCTGCGCGCCGGCGCGCGCCTGGCGGTGGACGCGTTCGACCGCGACGGGCAGACGCTGCTCGGCACCGGGCGGCTCCTGACGGTGGACAACCTGATCGACACCACGACCGGAACGGTCAAACTGAAGGCCGAGTTCCCGAACCGCGACGGCACGCTGTTTCCGAATCAGTTCGTCAACGTCCGGCTGCACCTGGACACGCTGCCCCATGCGCTGACGATTCCGTCGGCCGCCGTGCAGCGCGGCGCGCCGGGCTTGTACGCCTACGTGATCGGCAGCGGCGACACCGTGCAGATGCGGCCGCTGAAGCTGGGCGCCACCGACGGGGACCGGATCGAAGTGCTCACCGGCGTGTCCGTCGGCGAGCAGGTCGTGGTCGACGGCGCCGACAAGCTGCGCGACGGCGCCAAGGTCGAAGTGATCGATCCTTCTCGTCCGGCCGCCCGCGGCGCCGCCGACGCCGCCAGGCCGAATGCGCGCCCGGGGGCGGCCAAGGTCGCGACCGATGCGCCAAAGGGCACCACGGCCGTCGACCCGAAGGCGAAATGAACGAAGGCCGGTGCGTTGAGTGAGTGAACGTTGGCGGACTGCACCTCGCGGGCGTCATGGCCGGGCCGCATTTTGACAAGTGCGCCGGCCATCCGCGCCTGCCCGCAGGCGCCTGCCCCGAGAGTCGGCGCACGACGAAGCGTCCGTGTTTCACCCCGACGTGGATCCCCGGGACTTCGCCCGGGGATGACACACTTCACGGCGATCGCCTTTGCAGGCGTCATGGCCGGGCTTGTCCCGGCCATCCACGTCGGCGCGCGACGAAGCACCCGCGATGCGCGCCTGCGCATCGCGGGGACCTACGCCCGCCGATGACGGCGACTGACCGCGCTGCCGAGCTCCCCGCATGAACCCCTCCCGCCAGTTCATCCTGCGCCCGGTGGCGACGTCGCTGCTGATGATCGCGGTGCTTCTGGCGGGGCTCGTCGCGTACCGACAGCTGCCGCAATCGGCGCTGCCGCAGATC
>CAZEIW010000198.1:0-22703 GCA_964512305.1 uncultured Burkholderiaceae bacterium | reverse complement strand
CCCTTTCCATGAACCGTAGCTCCGAAGGGCGGCGTACCTGGACGTTTGGCGCCTGCAGCTTCGGAGCCGAAAAGCGGGAGGATCGGCTTCGAGGGGTGGCTGCGCCCCCCCTCGAGCACCCCCCGCGGCATTCACGGGCGTCATTCTTGCTGGCACGCGGTTCATGGTCCGTGTGCAGCTGCTGGCGCAGCAGGGGGCTCTCCCGCGCGTAGCGCGGGAGAGGGAGTCGATCTTCTGCCGCGCAGACTCCCAGACTAGCCCGCCGCTTCGCCGGCGCGGGCGCCGGGACCGTCGCTGTGCCCGAGCCCGGCCGAAATGCGCGCTGCCGTGCCGACGAGGTCCTCGATCCACGCGTCCTGCATCCGGTCCGACGGCGCCGACACCGAGAGGCCGGCGATCACCAGGCCCGAATCGTCGCGGATCGCGGCGGCGATGCAGCGAACTCCCAGCTCGAGCTCCTCGTTGTCGCGCGCGTAGCCGCGCGCGCGCACCAGCGAAAGCTCGCGCTCCAGGCGCTGCAGGTCGGTGATGCTGTTGCGCGTATGGCCGGCAAGCCCCGTCCGGGTCGCGTACGAGCGCACGATGCGCGCCTCGTCGAACGCCAGGAACAGCTTGCCGCTCGAGGTCAGGTGCAGCGGCGCGCGGCCGCCGATGGCGCGCACGACCTGCATTCCCGAGCGCTCGCTGTAGGCGCGCTCGACGTACACGATCTCGTCGCCCTGGCGCACCGACAGGTTGACCGTCTGCCCGGTCTTGCGATGCAGCTCGCGCATCGGCTCCACCGCGGCCTCGCGCACCGACAGCCTCGCCTTGACCAGGTTGCCGAGCTCGAGCAGCCGCATCCCGAGCCGATACGAGCCGGCCTGTTCGCCCCGATCGACGAAGCGCCCGACGACCATGTCGTTGAGGATGCGGTGGGCGGTGGACGGATGCAGCGACGTGGCCTGCGCCAGCTCCTTCAGGCTGACCGACCCGGAACGCGCGGCCAGCGCATCGAGCAGATTCATCATCCGCTCGATCACCTGGATCGCGGTCTTGTCGCGCGCGGCGGGCGGTGGCGGGGGTTCTTTCGGGGCGTGCGAATTCATGGTGCAACGCGGAAGATTGTCACGGCTTTTTATACCACGATGCGAAAACGCCGTCGAGCCGCATCCTGCTTAGGTCTGCGAGGCAGCGCGCCGCAAGCAGTGGCGACAATCGCGTGATGCAGTGCAGCGGCGCCCAAGTCCGGAGCGTCCGCCCGCCGGCGTCAGCCGGGCGGCGCCGCGCCCGCCCCGTTCGCGCCGCCGCCCTCGTCCCAACCGCGATAGCGGATCGCGCCGCGCAGCCCGCGTTCCGACACCAGCAGCACGGGGCGGTCCACGTGCCACTCGATCGGCGCCACTCGCGCGACGCCCGGGACGTCGGTCACGTCGCGCAGCAGCGTGACGTGCGCGATGAAGGGCTTGCGGTCGTATACGACCTCGAGGCGGTCCAGGCAATCGCGCGCATCGCGGGCGAGTCCGGCCAGCCGGGGCTCGTGGCCGCCCGCCCAGACGACGTGCGCGCGCGCGAAGCCGCCGACCTCGTCGAGGGTCCACGTGAACGGCGCCGGCTGCAGCGCCTTGAGCGCGGCGGCGACCCGTTGCGCCGACGGTTCCGCCAGCTCGCCGACGAAGGCAAGCGTCAGGTGCAGGTTTTCGCGCCGCGTGCGGCGCGCCCGCGGGTGCTGCTCCTGCAGCCGGTGCGACAGCGCATCGAGCTGCGCCCTGGCACGCGGGTCCGGCCACAACGCGACGAAGCAGCGCAGCGAAGGCGCCATGGGCAGGTCAGGCCGATGCCGCCGCCTGCTGCCGGCGGTAATCGCGGATCGCCTGCCGGCACTCCGCTACCAGCGCCGGCCCTCGATAGATGAGGCCGGTGTAGAGCTGGACCAGCGTCGCGCCCGCGCGAAGCTTTTCGACCGCGTCGCGGCCGCTCAGGATGCCGCCGACGCCGATGATCGGCAGCGCCTGCTGCAGCCGGCGCGCGAGCAGCCCGACCATCTCGGTGGCCCGCAGCCGCAACGGGGCACCGGACAGCCCGCCGGGTTCGGCGGCGTGGCGCAGTCCCGCGACCCCGCCGCGCGCGGTCGTCGTGTTGGTGGCGATCACCGCATCGACGCCATGCTCGACCAGCGTGTCGGCGAGCCGCGGCACCTCGGCATCGTCCAGGTCGGGTGCGATCTTCACGGCCAGCGGCACGCGCCGCCCGTAGCGGTCAGCGAGCGCCGCGCGCTCGGCGCCCAACCCCGCCAGCAGCGCCGCGAGTTCCCGGCCACCCTGCAGCGCGCGCAAGTCGCGCGTGTTGGGCGACGAGACGTTGATCGTCACGTATCCGGCGTACGGATAGACGGCGCGCAGGCAGGACCGATAGTCGTCCAGCGCGGCCTCGATCGGAGTGGCCGCGTTCTTGCCGATGTTGAGGCCGAGGATGCCCTCGAAGCGGGCGCGCCGGACGTTGGCCACCAGCGCCCCGACCCCCCGGCTGTTGAAGCCGAAGCGGTTGATCAGGGCCTGCGCGCGCGGCAGGCGGAACAGGCGCGGCCGCGGGTTGCCCGGCTGCGGCTGCGGCGTGACGGTGCCGGCCTCGACGAAGCCGAAGCCCAGCGCGGCCAGGGCGTCGACGTGCGCGGCGTCCTTGTCGAGGCCTGCGGCCAGCCCCACCGGGTTCGGGAAGCGCAGGCCCATCACGTCGATTGGGTCGTCAGCCAGGTGCGGCGCGATCAGCCGCGTCGTGCCCAGGTCGTGCGCGCGCTGCAGCGCGGAGAGCGTCAGATCGTGCGCGCGTTCGGGGTCGAGCGCGAACAGCAGCGGCCGGGCCAATCCGTACAGCGCGCTGCGGCCGGGCGCTGCCGAGTCGCTCACGCGGCGTTGCGCTTGGCCTGCCGTACCCAGCGACCGTGCTGCAACATCTCCACCGGGCGGAAGTTGGCCTTGTATGCCATCTTCGCGCTGTGCTCGATCCAGTAGCCGAGGTACAGGTACGGCAACTGCAGCCCCCGGCACTGCGAGATCTGCCACATCACGTTGTACGTGCCGAAACTGGCGCGGGCTTCGTCGGGGTCGTAGAAGGTGTACACCGAGGACAGCCCGTCGTTCAGGATGTCGATGATCGACACCATGCGCAGCACGCCGAGCGTTCCCGGCCTGGCCTGCGGCGGCGGCGGCTCGCGGAACTCGACCAGGCGCGTGTTCACCTTGGTCTGCAGCAGGAATTGCGAGTACTGCTCGCGGCTGTCGTTGTCCATGCCGCCGCCGGCGTGCCGCGTCGCCTGGTAGCGCAAATACAGATCGTAGTGCTCATGGTCGAACGCGAGCGCCACGACGCGGGTCGACAGGCTCCGGTGCATCATCCACGCGCGGCGCTGGCTGCGGTTCGGGCAGTAGGCGGCTACCGGCACGCGCACCGGCACGCAGGCGCGGCATCCTTCGCAGTGCGGCCGGTAGGTGAAGATCCCGCTGCGGCGGAAGCCGACGCGGACGAGTTCGCTGTAGACGTCGGCATTGATGAGATGAGCCGGCGTCGCGACCTGGGAGCGTGCCTGGCGATGCTCGAGGTAGCTGCACGGGTAGGGCGCTGTCGCGTAGAACTGCAGCGCCGAGAAGGGCAACTCCTTGAGATTTGCCACCGGTCAGTACTTCTCCAGCAATCGGTTCAGGCGCATGCCGCGGTAACCGTCCCAGTCGATCGGCGGCTGCCCGGTCGATCGCTCGACGTGGGCGCAGAACTCGCTGCGCGTGATCTCGCGTCCGCCCATCGAGGCCAGGTGCGCCGTGTTCTGCTGACAGTCTATCACCGCGACCCCCTCCCGAAGAAGCACTTCGACCAGCGCCGCGAGCGCGATCTTGGAGGCGTCGGGCGCGCGCGAAAACATGGATTCGCCGTAGAACATCCGCCCCAGCGCGACCCCGTACAGGCCGCCGGCGAGCCTGCCGTCGCGCCACAGCTCGACCGAGTGCGCAAGGCCGCGGGCCGCCAGCTCGCCGTAGCCGGCCAGCACCGCCGGCGTGATCCAGGTGCCGTCCTGGCCGGGGCGCGGAGCAGCACAGCCGCGCATCACCTCGCCGAACGCCCGATCGACGACCAGCTCGTCGGTTTCCGAGCGTGCCGACGCGCGCAGCCGCTTGCGCAGCGACCGCGAGGCGCGGAACTCCGCGGGCGCGAGCACCATGCGCGGATCCGGGCTCCACCACAGGACCGGCTCCCCGGCCGAGTACCAGGGGAAGATGCCGTGCCGGTACGCGTCGATAAGGCGCTCGACGGGCAGGTCGGCCGAAGCGGCCAGCAGCCCGTTGGGGTGACTCAGCGCGGCTTCGACCGGAGGAAACGGTGCCCCCCTCGACAGCCAGGAGATCATTCGGCCTTGGCGGGCGCCCGGCCTGTGATGGAGCGCGTGTGCGTGCCGAAGCTGCCGCGGGCGCGGTCCTGGAAGTACAGCTGGAGGGTCGCCGCGACCGTGCGGAACGCGATCTGCTCCCAGGGGATGTCGGGCTCGTCGAACAGCCGCACCTCGAGGCTCTCGGCGCCCGGGGCGAAATCGAGGTCGAGCAGCCGCGCGCGGAAGAAGATGTGGACCTGCTCGACGAGAGGCACGTCGATCATCGTGAACAGCGGCCCGAGATCGATGTGCGCGCGCGCCTCCTCCTCGGTCTCGCGCAGCGCGCCCTCGGAGGTCGTTTCGCCGATCTCCATGAAGCCGGCCGGCAGCGTCCACATGCCGTAGCGCGGCTCGATCGCCCGCTTGCACAGCAGGACCTGGTCGTTCCAGACCGGGATCGTGCCGACCACCGGACGCGGATTCACGTAGTGGATCGTGCCGCAGCTGTCGCAGCAGTCGCGCAGCCGCGAATCGCCCGCGGGCACGCGGCGGGCGATCGCGTGGCCGCAGCGCGAGCAGTAGCGGGCGTCGACGTGGGTGAACACGTGGCGAGTTTAAAGCAAGGCGCGACGCCGCCTAGCGCAGCCGAAGCGCGGCGAGCGACAGCGGAACCAGCCCCAGCAGCGCCATCATCCCGTACTCGAACAGGTGGGCCGACCCTCCTTCGCCCTGCAGGAACAGGTCCCGGTTGACGACCAGGTAGTAGCGCAGCGGGTCGATCAGGCTCAGCCACTGCATCGCCGCCGGCATGTTCCGGATCGGGAATGCGAAGCCCGACAGGATGATCATCGGCATCAGGAAGAAGGCCGCCGACAGCATCGCCTGCTGCTGGGTCGCCGCGAGCGTGGACATCAGCAGGCCGAGCCCCTGCGTGCTGATCATCAGCACCAGCGTGGCCGACACCAGCGTCAGCACGCTGCCTCGAAACGGCAGCTCGAACCACAGGACCGCGACGGCGGCGATCAGCAGCGCGTCGAACAGGCCGACGCAGGCCACCGGGATCATCTTGCACAGCAGGTACTCGACGCGCGCGATCGGGGTGACCATCAGCCGCTCGAGCGTGCCGAACTCGCGCTCGCGCACGACCAGCATCGCGGTCAGCATCATCGTCGACAGGAAGATCACGTTGGCCATGATGCCCGGCACGAAGAACCAGCGGTCCTCCAGGTTCGGGTTGAACCACGCGCGCTCCTCGACCGTGATTGGCGGCGCGGCGCCCGACCGCGCCGCGGTCGACTGCGCGATGATGCGGCCGATCTCGCTGACGATGAGCTGCGCGCTGTTCGGATCGGAGCCGTCGGCGATCAGCTGCACCTGGTTCGAGCGGGCGAACCGGGCGGGGATCTGCATGATCACGCGCACGTCGCCGTGATCCATGGCCGCCGCCGCGGCGCGCATGTCGGGCAGCATGCGCAGCGTGTAGTGTCCGGTGGCCTCGATCGCCGCAAGCAGGTCGCGGCTCGCGCGGTCGCGGCCGAAGTCGACCACGGCGAGCTCCGCCTGCCGCACGTCGAAGGTCGCGGCGTAGCCGAACACGATCAGCTGGATCAGCGGCGGGGCGATCAGCACGAAGCGCATGCGCGGATCGCGCAGCAGCTGCAGGAATTCCTTGCGCAGCAGCGCGCGCAGGCGCGCGGCGATCGCGGCCAGGCGGGCGGTCATCGCGGGCGGCCCCGACGGCCGGGCCGACCGCCGCCCAGCGCCAGCACGCGCGCGCGCCGCGCCAGCAGCCCGGCGAGCACGAGCAGCACGGCGAGCAGCGCGGCCACGTCGGCCCACATCAGCACGATCGGCGCCCCCTTGAGGAACAGCGCCTTGATCACCGCGACGTAGTAGCGCGCCGGGACCAGCAGCGTCGCGTACTGGATCGCAAGCGGCATGTTGGCGATCGCGTAGATCACGCCGGACAGCAGGAAGGCCGGCAGGAAGGTGGACACCTGCACCATCTGCGCGGCGACGATCTGGTTGCCGGCGATCAGCGAGATCAGCGCGCCCTGCGCCATCACGACCAGCAGGAACAGCATCGAGACCGCGGCCAGCTCGAGCACCGAGCCGCGTAGCGGCACGTCGAACAGGTACACCGCCGCCAGCACGCAGCCGGCGACGTCGGCCATGCCGATGAAGAAGTACGGGATCAGCTTGCCGGTCAGGAACTC
Organism: uncultured Burkholderiaceae bacterium; assembly: GCA_964512305.1. Taxonomy (GTDB): domain Bacteria; phylum Pseudomonadota; class Gammaproteobacteria; order Burkholderiales; family Burkholderiaceae_F; genus CAZEIW01. Next base: position 16,148 of record CAZEIW010000198.1, on the reverse strand, counting down.
GCCGTGCGTGAGCGGCGTCGTGCGCAGCATGACCAGGTTGCCGGACTCGATCTCGCGCGCGATCGTGAGCGCGGTCATCAGCGCGCCGACCACGGCCATCACCATGACGATGACGCCAGGGACGATCGCGTAGCGGCTCTCGTTGGTTTCGTTGAACCAGGTCCTGAATTCGACCGCGACCGCGGCCTCGGGCGCGCGGCCCAGCGACAGCGCGTAGTCGTTGACCAGCGCGAGCGCGTAGTTGCGGACCAGGCGCGCGGTGTTGGCGTCCATCCCGTCGAGGATCAGCTGCACGCCGGCGCGGCCCTGCGCGAGCCGGGCCGCATAGTCGTGCGGGATCACGAACGCGGCCCAGACCTCGTGCGCCGCGATCGATTCCTCCAGCTGCGCGCGGTCGCGGTAGTGGCGCTCGATTCGGAACGCGCGGCTCGCGCCGACGCGCTCGGCCAGCTCGTCGGACGCGGCATCGCGCGACTCCTGCAGCAGGCCGACCGGCGCCTCGAAGATGTCGAGCCGGATGGCGTAGCCGTAGATGAACAACATCATCGCCGGCAGCAGGAACATCTGCGCCAGGCTGCGCGGATCGCGCAGCAGGTGCCGCCACTCCTTGCGCGCCATCGCGAGCACGTTGCGCAGCTTCATCGCGCCCGCGCCGCCTGCGCTTCGAGCAATGCCACGAACGTGTCCTCGAGCTCGGGCTCGGGGTGCGGGTCGATCCGAAGCGGCGCGCCGCGCGCTTCGGCCTCGGCGCGCAGGCGCTCGATCGCGGCATCGAAGTCCTGCCCGGGCGCGAGCCGCACGCGCAGCCGGCCGGCACGCGGCAGCACCTCGCGCACTTCGGGGCGCTGCGCCAGCCAGCGCGCGGCGTCGCTGCCCGCGCCGTCGTGCACCTCGATCGCCGGCGCCTCGAGCGGCCGCGCGAGCAGGTCCTCCGGCGAGCCCTCCGCGATCACGCGGCCGGCGTCCATCAGCGCCAGCCGGTCGCAGAACAGGGCCTCGTCCATGTAATGCGTCGTCACCAGCACGCCGATGCCGCGTTCGGCGAGCTCGTAGACGAGCTCCCACAGGTGCTGGCGCGCCAGCGGATCGATGCCCGAGGTCGGCTCGTCCAGGAACAGCACGTCGGGCTCGTGCAGCAGCGCGCACGCGACCGCCAGCCGGCGCTGGAATCCGAGCGGCAGCTGCGCGGCCCGGGTCGCGGCGTCCGCGCGCAGATCGAGGCGCTGCAGCGCCCACCCCAGGCGCTGTTCATAGCGCGCGCCGCGCACGCCGTACAGGCCGGCCTGCAGCGCCAGGTTCTCCTGCACCGTGAGGTCGCCGTAGAGCGTGAAACGCTGCGTCACGTAGCCGATGCGGCCGCGCGCCCGGCGCGCCTGCCGCACCATGTCGATGCCGGCGACGGTCACCGACCCGGCGCTCGGCGCCAGGGTGCCGCACAGCATGCGGATTGCCGTCGTCTTGCCGGCGCCGTTGGCGCCGAGCAGCCCGAACACCTCGCCGCGCCGCACCGTCAGGTCGATCCCGCTCACGGCGGCGAAAGCGCCGAAGTTGCGGCGCAAACCGCGCGCTTCGATGGCCAGGGGGTCGGGAGCGGTCATGGGACTGCCGCGGGGGCGCCCCGGGGGGCACGGGCGCCGAGCGCGAGCTCGCGCAGAGCCACGTCGTGCAGCGTCGGCGACACGGGATCGACAGCCAGCTGCGGCAGGCGCTGCGCCAGCGCCGCACGGAACGCGTCGACGGCCACGCCCTCCCTGAGCCACACCTTCAGGCGTCGGCCCACCGGAAACACGAAGTCGGCCTGCGGCAGCTGCGCCACCGCGGCCCGCTGTGCGCGGGCCTGTTCGCCGGCGACGGCAACCAGCGCGGCGCGCGTCCCGGCGAGCAGCTCGGCCGGCGAACCCTGGCGGCTGAAGCGGCCGCGTTCCAGCGTCGCCACGCGGTCGCAGCGCTCGGCCTCGTCCATGTTCGCGGTCGCGTAGACGATCGCGACGCCGTCGGCGCGCACGCCTTCGATCAGCTGCCAGAAGGCGCGCCGCGAGACGGGATCGACACCGGTGGTCGGCTCGTCGAGGAACATCGCGTGCGGCCGGCTGACGAGCGCGCAGGCGAGCGCGAGCTTCTGCATCATGCCGCCCGAAAGCTGCCCGGCGCGCCGGTCCTCGAAGCCGCGCAGGCCTGTGCGCGCCAGCAGATCGGCGATCAGCGCCTGCGCCTCGAGCGGCTTCACGCCGTGCAGGTCGGCGAAGAAACGCAGGTTCTCGAGCACCGACAGGTCGAGGTACTGCCCGAAGCCCTGCGGCATGTAGGCGATCCGCGCCCGCAACCGCGGGTCCCACGGCTCCATCCCGAGGACTTCGATCCGTCCCGAGGCGGGCACGAGCTGCCCGATCAGCAGCCGCAGCAAGGTGCTCTTGCCAACGCCATCGGCTCCGACCACGCCGAAGATCTCGCCGGCGCCCACGCGCAGCTCGAGCCCGTCGAGCACCGGTTCGCGCCCGTAGGCGAAGCGCAACGCTTCGACGGTCACCGCGGCGTCAGTCATCGAGCGAGGCCTCCTTTGCGCTGCGCGCAAAGGGCTGTTTGCCCTTGGGGCGGCCCGGCGGGCAAACGGGCCCGCCACGATCACGGCGTCGCCAGCACGACATCGGCCGGCATGCCGATCTTGAGCTGATGCTGCGAGTCCTCGACGTCGACCGTGACCCGGTACACGAGGTCGACGCGCAGCGCGCGCGTCTCGACCGTTTTCGGCGTGAACTCGGCCACCGGCGAGATGAAGGACAGCCGGCCGGTGAAAACCTTGTCCGGCAGGCCGTCGACGCGAACCTGCGCCGCCTGTCCGAGGCTGACGCGCGGCAGATCCGGCTCGGCGAGGAAGGCCCGCACCCAGGGCCGGTCGAGCTGGGCGAGCCTGAACACCGGCTGGCCGGCGGCAACGACCTGTCCCGCTTCGGCCAGGCGCACGCTGATCACGCCGCGCGCCTGGCTCGTCAGGCGCACGTAGCTCAGCTGCTGCCCGGCCGAACGCTCGGCCGCCTGCGCCGCCTTCAGGTCCGCGTCGGCGCGCTCGATGTCCTCCCGCCGCGGCCCTTCCCGCAGCAGCGAGAGGTTCTGCGATGCCTGGTCGACCCGTGCCGCCGCGCTGTCGGCCTGCGACCGGGCGCGGTCGAGCTCCGCTTCCGACACGAAGTGCTTGGCGACGAGATCCGCGGTGCGCGTGACCTGAAGGTCTGCGAACTGCTGATCGGCTCGCGCCTGCGCGAGCGCCGCTTCAGCCGCGCGAACCTCCTGCGGCCGCGATCCGGCCCGCAGCGCGGCGAGCACCTTTTGCGCCGCGCGCGTCTGTGCGCGGGCGCGTTCGAGCGCGAGCTGGAAATCCGTCGGGTCGAGCTCCGCCACCGTCTGGCCTGCCTCCACCTCGCGCCCTTCGTCGCTAAGCAGGCGCGCGATCCGGCCCGCGGCCTGGAACGAAAGATCGACCTCGTGCGCATCGACGGTTCCGGAAAGGGTGATCGGCCCCTTGGCGTCGTCGGCCGACCACGGCAGCCGGCACGCCGACAGCAGCAATGCCGCGGCCAGCACCGCGGCCGGCCGAATGCCGAAGCGCAAGGTCCGGACCTGACGGGAATGTCGTACTCGGCCTCGATTCACGGTTCGCATCCCGCGCGGCGGGCTGGCCCGGGCGGGCCTCTGCGACCGTGCGCTCGGCGCGATTCTATGGGACGGTATCGCCCGCGACGCGCGCCGGGGCGTCGGGGGAGATTGAGACAGGTCAGCAATCGCGCGATCCGATGGCGCGCGTGCGGTTGGAATCGATTCCGAAACTCGTATAAAATGCTGGGCTCGATCGGTTATCCGGCCGTCGTGCGCGGGGTGTCTCTGCGCCGCTCACGGGCCCCGATGGCCGACACCCAATGACGCGGGGTGGAGCAGTCTGGCAGCTCGTCGGGCTCATAACCCGAAGGTCGAAGGTTCAAATCCTTCCCCCGCAACCAAACAAATCAAGGGCCTGCAGCGATGCAGGCCCTTTGCATTCGACCTTCCGCAAGAGGGCGAAGCCCGCTTGTGGACGTTCCCCGATGCAAGAGTCAGGCCTCGGGTTCGTGGCAAACCACTTCGATGTTGTGCCCGTCCGGACCGATGACGAAAGCCGCGTAGTAGTTCGCGTGGTAGTGCGGGCGCAGACCGGGCGCACCATTGTCCTTGCCACCCGCCTCCAGAGCCGCGCGATGGAAAGCTTCGACTTGCCGGCGATTAGCGGCCGTGAACGCCAGGTGAAGACGAGCCGGCTTCTCCTCGGTTTGGTACAGGCACAACGAAGCCTTGCCCTTTGGGCTAAGCTCGACACCGTAGGTCGGCGGCCCCTCCGAGACAACAGCTACGCCGAGCGGTTCGAGTGCCTTGAGGAAGAACGCCTTGCTCGCGGCATAGTCGCTGACTCCGAATTTCACGTGGTCGAACATGAGTTCTCCTGAAGCGCGTGGGCCTGCGCGAGGCCCAGCGCTGGAAGTATCAGGAAGCAGCGACCATCGCCCGCGAGGATGGCGAAGGCTTCGCGCAGGAGTACCGCCCCCACGGGTTCTTCTGATGACACCAAGCCTGCTAGCCTGCGCGAAGCCAAGGGAGTCCCAGGGAGTCCCCATGAAGAACCCCGCGCTCGTCGAGTACGCCGCGTTGCTTCTTCGCATCGCGCTCGCCCTGATGTTCTTCGCCCATGCCTGGCTCAAGATCAAGGTGTTCACGCCCGCGGGCGCGGCGAAATATTTCGAGTCGCTCGGCCTGCCTGGGTTCTTCGCATACCTGACCATGGCCGCGGAGATTGCCGGAGGAACGTTGCTCCTGCTCGGCATCGAAACGCGCTGGGTGGCTTTGCTGCTCGTTCCGCTCATTGCCGGCACGATCGTGCTCGTTCACGGCAAGAACGGGTGGCTGTTCTCCAACAAGGATGGCGGCTGGGAGTACCCCGCGTTCTGGATTGTAGGACTCCTGGTTCTCGGGGCGCTCGGTGACGGCGCGGCCGCGCTCGGCCCGGCGCTCGGGCTGCCGTAGGATCGTAGAGACGGGCTCGAAAAGGGCGAGAATTCGCGGCAGCCGCTTCGCGCTTGCCTGGGCTTGTCGCGGAGGACGGCCGATCGGAGACCGCGAAAGAGGGTGGCGATGAGCTCGACGGGCGACCTGATCGGCACTGGCGGGACGGCCAATCTCGCACGTCGCATGTTGCTTGCCGGGATGCTGTCCGGCTACGCGGCATCGTTGATTCCGTGGGCGCTGGCGCAGCCGATCGCCGACGCGGACATGGGCGCGTTTGTCGCGGTTTCGGCGATCCTTGCCGGCCGCAAAGCGCTCGACGAAGCTCAGGCGAAGCGGCTGTTCGACGCACTCGCCGCCGACGATGCGGGTTTCCCGGCAGCGGCCCGCGCGCTGCTCGCACTGATCGACGCGCGCAGGATCGATCCGTTGTCATTGCAGGAGGTGCTCGATGCGGAGCGGTCCGCGCTTGCGCCGCTGCCGCGCAGGATTGTCGCGGCCTGGTACCTCGGCATTGTCGGTGAGGGCGAGCGCGCGCGCGTCGTCGCGTACGAGACTGCTCTCAACGCCGTAGCCGTCGCCGACGTGCTGAGGCCGCCGACGTATTGTTATGGCATCTACGGCAGCTGGACGAAGAAGCCGACCTGAGGAGTTCGCGATGGCCGAACCGAACTCAGCGGACTTCGTGGTCATCGGGTCGGGCATCATCGGCTCGCTGACCGCGCGCAAGCTCGCGCTGGCAGGCGCATCGGTCCTCATCCTGGAGGCAGGACCAAGGGTGACCCGAGGCGAACTGGTCGCCCGATTCCGCAACTCGCCGCGTCGCAGCGACTGGATGTCGCCGTACCCGCCGGCGCCATGGGCCCCGTATCCGGTTTATCAGCCCAAGGACAACGGCTACCTGGTGCAGGCGGGCCCTTATCCGTATGCCGCCGAGTACATCCGCCAGGTCGGCGGCACGACCTGGCACTGGGCGGCGCACGCGTGGCGGAACGTGCCCAACGACCTCAGGATACGCAGCCTCTACGGGGTCGGCGTCGACTGGCCACTGACTTACGAGGATCTCGAGCCTTTCTATCAGGAGGCCGAAGAGATCATGGGCGTCTCGGGCGCTCCCGACACCGGCTCGCCGCGCAGCAAGCCGTTCCCGATGCAGCCGGTGGCCGAGCCGTACGCGATGCGCCGCATCCGCGAGCGGCTGGCGCCGGTCTACGAAGTGGTGACCAACACGACGGCGCGCAACAGCCGCAGCTACGACGGCCGGCCCGCCTGCTGCGGCAACAACAGCTGTCAGCCGATCTGCCCGATCGACGCGCAGTATCACGGCGGTCTCGCCGCGGCCGCCGCCGAAGCGGCGGGCGTGAAGATTCTCCCGAACGCCAACGTCCATAAGCTCGAGCACGACGACAAGGGCCGCATCGTCGCGGCGCTCTACTACGATCCCGACAAGCGCTCGCATCGCGTCACCGGCAGGACGTTCATCGTGGCCGCCAACGGCATCGAGAGCCCGCGGCTCCTGCTGCTCTCGGCGAGCGACAAGTTCCCGCGCGGCCTTGCCAATAGCTCGGACATGGTCGGCCGCAATCTGATGGATCACCCGAGCACGTCGCTTACGTTCGACGCCGACGAGGAGCTGTGGCTCGGTCGCGGACCGCAGAGCCCCAGTTCGATCAACACGATGAGGGATGGTCCGTTCCGTTCCGGGCACGCGCCCTATCGCCTGGACTTCACCAACATCTCGCGCGTCGATGGTGCGACGCGAGCACTGATCGCGCAAGGCGTCTACGGTCCCGAGCTGGAAAAGCGCCTGCGGCACAGCGCGGCGCACGAGCTCAACGTCAAGAACGTGCTCGAAGTGTTGCCGAACCCCGAGCATCGCATCACGCTCGCCTCCGAGAAGGACGCGATGGGGATCCCCAAGCCGCAGGCCCACTACGCGATCGACGAGTACACCCGCAAAGGGCACGAGCGCTCGAAGCGGGACTTCCGGCGCATCGCGGAGTTGATGGGCGGCACGAATCTGCGCTTCAGCAAGGAGGGCGATTTCGCGAACAACCAGCACATCTGCGGAACGCTCAGCATGGGCCGCGACCCGAAGAGCTCGGTGTGCGATGCCTGGGGACGCGCTCACGATCACGAGAACCTGTTCCTGGCGAGCACGGGCGTCATCCCGACGTGTGCGACCGTCAATTCGACCGAGAACGGGCTCGCGTTGGCGCTGCGAACGGCGCAGCACATCCTCGCGGAGCAGGCCGGCGCAAAGGCGCCGGCGGCGTCGAAATCGTCCGCAGGCCAATGACCTCGATGAACCCGGGTGGCCTGCTCGCGACGGCCGCTTCCATTGCGCTGGCGCTATGGAGCGCCGGTGCTCTCGCCCAGCGCGCGCCCGGCTCTGATGGCGACGAGCTGGTCAGGCGCGGCGAGTACCTCGCGATCGCCGGCGACTGTGCCGCGTGTCACACGGCGCCGGGCGGGAACCCGTTTGCAGGGGGCCTTGCCATACCGACGCCGATCGGCGAGATCGTCGCCACCAATGTCACGCCGTCGAAGACGCACGGCATCGGCAGCTACACGCTCGCGCAGTTCAGCGACGCCGTGCGCCTGGGGGTGCGCGCGGACGGAGCGCATCTCTATCCGGCGATGCCCTACACCGCCTACGCGAAGGTCACCGAAGAGGATGCCAGCGCGCTCTACGCGTATTTCATGCAAAAGGTGGCGCCCGTCGATGCGACGCCCGTGCCAACGAAACTTCCGTTCCCGTTCAATCTCCGGTTTTCGATGTCCGCGTGGAATCTGCTGTTTCTCGACCCGAAGCCGTTCGCGCCCGATCCGGCGAAGAGTGTCGAATGGAATCGCGGCGCCTACCTCGCGCTCGGACTTGCGCATTGCGGCACCTGCCACACGCCGCGAAATCTCATGATGGCCGAAGATCCATCGCGCGAGTTCGGCGGTGGCGCGGTCGGGCCGTGGTACGCCCCGAACATCACCTCCGACGCCAGTAGTGGCATCGGCGGATGGAGCACCGACGAGTTGGTCGCTTACCTGCGGGTCGGACGCGCCGCGAACAAGGCGCAGGCCGCCGGCCCGATGGCCGAGGCAATCGACCACAGCCTGCGCCATTTGAACGAGGCGGACGCGAGCGCGATCGCCGTATATCTCAAGAGCGTGTCGGCGATTCGAGACCCGGTCGACAGCCGTCCGCCGTACGCTTGGGGCGAGGCCGCCGATGACCTGGCCCGCATCCGTGGGGTGGCGTTGCCGGACGACCCGAATCGGATGACGGGGGCGCAACTCTACGATGCCTGGTGCGCGGCCTGCCATCAGGCTCGCGGTCAGGGCAGCTTCGACGGGGGCCTGCCCCCGCTCTTTCACAACACGGCGCTCGGGAGCGCGAACACGAACAACCTGGTGGCGGTGATCCTCTACGGCATCGTGCGCCAGGCTGAATCCCCGGAAGTGGTCATGCCGGGCTTCGCGCAGGATCTCACGGACCCCCAGGTCGCCAGCCTTGCCCGCTATCTCGTTCGCCAGTACGGAAACCCGCGGGCCGCGGTCACCGCCGAGCAGGTGAGCGCTCTGCGGTTGGGAGCCGGCGGTGCGTCGCACCTGGTGCTGGCCGCGAGGCTCGTGCCGGCGGCCTTGTTGATCGCAATAGCCGCGCTGATCTTCGCTTTTGCCCGACACCGGCGCTTGCGCGCGCGACTGACGTAGCCGGGGCCGCCGATCGCCCGAACGGCCCGGCCGGGGGAAATTGCCCGGTCTTTCCGATGCTTTTCCCCCGGGTCGCAGAGGGCGCGCGGCGCCACAATGGTGCGGACACTCGGCGGTCAGGCGATGCGCGTCCCGCCTGTTGCCCTGTGTCGGTTCGAAGCGAACCCGCCGCGGCGATGAATCGAATCGCTGGAGGCGGATGCGTGAAGCCGCGCAGATGGCAGTGTCAGGGAAGATGTCCGCAAATCCTGTCGAAGGAGAGTGCATTCCGATGGCCGGTGGCGTGCGAGCTCGCGTCTTCGGGGGCGGATTCTCCCTTGTCGAGCTTCTGATCGCGCTGGCGGTCTTCGCGGTGCTCACCGGCATCGCCATACCCTTCTTCGGCGACAAGAAGTACCAGGCCGAGGTCGCGGTCGCGGTCCGCGATGTCGGGGTGCTGCAGTACCGGATCGACAAGTACTACAGCGACAACAATGCCTACCCGACGACGCTTGCCGATCTCGCCCTCGATCCCTCGGAAACGGTCGATCCCTGGGGATACCCGTATCAATACATCAATCACGCGCTGGTCAACGGCAACGGCCACGTCCGGCGCGACCGCAACCTCAACCCGCTCAACGCCGACTACGACCTCTATAGCGTCGGCCGCGACGGCCTGACCAAGATGCCCATCACGCAGGCCGAAAGCCAGGACGACGTGATCCGGGCCGGGCAAGGCACGTACGTCGGCCTCGCCAGCCAGTTCTGAGCGCGGCATGGTCCGGATCGAAGGCGCGTTTCTTCGCAGTGCGGTCGGGCGCCGGATCTTCGGCCTGTTCCTGCTCGCGAGCATCGTCCCCGTGGTGCTGATCGCGACCCTGACGTACCAGGGCGTGACCAGTCTCCTCACGCGGCAATCCAGCGCCGAGCTCGTCCGGTACAGCAAGAACTACGCGATGGGCGTCGTAGGCCGGCTGCAGGCGGCACGCGCCGCATTGCGCAACCTCGAGGGCGCGCAGGAACGCGGCGCAGCGCGGGCTGAAGGCGGCGCCGCGCCGGCTCCCGCGGGTTTCGTCTCGCTGGTGACGCTCGATGCGCGCGGCGAGGTCTCCCGCCTGCTGCTGGGCTCGCGCCCGCCGGCCGAGTCGCTGCAGCGGCTCGCCGAGGTTTTCGTGGCCAACCGCAACCCGAGGGCCGACGTGGCGATCGTCGCGGTTCCCGCCATCGATCCCGCCGAGCCTTCGCTGGTCCTGATCCTGCGCCCCGCCGGCCGTGCGGACCTGGCGCGCGAACGCCTGGTCGCGGTCCTGGACCCGGCCTACGTGTTCGGCGATTCGGAACTGCTGCCAGCACAGACAGACCTGTGCGTGCTCGCCGCCGGGCTGGCGCTGCACTGTTCCGACCCCAGTCTGGTGGTCCTGGCCCGGCAGGCGGCTGAAGGCCCGCCGGCCGCGCCGCTGCTGGACGCCGCGCAGCGCGATCGCGACGTCGGAGCCTGGACCCTGCTGCTCGGCACCGACTTCGTCGCCCCCTCCTGGACCTTCGTCGCGATGCGTTCGTCGCAGGTCGGCGCGCTTGCCGGCCGGCAGATGGGGCGGACCTACATCGCGGTGGGCGCCGCGTGCCTGCTGCTGGTGGCGCTGCTGAGCCTTTCGCAGATCCGAAGGATCCTGGTTCCGCTCGAGCGCCTCGTCGAGGGCACGCGCCGCCTCGGCGCCGGCGACTTCTCCCGCCCGATCGACATCGGACGCACGGACGAGTTCGGAAGACTTGCGGAGTCGTTCAACCGGATGGCGGCGCAGCTCGAAATCCAGATCGGCACGCTCAAGACGCTGTCGTCCATCGACCAGGAAATCCTCGCCGGGCTGGAAGTCGATCGCGTCATCGAGCGCGTGCTGCCCAGGATGCGCGATCTGATCCCGGGAGCGACGGCCGCGCTCGCGGTCCTTCCGGCGCACCAGGAGGCGGCGGGCGCGGCGACGCTCTGGCGCCTGCGCGAGGGTGCGGTCGGCAAGGCGACGCTGCCGCTGTCCCCGGACGAGCAATCCTCGCTGGCGGCCGCCGGCGAGCAGGCTGTCTCGCGGGCCGATCCTCCGGCCTCGGCCGGCGCGCTTGCGCAGGCGCTGTCCGAGCCCGGCATCGGAACGTGCTTCTGGACTCCCGTGCGATCGCGCAGCGGTGCGACGGTCGTCGCCGCGCTCGGCCTGCCCGGCGATCGGGCGCCCGAGCAGCCGGTTCGCGAACACCTGCGTGAGCTTGGAAACCGGGTGTGCGTCGCATTCGAGGCTGCCGAGCGCGAGCGGCAGCTCGTCCACGAAGCGCGCCATGACAGCCTGACCGGGTTGCCGAACCGGCGGCAGTTGCACGAAATCATCCAGCAGCGCACCGATCCGTCGAACGCGAACCCGAGTCCGTTCGCGATCCTGTTCATCGATCTCGACCGCTTCAAGGGCGTCAACGACGGCCTGGGCCACGACACGGGCGACGCGCTGCTGCAGCAGGCCTCAGGGCGCATCCGGCGCTGCACCGGCCCTGGCGATACGGTGGCGCGCCTTGGCGGCGACGAGTTCATCGTCCTGTCGGAAGCCGGATCGACCGACGACGAGGCCGTGCGCCTCGCCGACCGCATCATCGAGTCGCTGTCCCAGCCCTTCTGGATCGGAGCGATCGAGGTCTACGTGGGCGCGAGCATCGGCGTCACGTCCTATCCGAGGGACGGCGGCAACCGCGAGACGCTGTTGCGCAACGCCGATATCGCGATGTACCGGGCCAAGAAGAGCGGGCGCGGGCGCTGCGCTTTGTACCAGGCGACCATGAGCCGTCCGGCCATCGACGTGCTGGTGCTGGAGAAGGACCTGCGCGCGGCGCTGGCCCGGGACGAGATCGGGGTCGTGTTCCAGCCGCGCGTCCATCTGCACGATCGCCGCGTGGTCGGAGCCGAGGCGCTGGCGCGCTGGCAGCACTCGACCCGGGGCAGCGTGTCGCCGGCCACGTTCATTCCGCTCGCCGAGGAGATCGGGGTCATCGACACGCTGGGGATCCAGGTGCTGACCAAGACCTGCGCGCGCCTGTCCCAGTGGCGGCGCCACGGCCTGGCAGTCGATGCGGTGTCGGTGAATCTGTCGCCGCGCCAGCTTCGATCGCGCGACCTGGCAAGCGTCGTGAGCGAGGTCGTCGCCCGCGCCGGCCTGCAACCGGCCGACATCGAGCTGGAGATCACGGAGGGAGCGCTGGTCGACGATCTCGACGTGACGCGGGCAATCCTGCATCAGCTGCGGGAAGCCGGCTTCCGCATCGCGCTCGACGACTTCGGGACCGGCTACAGCTCGCTGTCGTATCTGAAGACCCTGCCGATCGACGTCATGAAGGTCGATCGCAGCTTCGTGATCGACTTGGCCAGGAACACGGGATCGCAGGCGATCGCGAACGCCATTATCACGATGGCACACACCGTCGGCATCCGGGTCGTCGCCGAAGGCATCGAAACGGCGGAGCAGGCGAATCTGCTTCGCAAGTGGGGATGCGACGAGGGCCAGGGCTATTTGTTCGCCCGTCCCATGCCGGCCGGGGACTTCGAGGCTTTCGTCACCGCATCGGAGCCCGCCGTCTCCGTCGCTTGAGATCGAGGCGAAGCCTTGAGCTCGATCCGGTTGCCGTCCGGGTCGTCGATGTAGATCGAAGGCCCTTCACCCTCGGCGCCGAACCGCCGCCGGACCTCGCCCGGATCGACGCCGTGCGCGCGCAGGTGATCGGCGAGCGCGGCGGCCTCGAATCCGCCAATCTGCAGGCAGAAGTGATCCATGTTGCGGCCGTCCGGACCCGGCGCCGCGCCACCCTCGCGACCGATCGCGCCATGGACGTCGACCAGGTCGATCAGCGCGGCACCCGCGCGCAGCTGGGTCAGGCCGATCGCGTCCTGCCGCCGCTCGAGCGTACAGCCGAGCACATCGACGTAGAAGCGCTCGGCGCGCGCGGGATCGCGGACCCGCAGCACGACGTGGTCGAGTCCCAGCAGGCGGAAGGGGATCGGAGAGGGCATCGCGCGGCATTGTCGCAGGTCTTCCGCGGGCCCCGCCAAAGGTAGGCTAAAATCCGCCTCCTTCCTCGGCCGTACACGGGAAGGCGCATGCTGTGGAGAGGGGGTATAGCTCAGCTGGTAGAGCAGCGGACTCTTAATCCGTAGGTCCAAGGTTCGAATCCTTGTGCCCCCACCATCGAAACAAGCGCCGGTCCGCTCAATCCGGGTCGTACCTGTTCGCAAAGGCCGCGGCATCGAGCCCGCGGAAGTCGGGCAGCGCGCGCTCCAGCCGATCGTGCGGCCAGTCCCACCAGGCGATTCGCTGCAGCTTGCGCGCGGTCGCCTCGTCGACCCGGTAGCGCAGGATCCGCGCCGGGACCCCGACCACGATCGCGAACGGCGGCACGTCGTGCGTGACCACCGCGCCGCTGCCGATCGCCGCTCCCGTACCGATCGTCACGCCGGGCATCACGATCGCGCCGTGGCCGATCCAGACGTCGGGGCCGATTGATACGCGATCCTCGCGCCGCCAGCGAAAGAAATCGGCATCGTCCTCGAGCGCGAAGCCGTGCGACCGCGAGCGGTAGGTGAAGTGATGCAGCGTGGCCCGCCACCACGGATGATTGCCCGGATTGATGCGCACCGCGGTGGCGATGTTGCAGAACTTGCCGACCGACGCGTGCGCCACTTGGTTGTCGCCCATCGCGTACGCGTAGTCGCCGAATTCCGACTCGACAACGCTGCTGCGCGGGCCGAGGTAGGTGTAGCGGCCGAACTCGGAGGCGCGCACGACGGCGCTCGCGTCGATTTCGGGCGCGGGGGAAAGCTGCCTGCCCGTGCTCCAGGGGTCATCGGCCCGCCCGCAATCGATGCGCATTTCGCCGCTCCGTATCGCGCTGCCCGGCGGTCCGTCCGCCGCAGCGCCTCGGGGGCGAAGCTAGAGGCGCGACATGACAGGCTTATTTATCGGCGCCGGCGGAAGCCGCCCTGCGGCGCGCGGCCCGCGAGGCGCAGGGCTGCGCCGGCCGCCGCGGCCCGGAACGAGCCGCGATCCGTGGAACCGGACTCAGCGCCGGGACGACACCAGGCCGAGCTTATTGCGGAACAACTGCTTGCCATTGAGTGCGGCCGCGATCGCCTGGTAGGCCGCGCTCTTGAAGCGCGCCTTGTCCGAGGACGACAGCCCCTTGTCGTAGCCCTTGGCGCTCGCAAGCGCGCGCACGAGGTCGGCCTGGGACATCGGTTGCGTCAGCAACTTCTTTGCCAGCTTGACCATCTCTCCGCGCTCGAACCAGCTGCGGCGCGACTTGCCGTTGGCCCTCGCCATCTTGCCGGCCGCACCCTTGGAAAGCTGAGCGGTGAGAGCGTCCGATGAGGCCGCTACCTGATCGAGGGTCGCCCGGACCAGCCGCTCATTGAGCGTTGAGAGGTCTTTGAGAAGGCTTTCGCGCTGTCGCAACAGTGATGTGATCTGAGTCGTCGTCATGGTTAAGGTCTCAGCCGAGAGAGTCGGAGGGAAGAGTCGGAGGGCGCAAAGAATACCAAACTTTATGACTTCACAGGGATTTCTTATCGACTACCCGGATCCCGCGCGGCGCCAATTCTGGAGGCTCGCTCAGCCTGGCGCGCCTGCGGCGCGCTCCGTGACTGAGAACCGACACTGGGCCGCTCTTCCTCCGATGCCGGATCGCCTGCGCCTCGAAACTGCGCCCGGGACAATCGAGAGAAACGGGTAACAGCCTGTAAACGCCGGGTGTCAGATAAATCTTAATCAGTGCGTGCGCGCGGACCGGTCGGCGTGTACCGCGGGGACGCGATGGCTGGCCGACGCGCGTCGGCGATCTCAGTGCCACGGCTTCAGGCGGGACCACGGGCTGAGTCGCGCGCTGAGAGCGGCGTTCCTGCCCGACTCCGGGATGTGAGAACCCGTACGAGAAAGTATCGCGCACGGGCGCGCCTACTTCGGCGATATGGGAATGCCGGCGCCGCCCGGCGGGCCGCGTCGAATAGAATGGATCGAGGAGGGCGAAATGCTGAAGCTCAATTCACACCCGTCGGGCCGGCACTACCTTCAGATCCCGGGTCCGACGAACGTCCCCGACAGGATCCTCAGGGCGATCGATCATCCGACGATCGACCACAGGGGGCCGGAGTTCCAGCGCCTCGCACGCAAGGTCCTGGGCGACATCCGGAAGATCTTCCAGACCACTTCGCCCGTCGTGATCCTTTCCTCCTCCGGCACCGGCGCCTGGGAAGCCGCGCTGGTCAATACGCTCGGCCCGGGCGACGCGGTCCTGATGTACGAAACGGGTCAGTTCTCGGTCCTGTGGCACAAAATGGCGCTGCGGCTGGGCCTGGACGCCGAGTTGCTGCCCGGCGACTGGCGCAGCGGCGTCGACGCGGACGCGATCGAGGCGCGCCTGCGAGGCGACGCGTCGCACCGGGTCAAGGCGGTATGCGTCGTCCACAACGAAACGTCGACCGGGGTCACGTCGGACATCGCCGCCGTGCGGCGCGCGATCGATCGTGCCGGTCACCCGGCGCTGCTGCTGGTCGACGCGATTTCGTCGCTCGCGAGCATCGACTACCGGCACGACGAGTGGGGCGTCGACGTCACGGTGTCCGGCTCGCAGAAGGGCCTGATGCTGCCGCCGGGGCTGGCGTTCAACGCCGTCAGCGCCAGGGCGCTCGCCGCGACCGCGGTGGCGCGCCTGCCGCGCAGCTACTGGAGCTGGCCGGAGATCATCGAGGCCAACGGGCGGGGGTTCTGGCCCACCACGCCCGCGACCAACCTGCTGTACGGCCTCTCAGAAGCCTGCGACATGCTGCTGGAAGAGGGGCTCGACCGCGTCTTCGCGCGCCACCGCCGCCTCGCCGAGGCGACGCGCCGCGCCGTGCAGGCATGGGGACTCGAGACCGTCTGCCGGGTTCCCGCCCAGCACAGTGCTTCGCTCACCGGGGTGCTGCTGCCCGCAGGCCACGACGCGGACGCGCTGCGCCGCGAAGCGCTCGAGCATTTCAACATCTCGCTCGGCCAGGGCCTGGGCAAGCTCGCCGGACGCGCCTTCCGGATCGGACACCTCGGCGACTTGAACGAGCTCGCCCTGATCGGGGCGCTGGGGGGCGTCGAAATGGCGCTCGCGATCTCGGGCGTGCCGCACCGGGCAGGCGGCGTGCAGGCGGCGATGCAGTGCATGCTGGAGCAGCGCGCGGCAGCAGCGGACACCGCGGGCGCGCCGCGCGTCGCGGCTACCGGGTGAGCCTGCTGCCGCTGCGGCGGCGGCACACGGACCATGAACCGCGTGCCAGCAAGAATGACGCCCGTGAATGCCGCGGGGGGTGCTCGAGGGGGGGCGCAGCCACCCCTCGAAGCCGATCCTCCCGCTTTTCCGTTCCGAAGCTGCAGGCGCCAAAC
>CAZEIW010000197.1:0-28438 GCA_964512305.1 uncultured Burkholderiaceae bacterium | reverse complement strand
ACGCCCGTGAATGCCGCGGGGGGTGCTCGAGGGGGGGCGCAGCCACCCCTCGAAGCCGATCCTCCCGCTTTTCGGCTCCGAAGCTGCAGGCGCCAAACGTCCAGGTACGCCGCCCTTCGGAGCTACGGTTCATGGAAAGGGGAGATTTCCGGTTGTAAGAACGGCGCGCATCGCGCGACCAAGGGGTCGGTCCGGCGTCGGACCACCCCTTTCAACCGGAGATGACACGATGAAACGCTACGCAACCGCTGCTTCGACCCTTTCGGCCGCCGTCGGCCTTGCCCTGGGGCTGCAGCTGGCGCCGGTTTCGGCGCAGGAGATGAAGAAAGGCATGGAAGACATGCCGCAGGTGGTCAAGGACAACATGTCCCGCGCGATGGCCAACAAGCTCGAGAAGTGCTACGGAATCAATGCGGCGGCAAAGAACGACTGCGCCGAAGGCGCGCATTCGTGCGCCGGGCAGGCGACCAAGGCACGCGATTCGAAGTCTTTCGTGCTCCTGCCGGCGGGCGACTGCAACAAGATCGAAGGCGGCAGGACGAAGGCTTCCTGATCGCGCTCGCCGCGGACCGCGGGTGGCAAGCGACATGTCCCGGGCGCCGGGCACCGGCCCGATCCCCGCGCGGGCGGGGATCGGGCTGCGCTTCGCGCATCACCGGGAGGTCCTGGAGGGCCGGCCCGCGGTGCCATGGTTCGAGGTCCACTCGGAGAACTACATGGGCGGCGGGCCGACGCCCGCGATCCTGGATCAGGTGCGGCTGGACTACCCGATCTCACTGCATGGGGTCGGGCTGTCGCTGGGAAGTGCCGAGGCGCTGTCGGCGACGCACCTGGCCCGGATCCGGGCGCTGATCGACCGCTTCGATCCCGGGCTGGTGTCGGAGCATCTGTCGTGGAGCGTGGTCGACCAGACCTACCTTGCCGACCTGCTGCCGCTGCCCCTGACGGAGGAAGCGCTCGATGTCGTCTGCGCGAATGTCGAGCGCGCTCAGGCGGCCCTCGGGCGCCGCCTGCTGATCGAGAACCCGTCGAGCTACCTGCGGTACCGCCACTCGACGATCCCCGAGTGGGAATTCATCGCCGCCGTCGCGCGGCGGACCGGCTGCGGCATCCTGTGCGACGTCAACAACATTCATGTCAGCGCCTGCAATCACGGATGGTCGGCGTCGGACTATCTCGCGGCTCTGCCGCCGTCCGCGATCGGCGAGATCCACCTGGCCGGCCATTCGGTGCGCGATCTCGGCGGCGGCCGCGTGCTGCGGATCGACGACCACGGATCGCGGGTGCCGCCGCCGGTCTGGGCGCTGTACCGCGAGGCGGTCGACCGCTTCGGCCGTGTCCCGACCCTGATCGAGTGGGACACGGACATCCCCGCGCTCGACGTGCTGCTCGAGGAGGCGCGCTGCGCCGACGGACTGCTCGACGAGGACCGGCATGAAACCAGCGCCATCGCTGCTTGAACTGCAGCGCGCGATGCTGGCCGGCCTCGGCCACGGCGACCTCGAGGCGGCCGCCGGCGAAATCCTCGCCGACGGCATCGAGGCGGCCGCGCGCCTGTCGATCTACCGCAACACGTCGATCTCGACGCTGGTCAACGCGCTGCGGCTGACCTATCCGGCAGTGCGAAAGCTGGTCGGCGAGGAGTTCTTCGAAGGTGCCGCCCACGCGTTCGCCGATGCGCGGCCGGCAGCGAGCGCGTGGCTGGACGAATACGGCAGGGGGTTCGACTCGTTCCTGGCCGCGTTCCCGCCCGCGCTCTCGCTGCCGTATCTGCCCTGCGTGGCGGCGCTCGAATGGTCGGTCAGCCGCGCGCTGCATGCACCCGACGCGACGGGTCTCGACCTCGCGCGGCTGGCGAGCGTTTCCGCCGGCGACAGCCGGCGATTGAGGCTCGTCGCCCATCCCTCTGTCGGCCTGGTGCGGGCCGACGCGCCCGTGGACCGGATCTGGCACGCCGTGCTCGACGAGGACGACGATGCAATGCGGGCGATCGACCTTGCGGACGGACCCGTTCACCTGCTGGTGGAACGGCGCGACTCGGCCGTACGCGTCGAGCGGTTGAGCGAGCGGTCCTGGCGCCTCGTGGCGGCGTTGTACGACGGCGCGCCGCTGCAGGCGGCGCTCGATCGAGCCGGCGACGACGCGCCAGAGCGGCTTCTGGCCGAGCATCTCGCGGCGGGACGCTTCGCCGGCTTCGACCTGGCGCACACCCTCAACGACTGAATCCCGATGGAGATTTCCATGATCGTCAGGAGCCCACCGGCCGACAAGGCCGCCGCTGTCCCGCCGCTGCAGCGCGCGATCGCGCTACTCGAGCGGGTTCCCTACACGGCGCTGGCGCTGCCGCTCAGGGCCGCCGTCGCGACCGTGTTCTGGAACTCGGCGACGACCAAGCTCGACGACTGGAATGCGGCGCTCGCGCTCTTCACCGACGAATACAAGGTGCCGCTCCTGCCGCCGGAGATGGCCGCCTACATGGCGGTGAGCATCGAACTGTCGATGCCCGTGCTGCTGGTCTTCGGCCTGGGCACCCGGGCAGCGGCGCTGGTTCTGCTCGCAATGACGGCCGTGATCGAGGTCTTTGTCTATCCGCAGGCCTGGCCGACTCACATCCAGTGGGCGGCGATGCTGCTGGTGCTGCTGTGCCGCGGACCCGGGGCGGTGTCGCTCGATCACCTGCTGCGCCGCCGCCTCGGCAAGGGATGGCCATCGTCGCCGAAAGGGTCTTCCTAGGCAGCGGGCGCAAAGACCAGGTTTCCCGATTCATGCCCCTACTGACGACGACATCACTGGGGAAAGATACTAATTGACACTCGACGGTGCTCGGACGGCATGATTGCCCTCCCCGCGGCCGGTGCCGCGGCGAACAAGAAATCAAGATCGGCGTCCTGAGGGCGTCCAGACCCGGAGACAACCCATGAGTGACCATCTCGATCGCAACCCGGTCGCTGCTCGCGTGCTGCTTGCGGCGTTCGCCGCATGCGGGCTGGCAGCGTCGAACCAGGCAACGGCAGCCATCTCGAACTGCTCGGTCGCGTCGCTGAACTCCTTCGGCGTGACGGCGGTGACCGTCGATACCGCCGTCGACGTTCCCGCGGGCGGCGGGAACCCCGAGTTCTGCGACGTGACGGGAACGGTGACCACGACGGGCGGCAACGCGCCGGACGGAAGCGCGGGGTTCGAGCTTCAGCTGCCGTCGAACTGGAACCACAAGTTCCTGTTCTGGGGCGTCGGCGGACTGGCCGGATCCACCTATGCGGACTTCGCCGCCAACCCGGTCGATCTCTTCGAGTCGCTCGCGAAGGGCTACGCGACGGCCATCACCGACACCGGCCACCAGGCGGGCGGTACGGACGCTGCCTGGGCGCTGGAATCGCCCGGCGTCGCCGATCGCGCGAAGCTGATCGACTACTACCATCGCGCCACGCACCAGGTGACGGTCGCGGCGAAGGCGCTGGTGCGCGCGTTCTATGGCGCGCAGACGATCAGCCACTCGTACTTCGACGGCTGCTCGAACGGCGGCCGGCAGGCGATGGTCGAGGCCACCCGTTATCCGGACGATTTCGACGGCATCATCGCGGGCGCGCCGTTCATGGACATCCGCACGATCATCCAGGGGGCCAAGATCCAGAAGGTCCAGTTGCGCTCGCAGCAGGCCTATATCCCGGCGTCGCTGCTGCCGATGATCGACAGCAAGATCCTCGCCAGCTGCGACGCGGCCGACGGCGTACAGGACGGGCTGATCCAGAACCCGGCCAACTGCTCGTTCGATCCCTCGACGCTCGCCTGCGGCAACGGCGTCACGTCGAACTGCCTGACGCCGGAACAGGTCGACACGCTGAAGGCCTACTTCACGGCGCTGCGCGACGAAAATGGCGCGCTCGTCTATCCGGGCGCAGCGGTCGGCGATCTCAGCAACGGCGGGATGGACGCCTGGACCACGGGCTTCGTTGCGCCGACCGACTTCACGGCGAACGAGCCATGGGGCGGCACCGGCTTCTCGCCGGCGCCGATCGCGTGGCAGTTCGTCGACCACATCCTGAAGTTCATCGTCGAGCGCGACCCGGGGTTCGACCTGCACAACTACCCGGTTTCACTGGACGGGACGGTCGACCGGAGCGCGATCGCGTTCTTCGACTCGCGCACCGAGGCCGGCGACGGCGACGATCCCCACCGCCTGTCGCGCTTCATCCGGCACAACGGCAAGCTGTTGCTGTTCCACGGCTTCAGCGACCCCGCGCTGCCCGCGTTCCGCACCGTGAAGTTCTATCAGGATCTGGCGCGCCTTCACGACGGCTACGAGAAAGTGCAGGGGCACGTGCGGCTGTTCATGGTGCCCGACATGCAGCACTGCGTCGGCGGGCCCGGACCGAACCTGTTCGACACGCTGACCGCGCTGGAGAGCTGGGTCGAGGCGGGCCAGGGGCCGGACGGCATCGTCGCGATCCACCACGTGAACAACAACCCGGCCAACCCGATCGACCGCTCGATGCCGCTGTGCAAGTATCCCGAGCAGGCGGAATACAAGGGGTCCGGCTCGTACAACGACGGCACGAACTGGTCGTGCACCAATAACAGCAAGCTGCTCGAGTTGGGCCCGAACGGGATCGCCGCCGGGCTGGGGTCGAACGACGACTGAGCCCTGCCTGGATTGACAGGGTGTCCCCTCGGGGCACCCTGCCGCCGGCCCCTACCTGTTGATGGTCGCGGCGCCCGCCGTGCAGACGACCTCGTCCTGCGAACCGGTTCCCCCCGAGCAGCCGATCGCGCCGATGAGCTTGCCGTCCTCGACCAGGGGAATGCCGCCGCGCGACGCGATGACGTCATCGAGCGTCATGATGTACTTGAAGTCGTTCTTCTGCAGCGCGTCCTCGAAGGCCCGCGTCGGCCGGCGGTATTTCACCGACGCGCGAGCCTTGTGCTCGGAGATCGCGATCGACGCCAGCTGGGCGCCGTCCATGCGGGCGAACGTCACCAGGTTGGCGCCCGAATCGACGACGGCGATATTCATCATCCAGCCGCGCTTCTCGGCCTCCGTCATCGCGGCCTGGATCGCCGCCTGCGCGCGCCGCAGGGTGATCGGAGGACCGTAGGGCGTGCTGAACGGCATCTTGTCGGGAACCACGTCGAGGGGGTTGGCGGCAGGCGCAGGAGCGGCTGCAGGCGCCGCGGGCTGCTGCTGCGCGACCGCGCAGCCTGCGACGAGAAGGGTTGCGCCGAAAACGGCGGTACGCAAGGTGCGAACGGGCATGAATGTCTCCTCGGTGATCACCGCTTCTCATCCGGCTGCGCGGTTGCGCCGCGATACTCCGACCGCGGCCCGGCTCTGTCAAGCGCTCTGGCGCACGGCGACTACCCAGAACGCGACGGCAGCATAGAATCCGCTTCGAACACGGCTCGCGGGCCGCGCCCGCGGTTCGCAACGAATCGCTCACGAGAGAAGCTCCAATGACGCTGTCCGCGGCGGACGGCCGCAACGCCGACGAGATCGCCTACTGGAACGGCCCTGCAGGCCGGCGCTGGCTCGACCGGCAGCAGGCGCAGGATGCCCTGCTCGCTCCCGTCGCGGATCTGCTGCTCGAGCGCGCCGCGCCGCGGCCGGGCGAATACGTGATGGACATCGGCTGCGGATGCGGCGCGACGGCCATCGAGCTTGCGCGGCGGGTTGCGCCCGGGGGCCACGTGCTCGGCATCGACGTGTCGGCGCCGATGCTCGAGCGCGCGCGCGAGCGCGCGCCGAAGGAGTTGCCGGTCGAATTCGCGCTGGCGGACGCGACGGCCTACCGGTTCGAGCCCGCGCGGGGCGACCTGCTCTGTTCGCGCTTCGGCGTGATGTTCTTCGCCGAGCCCGCCCGCTCCTTCGCCAACATGCGGCGCGGGCTGCGCCGCGGCGCGCGCCTTGCGTTCGCCTGCTGGCGCGTGCCGCGCGAAAACCCCTGGATGATGGTCCCACTGCAGGAGGCCTACAAGCACGTCCCACGGCTGCCCGAGGTCGGTCCCGAGGATCCCGGGCCGTTCTCGTTCGCTGCCGAAGCGCGCGTGCGCGGCATCCTGGAGAGCGCCGGGTTCGGCGCGCTCGGGTTCGAGCCGATCGACCTGTCGCTCGACCTCGCCAACGGCGGCGGACTCGATGCGGCGGTCGCAACCGCATTGGGCATCGGGCCCGCGAGCCGGGCGCTCGATGGCCAGCCGGAGCCGTTGCGGGCCGCCGCCGCCGAGTCGATCCGCGTCGCGCTCGGGCAGCGCCAGGTCGGCAACACCGTACCGCTGACCGGCGCGATCTGGATCGTCACCGCCACGAGTTCCTGATCCCGATCACGGCGATGGCGGCGCTCGGTCGAACTGGCATCGCCTCCCGGTCCGACGAAACCGCCGGGCTGCTTGCCCGACGGCTGCGCGCCGAGACCGAGGGCGAGGTCCTGTTCGACCCCGCGTCGCGAGGCCGCTACGCGACCGATGCTTCGATCTACCAGATCATGCCCGTGGGCGTCCTGGTGCCGAGGACCGAGAGGGACATCGCGCTCGCGATCGGCATCGCGCGCGAGCTGAAGGTCCCCGTGCTCGCGCGCGGCGCGGGAACCAGCCAGTGCGGCCAGGCGACCGGCGCCGCGCTCGTGATCGACAACACCAAGCACTTCAACCGCGTGCTCGGAATCGACGCCGGCTCGCGGACGGTCACGGTCGAGCCGGGCATCGTGCTCGACCACCTGAACGCCCTGCTCAAGCCGCACGGCCTGTGGTTTCCCGTAGACGTCTCGACCGGTGCGCAGGCGACCCTGGGCGGCATGGCCGGCAACAATTCGTGCGGGTCGCGCTCGATCGCGTACGGCAACATGGTGCACAACGTGCTCGGCGCGAGCGCGTGGCTGTCGGACGGGTCGCTGGTGGACTTCGGCCCGGTGGCGGCGCTCGGCGCGCGCGCCGCGGCGATCGCGGCGTTCGTGCGCGATCTCGCCGCGCGCCACGCGGCCGAGATCGAGGCGCGCTGGCCCAGCGTGCTGCGCCGGGTCGCCGGCTACAACCTCGACATCTTCCACCCGCGCGGCGAGCGTCCGTACACGGGCGACGGCAGCGTCAACCTGGCGCACCTGCTGGTGGGCTCGGAAGGCACGCTGGCATACACGAGGTCGCTCACGCTGCGCCTGTCCGAGCTGCCGCGCGCCAGGGTCCTCGGCGTGGCCAACTTCCCGACCTTCCACGCCGCGATGGACGCCGCCCGGTTCATCGTCAGGCTCGGGCCGAGCTCGGTCGAGCTGGTCGACCGGACGATGATCGAGCTCAGTCTCGCCAACCCGGCATTCAAGTCGACGATCGGGTCGGCCCTGGCCGGCAGGCCGGCCGCGATCCTGCTGGTCGAGTTCGCGGGCAGCGACCAGGCCGCGCTGCTGCCGAAGCTCGCCGACCTCGATGCCCTGATGGGCGACCTCGGGCTGCCTGGCAGCCTCGTCCGGATGACCGGCGACGCGCAACAGAAGGAACTATGGGAGGTGCGCAAGGCAGGTCTCAACATCATGATGAGCCTGAAGGGCGACGGCAAGCCGGTGAGCTTCATCGAGGACTGCGCGGTGCCGCTCGAGCACCTGGCGAGCTACACCGATGCGCTGACCGAGGTGTTCGCCCGCCACGGCACGCGCGGCACCTGGTATGCGCACGCGTCGGTGGGAACGCTGCATGTGCGGCCGATCCTCGACATGCGCCGCGCCGGGCCGGAAGGCGGCGCGGCGAAGATGCGCGCGATCGCCGAAGAGGCGGCCGAGCTCGTGCGCCGCTTCAAGGGCGCCTACAGCGGCGAGCACGGCGACGGGCTGTGCCGGGGCGAATGGATCGAGTGGCAGTTCGGCCCGGCGATCAACGAAGCCTTCCGCGCGATCAAGCGCGAGCTCGACCCGATCGGGCTCTTCAACCCGGGCAAGATCATCGACCCGCCCCGGATGGACGATGTCCGGCTCTTCCGCTTCCCGCCGTCCGATGCCCCGCGGCCCTATCGGACCATCCGCCTTGCCCCCGCGCTCGACTGGTCGGCGTGGGACGTGCAGAACGACCCCGTGACGGAGGAGACGACGGCGCCCGGCACCGGCGGCGACACGACCGGCGGCTTCGCCAAAGCGGTCGAGATGTGCAACAACAACGGCCACTGCCGCAAGTTCGACGCCGGCACGATGTGCCCGAGCTTCCGCGCCACGCGCGACGAGCAGCACCTGACAAGGGGCCGTGCCAACACGCTGCGGCTGGCGCTGTCGGGGCAGCTCGGGCCCGATGCCTTCACGAGCACGGCGGTGTACGGGGCGATGGACCTGTGCGTGAGCTGCAAGGGATGCCGGCGCGAGTGCCCCACGGGCGTGGACATGGCGCGGATGAAGATCGAGTTCCTGGCCCACTACAAGGCGCGGCACGGCCACACGCGGATGGACAGGATGGTCGCGACGCTGCCCGACTACGCGCGGGCGGCGAGTTCGGTGCCGTGGCTGATGAATCTGCGCGACGGTCTGGCCGGCGCCGCGTGGCTGAGCGAGAAGCTGCTCGGCCTGTCGTCTCGGCGCCCGCTTCCGCGCTGGCGCCGCGACACGTTCTGGCGCGCGGCCGACCGCGCGTTGTTCGCCGGCCGCAAGGACACGATGGCCGCCGCGGCGGGCGGAGGCAAGGCCGCCGTGCTGTTCGTCGACACCTTCAACGGCACTTTCGAGCCCGAAAACGCGCTCGCCGCGGCCCGCGTGCTCAAGGCCGCGGGCTATGCGCTGCATGCGCCCGCGGCGGACGGCGGACATCTTTGCTGCGGCCGGACCTTCCTCGCCGCCGGGATGGTCGAGGCGGCGAGATCGAAGCTCGGCGCGCTGATCGCCGCCCTGGCGCCGCTCGCTCGGGCCGGCATCGCCATCGTCGGCCTGGAGCCGGCCTGCCTCCTGACCCTGCGCGACGAGGCGCTCGTCATGGGCCTCGGCGAGGCTGCCCGCGACGTGGCCGGGCAGGCCGTGCTGTTCGAGGAATTCGTCGCGCGCGAGACCCGTGCCGGGCGCTTCACGCTCGAACTCGAGCCCGCGGGCGCGCCCATCCTGCTGCACGGCCACTGCCACCAGAAGGCCTTCGACGCCTGCGGCTGCGTGCTCGAAGTGCTGCGGCTGATTCCGGGGGCGAAACCCGAGCTGATCGAAAGCTCCTGCTGCGGCATGGCAGGCGCCTTCGGCTATGAAACCGGCCACTACGAAGTGTCGATGCGGATGGCCGAAGCGAGCCTGCTGCCGGCGGTGCGCAAGCGCCCCGAAGCGATCGTCGTCGCCGACGGCAGCAGCTGCCGGCAGCAGATCGCGCACGGCGCGCGGCGCGAAGCGCTTCATTGCGCTCGCGTTCTCGAAAGGCATCTGCGCCGCGTCTGACCGGGGCGGCGCTCAGCGAGCGGCCCGGCGCGTGCGGCGCGCGACGGCGACCAGGCAAAGACCGGACAGCAGGGCCGCGAGCAGCACGTAATAGCTCGGGGCGAGCTTGTCGCCGGTCATGTGGATGAAGGTTTCGACGATGGTCGGCGCGAACCCGCCGAACACCGTGACGCCCACGCTGTATCCGATCGAAAGCCCGCGCGAGCGCACTCGGGTCGGGAAGATCTCGGCCATCAGCGCCGGCATCGGCCCCGAGTAGGCCGCTTTCAGGATTCCGCACGCGGCTTGCAGGGCCAGCAGGGCCGCCACGCTGGGGTGCGCCTGCAGGGCCGCGAACATCGGATAGATCGTCGCCGCCATGGTCACCGACGTCGCCAGCATGATCCGGATGCGTCCGACGCGGTCCGACCACGCCCCGAACACGGGCGAGAGCAGCAGCTGCAGGCCGCCATTGACCACGACCGCGCCGAACGAGGCGGCCGCCGGCAGATGCAGCTGCCTGACGGCGTACATCGGCATGTAGAGCTGAAGCACGTACACCCCGACCGTCGATTGGGCGACGATCCCGATCGCGAGCGCAAGATTGGTCCACTGGCGCCTGATCGAAGTCTCCCGCCAGCCGCCGCCCGGCATTGCCGCGGCGGCACGCGTGGCCGCGAGGAACTCGGGCGTTTCGTCCAGGCGCGAACGGATGTAATAGCCCACCGGCGCGATCAGCAGCCCGAACGCGAACGGCAGGCGCCACCCCCATGACTCGAGCTCGGCGGGCGGCAGCCAGGCGCTCAGCAGCGATCCGAACGAAGCGGCGGCGACGGCGGCCAGTCCCTGGCTCGCGAACTGCCAGCTGGCGAGGAAGCCGCGCCGTGCCGTGCCGTGCTCGACCATGAACGCGGTGGCGGCTCCGAACTCGCCGCCCACGGCAAAGCCCTGCACGAGGCGCGCGAGCAGGATCAGCAGCGGCGCCGCGATGCCGATCTGGGCATAGGTCGGGGCAATCGCCGTCGCAAGCACGCCGGCGGACATCAGCAGGATGGATAGGGTGAGGCCTGCCCGGCGGCCGCGGCGGTCCGAATAGATTCCAAGGACGATGGCGCCGATCGGGCGCACGAGGAACGAAACGCCGAACGTGGCGATCGCGAGCAGCGTCGAGACCCACTCGTCCTGCGCGGGGAAGAACAACTTCGCGATGAAGCCCGCGAAATAGCCGTAGACCGAGAAGTCGAACCACTCGAGCGCGTTGCCGATCGACGCCGAGACGATCACCCGCCGGACCCGCGAGCCGGACGGCGGCATCGCGCGCGCTACGTCTGCATGCATCCGATCGACCCCTTCGGCGGCGCGAGCGGCCCCGTCGCCCGACGAATCGGCGAGCGCACCGCAGAGTACCCTTGCCCGATGCCGCGGACCAGTGCCGGCCTCCTTCTGTACCGGTTTCGATCCGGCGAGCCGGAAGTCCTGCTCGTGCACCCGGGCGGCCCCTTCTGGGAGAACCGCGATCTGGGCGCGTGGTCGATCCCGAAAGGGGAGCTGGAGCCGGGCGAAGACGCGCTCACCGCCGCGCGGCGCGAATTCAACGAGGAGACGGGGTTCACGGCCGTTGGACCCGCGACGCCGCTGGGGCAGGCCCGCCAGCGCAGCGGAAAGGTCGTCATGGCGTGGGCGGTGGCGGGCGACCTCGATGCGGAGCAGGTCCGCAGCAACCGGATCGCGATCGAATGGCCGCCCCGGTCCGGCAGGCTGCGCGAGTTTCCTGAAGTCGATCGGGCCGGATGGTTCGGCATCGAGGAGGCGCGCCGCCGTATCCTGCCCGGGCAGGCCGGCTTCCTCGAAGAATTGCTGCGGGTCCTCGATCGCGAGCCCGATCGCGCAACGTGATCGCGGAAAATCGCCTGAACCGCGGCCGCGGACCCGTCTGCGCTCCGGGGCGCGGCTGGAGCCGCCGCCTGACCGGCCCGCCCCGTTATCCGCAGCAAGGCCCGCGCGCCGCCTGCACCGGTGGACAGGGCACGGTTCCGTACGAGCAGAACACGCAGCAGTCCCCCGGCTTCGGCCTGAGCAGCGCGCCGCAGCCGCCGCACTCGTAGAGCCACTGGCACGCGCCTTCGGGCATCGCCTCGGTCTGGCGCCTTCCGCAATGCGGGCAGGTGATCGTCGATTCGAGAATGACTTTGCCGCTCACCGGGGTTCCTGTCGGCCCGCGTCCGCCGCTCGCGGCTATCGCGGCAGGAATCCTACCGAAAGCCACGGCACCGAGGCGACCACCGCCAGCCCGAGCAGCAGCGCGAGCAGGTAGGCGAGGATCGGCCGCATGCCCTGGTCCGGCGGAACGCGGCCGATCGCGCAGGCGGCGTAATAGCCTACGCCGAACGGCGGCGCGAACAGTCCCAGGCCCATCGCGAGCACCACGACCATGGCGTAGTGCACTTCGTGCACGCCGAGCTGGCGCGCGATCGGGAACAGCAGGGGTCCGAACAGCACGATCGCGGGGATGCCCTCCAGCACGGCACCGAGCACGACGAAAGCCGCGATCGACACCGCGAGGAATGCCGGCCTGCCGCCCGGCAGGCCGGTCATCGATTCGGCAAGCGCGCGCGAAAATCCCGACTGCGTCAGCCCCCAGCCCATCGCGGTGGCGGCCCCGATGATCAGCAGGATCGCGCCCGACAGGCTGGCGGAGTCGGCGAGCAGGGCGACGATGCGTCCCCACGGGAACTGCCGGTAGACGAACAGCCCGGCCAGCGCCGCGTAGGCGATGCCGATGGTCGAGACCTCGGTTGCGGTCGCCACCCCTTCGACGACCGCGGCACGGATCACGAAGGGCAGCGCCAGCGCCGGCGCCGCCGCGAGCAGCAGCCGGCCGATGCGGGCCGGCGACGCGCGCCCGGCCCCGCCGGGCGGCATCGCGCCGCGGCGGCGGCTGCGCAGCGCGATCACCAGCGCCAGCATCAGCGCGAGCACCGCGGCGGGCAGCAGGCCGCCGCTGAAGAGCGCGGCGATCGAGACGCCGGTCACCGAGCCGATCGTGATCAGCACGAGGCTCGGCGGGATCGTCTCGGTCTGCGCCCCGGTCGCGGCAAGAAGCGCGACCAGCTCTCCCGGTGGCTCGCCGCGCGCCTTCATTTCGGGGAACAAAGCCGGCGCGACCGCCGCCATGTCGGCGGCCTTCGAGCCCGAAATGCCCGAGACCAGGTACATCGCGCCCACCAGCACGTACGACAGCCCGCCCCGCACATGCCCCAGAAGGCCCGCCAGAAACGCGACCATCGCCCGCGCCATGCCCGTCGTTTCGATCAGCAGGCCGAGGAACACGAATAGCGGCACCGACAGCAGCACGAGGTGCGACATGCCTTCGTCGATGCGGCCGATCATCACGGACAATGGGGTCGACGTGCACAGCGCCAGGTAGCCGAAGGTCGACACGCCGAACGCGACGGCGATCGGCACGCCGCTGAGGACGCACGCGCCGGCGACCCCGACGAAGAACACCAGCAGGTTGAGCCGCCCGAGGCCGTGAAACCACGGCCCCGCGAGCCACAAGGCGGCCGACAGCGCCGCCAGCAGCCCCAGCAGCGCGACGATCCGCAGCGGATGCAGCGTGCGCAGCAGGCGCAGCGCCGCGAACAGCGCCATCAGCGCAATCCCCACCGGCAGCGCGGCGGCGCGCCAGGCGTTCGAGATCTCGAGCGCCGGCGTCGTGATGTCGGCTTCGCCGCGGGCGTACTCCCACGACGGCCACGCGAGCAGCAGCATCAGCGCCAGCGCGCTCGCCGGCGCGAGCGCCTCGAACCACTGCTGCAGCGCCGGCCGCGCGCGCGTCACGAGGGCCGTCATCCGCATGTGCTCGCCTCGGTGCAGCGCCACCACGGCTCCCAGCAGCGCCAGCCACAGGAAGAGGATCGAGGCCAGCTCGTCCGACCAGACCAGCGGCCGCTGCAGCGCATACCGGGCGATCACGCCGGACAGCAGCACGACGATCTCGGCCGCGACCAGCAGCGCGGCCAGCCACTCGACGAGGCGCCCCAGCAGGCGCTCCAGCCCCGCCAGCCGGCTCGCGGCAACGGCCGCGGCCCGTGTCCCGCCCGCCCCGGGGGCCGGGTCGGACGGCGCTGCGCTCACCCGAGCTTGCCGCAGGCGCGCTCGAGCAGCGCCCAGGCCTCGTCGCCGTACTTCGACTTCCACTCGGCGTAGAAGCCGGCGCTGCGCAGCCGCTCGCGAAACGGTTCGCTTGCGGGACGGTTGAACACCATGCCCCTGGCGGTCAGCTCGCCCTGCAGGCTCGAGTTGAGCGCGGCCACGTCGGCGCGCTGCTTGAGCGCCGCGGCGTTGACATGCCGGGAGACGATCGCGCGCAGGTCTGCCGGCAGCTGCTCCCACGCCCTGCCGTTGGCCAGGAACCAGAAGCCGTCCCACATGTGGTTGGTGAGCGAGCAGTATTTCTGGACCTCGTACAGCTTGGCGGTCGAGATCACCGCCAGCGGGTTCTCCTCGCCTTCGACGATCTTCGTCTGCAGCGCCGAGTAGACCTCGGCGAAGTTGATCGACGCGGGCGCCGCGCCGAGCGCCTTGAACAGGGAGGTCCACAGCGGCGACACGGGCACGCGGATCTTGAAGCCCTTGAGATCGTCGGGCGTGTTGATCGGCCGGGTCGAGGACGTGATCTGCCGGAAGCCGTTGTCCCAGATGCGTTCCATCGCGACCAGGTTGGCCTTCGCGATCTGGCCCCGGATGAACGCCCCCAACTCGCCGTCGATCGCCTTCCAGACGGTCTCGTAGTCGGCGAAGGCGAACCCGATGCCGTTGATCGAGGCCGCGGGCACCAGCGTCGAAAGGATGAGCCCGGACAGCGTCATCATCTCGAGCGCGCCGGAGCGCAGCTGGCTCAGCATGTCGGTATCGGAACCGAGCTGGTTGTTGGGGAATATCTGGATGTCGACGCGGCCGCGGGTTTCCGCCCGCACGGCGTCGGCCATCTCGCCGGCGCGAATGTTCAGCGGGTGCGTCAGGGGAAGGTTGTTCGCGTACTTGACCGTGAATTCGGGCGTCTGCGGCAAGGCGCGCGGCAAGGCGAACGCCGCGGCAGCACCCGCGGAGGCCCCGATCAGCTGGCGGCGGGAAATCGTCATCTAGGTCCCCCTGGTGGATATCGACGGCACCGCGATCTTAGCCGCGGCACGCCGCATCCCCGTCCGCCACGGCAGGCGCCCCGGGCGTCGTCATTGCGCCAGCTCGATGCGGCGCTGAAGCCGCCCGGCTTCCGCGGCGTCGCCCGCACGCTCCGCGAGCCGCAACTGCACGTGCAGCCAGGCGAGCAGCGGGCGCCGCCAGCCTTGGGACGATGCGGTATCGACCGCGAGCGAAATCGCCTGCGGGCTCGCACGGCTGGATTGGAACAGCACGGCTGCCGCCACCAGCCGCGCGAAGGGATCCTTGATCTCCTGCAGCACCGCGGCGGGCACTTCGCCCGCGGGCGCCGCCGCCGCGGCGCGCTGTTCCGGCGGCAGCGATGCCGCTTGCCGCGGCTGCAACCGCCCCGACAGGAAGTCGGCGTACGCCCGCTCCGGCGCGCCCGCATCGACGCGCAGCTTCTCGAAGCCGTCGCAGGGCTCGAACACGAGGCTCGCCGCGCGCGCCGCGCAGCGCATCAGTTCCGCGCGAGCGAGCAGGTCGACCCGGCCCGTGCGGGCGACCGCGCCGCGCGCGAGCTCGAACTCGCGCGCCTCCAGGCGCGAGTCGCCGGACAGGTAGGCTGCGACCGCCCGGTCCATGGCGGCCCTGGCGTCCAGCTGCCAGTCGGGCGGCGGCGGGCCGCCGGCGCACGACGCCAGCTGAAGCACCACCAGCGCGGCGGACATGCGGCGCAACGTGCGACGCAACACGCCACGCGACACGCCACGCAACACGCGGCCCGGCACGCTCGCGGCTGCGGTCATTTCAGCTTCAGCTCGGTGTCGCGCTGGAACGGCCATTTCCGATTCACTTCGTCGATCAAGGTCTCGACCTTGTGCAGGCTGGCGTCGACCTCGGCGCGCAGCAGATCCAGGTCGGTGGTCGCGACCCGTGCGTTGACCGCCACCGCCCGCGCCTCGTCGAGCACCGCGTCGACCTTCTGCAGCGTCGCGCGCGCGTCGCCGAGCGCCGCATCGAGCTGCGCGATCGTGGCCCGCGTCTCGTCCACCACCCCCTGCGAACCGAACAACTGGTCGTCGGCCCTGCCCACCATGCCGTCGAACTTCGCCAGCAGCGCATTGGTCCGGTCGAGCGCGGCGATCACCTTGCGGGCGTCGGCGTCGTTGCCGAGCAGGACGCCGAGCGCGCCGCGCGGCCCCTTGAGCCGTTCGGTGACCGCCTGCACGTTGGCGAAGCTCGCGCTCAGCGGGCCGCCCGGCGCCGTCAGTGCCGCGAGGTTCTGCACCATCTCGTGCGCCGCCGACACCAGCTGGGGCAGCTCGGCGCTCGCATCGCCGATCAGGACCTTGCGTTCGGCGCCGTCCGGCAGCGGTGGATCGGTCAGCACGCCGCTGTAGGCCCGCAGGTTCGTGCTGCCGACGAGACCCCGCACCAGCGTGAACACGCTCGATTCGCGCAGCCAGTGGGCGTCCTTGCGCGGGACCTCGACCAGGATGCGCGCGTTGCCGTCGGCGCCCAGCTCGATCCGCCGCACGCGCCCGATCGGGAAACCCGAGAACGTCAGGTCCATCCCCACTACCACGCCCTCCGAGTCGTCGGCGATCAACACCAGCTGCTGCGTGGACTCGAAGACGCCGCGCGCGTACATCAGGTACACGACCGCTCCGCCCACCAGCAGCACGAGCAGCAGCACCAGAAGCGAGGCCTTCGCCTCGAGGTGCGCCACCGGCGGGACGGAAGAAGAGGCGGGCTGGTCCTGGTTCATCTGTTTGCGGCGTCCGGCTCAGTAGTAGTTGCCGACCAGCGATGCGGCTTCGATCAGCAGGATCACGATGAACATGCGCACCAGACCCTGGAGCTCGGCGCTCGTCTTGATCGCGGCCCGCGCAGGCTGCCCGTACAGCACCGACGCGACCGGGATCAGCGTCACCGCGAGGCTGAACAGCAGGATCTTGAGCGCGAAGATCATCGCGACACCCGGGGCGAACACCCGGCCGACCGTGTGCGTGTAGGCGTCGAACCCGGCCGACGTGGCCCCGTAGACCGACAGGTAGGCGAGCAGCAGGGTCGCCACGCAGCTCACCACCGCCAGCATCAGCACCGCGAACACGCCGGCCACGACGCGCGGCAGCACTTCGCGCTGCAGCGGATCGATGCCCCGGCGCGCGAGGGCGTCGAATTCGCCGCGCGCGCGCATCGCGGCGATGTCGGCGCCGTTCGGGATCGTGCAGCGCAGCGCCGCGAACAGCGCCGCGGTCAGCGGAATCAGTTCCATGACCAGCACCCGCACGACCATCTCCAGCGAGTACTTGGAAAGGCCGTAGCTCAGCGCGGTGACCACGACGATGCGGATCACGATCAGGCTGATCAGCGCGGAGAGCACGGTGAACCACAGCAGGATCGGCGCGGTACCGAGGTAGATCTGGCGCGCAATCGCGGCGCGGGTGTCCCTGCCATAGCTCGACGACGACAGCGCGAGCGCCAGGACGACGGCGCCGAAGCGGACGATGTGCCACCAGCTGCCGAGCCAGCGCAGCGTCGCGCGCCCCATCTCCCCCAGCGTGCCCGGCCATGAAGCGATCGGAGTCATGCCGCGATGATAGGGGCGCGCCGAGCGGCGCCGGGCGTCCCGCCGGATGCCGCATTTGAGCCTGGTCACGGCGGCCGCCCCGGGCAGACAGGTGGGACTTGTGCGGAACGGGATACTGTAGATAATCACAGCTCCGAAGGAAAGCCAAATGCATCACGATCCCGATCCGCCCTGCCCGCCCTGCGTCAATGACGCGCGCCCTGCCCCGTATCTCGAGCGGCTCAACGACGCGCAGCGCCGGGCGGCGGTATTCGGGATCGACGACGGCAATCGAAATCGGCCGCTCCTGGTGATCGCCGGCGCCGGCAGCGGCAAGACCAACACACTCGCGCATCGGGTCGCGCACCTCGTCAATCGCGGCGCCGATCCCGGCCGCATCCTGCTGCTGACCTTCTCGACCCGTGCTGCCGACGAAATGACACGGCGGGCGGCACGGCTGTGCGCAGAACTGGAACGCGCGCACGCGCCGCAGGCCTCCTCGACGTCCGGCACATCGGCGGCGGCCGTTCCACGGTCCGAGTGGCTGCGGTGGTCCGGAACCTTCCACAGCGTCGGCGCCCGCCTGCTGCGCGAGCATGCCGTCCGGATCGGGCTCGATCCCGGCTTCACGATCCACGACCGCGAGGACTCGGCGGACCTGATGAACCTGGTCCGGCATGAGCTCGGCGCCTCGGCGAAAGCCAGGCGCTTTCCGTTGAAGGGCACCTGCCTGGCGATCTATTCGGCGGTCGTCAACACGCGCGACACGCTGCCCGCCGTGCTGGGCGCGGCGTTTCCGTGGTGCGCCGAATGGGAGGCGGACCTGCAGCGCCTGTTCCTGGGCTACGTCGAGGCCAAGCAGTCTCAGCATGTGCTCGATTTCGACGACCTGCTGCTTTATTGGGCGCAAATGGCGGCCGAGCCCGAGCTGGCGCGCGAGATGGGCGAGCGGTTCGAGCACGTGCTGGTCGACGAGTACCAGGACACGAACCGGTTGCAGGCATCCATCCTGCTGGCCATCAAGCCCGACGGGCGCGGTCTCACGGTCGTCGGCGACGATGCGCAGTCGATCTACTCGTTCCGCGGCGCGACCGTACGCAACATCCTCGACTTCCCGCGCTGCTTCGACCCGCCGGCGATGCAGATCACGCTCGACCGCAACTACCGCTCGACCCAACCCATACTCGAGGCCGCCAATGCTGTGATCGCGCTCGCTCCCGAGCGCCATGCCAAGGACCTCTGGACCGATCGCCGGGCGGCCGGAAAGCCGCGCCTGGTGTCGGTGCGCGACGACGCCGAACAGGCGGATTTCGTGGTCGGGCAGGCGCTCGCGCGGCGCGAGGGCGCGCTGCTGTTGAAATCGCAGGCGGTGCTCTTCCGCGCTTCACACCACAGCGCCCGTCTCGAAATAGAACTTTCCCGGCGCAACGTCCCGTTCGTCAAGTTCGGCGGTCTCAAGTTCCTCGAGGCGAGGCACGTGAAGGACGTGCTCGCAATCCTGCGCTGGGCCAGCAACCCGCACGACCGCGTGTCGGGGTTCCGCGCGCTGCAGCTCCCCGCCGGCATAGGCCCCAAGACTGCCGGGCGGCTGCTGGACCGCGCCGGCGCGACCCCGGGCGCGACGCCGCTCGCCGCGTGCCCTGCGCCCGAAAGCGCAGCGGCGGCATGGCCGGAATTCGCCGCACTGATCGACTCGATCGCAGCGCCGTCGGCGCCGTGGCCCACCGGCTTCGATCTGGCCCGCCGCTGGTACGAGGCGCAGATGGAACGCCTGTTCGACGATGCGCGGGCGCGCGCCGCCGATATCCAGCAACTGGCCCGGATCGCCGCGACCTACCCGAGCCTCCTGCGCTTCCTGACCGAGCTCACGCTCGATCCTCCGGCCGCGACCGCCGACGAAGCCGGCGTGCCGCTGCTCGACGAGGACTACCTGATCCTGTCGACGATCCACTCGGCCAAGGGGCGCGAGTGGGCCGCGGTGACGCTGCTCAATGCGGTCGACGGCTGCGTGCCGTCGGACATGGCGACCGGCACCTCGGCCGAGATCGAGGAGGAGCGGCGCCTGCTGTACGTCGCAATGACGCGCGCGCGCGATCACCTCGACCTGCTCGTGCCGCAGCGCTTCTACGTGTCGCACCAGGCCGGTCTGGGCGACCGGCACGTCTACGCCAGCCGCACCCGGTTCATCCCCGACCGCCTGCTCGAGCGCTTCGAGCAGCTGTCCTGGCCGGGTCCCGAGGCGCGCGACCCGGCTGCGGCCGCGCCGAAGACCACGGTGGATATCGCGACCCGGATGCGGGCGATGTGGCAGTGATGCCGGGGGGCGACCGCCGAGAGCTCAGTCCTTGGTAACGGCGATGGCACTCATCGCCACGAGTGCGCCCTCCGGCCAGCGCTCGCCACGGATAGTGGATCTCGCCGGCGGCGACTGGCCAAAAGACTCCGCAAAGACCTCGTTCATGCCTTCGAAGTACTTCCAGTCATGGAGAAGCACGGTGACCATCACGACATGAGCCAGATCGCTTCCTGCTGCCTCCAGAATCGACTGGAGATTGCGTACCGTCTGACGACTTTGCTCACGAATGCCGCCCACCACGAGCTTGCCGGTTGCCGGGTCTACGCCGCCTTGTCCGGCGCAGAAAATGAACTGCCCGGCGCGGGTAGCTTGTGAGTACGGTCCCATGGTTTGAGGAAAATCCGGGCTGGATATGCTTTCGACGTTCATGCGTCCCTCCTTCCGGGGCTCCAAGCGAACTGGCGCGATACTGGGCAGACCGCGTCGGCGATCATCAGAACGTAGGGGGAAATCATTAGCCGCTGACGGCTCGCGCGCCACCCGATTCTTGCGGCCTCGGCGACCTTGTGGGTTGCACCGTCAATCCCCGATGCGATCCGATTGGACGTGCCAGGGTTCTGCGTCCGTGGTCACGGGCCGCCCGGACGCCACGGCTTCATCAATCGCAAGCGCCACCAGATGATCCTGGCACGCGTGCGCCAGCGGATACGGCGGCGGCCCGCCGTCGCGCGCCCATCGACCGGTCGCGATCAGCATCGTCGCGATCGCGATCTCCTCGTCCATCAAACGCAGCCCGAGGAACGGATTGCGCCAGACCACTTCGCCCTCGAACGCGATGTGCTCGGTGTCGTAGCCGTCGAGGTTCAGGTCGTAGCCCAGCTGCGAGCGGCGCAGCGCCGATTTGACAATCGTGCGCGGCGCGGACAGGTGCACGACGGCGTCGTCGGAGATCTCGCCATGGCTGCCGCGGATCAGGATCCGGCGCAGGCGCAGCTGGTTGTGCCATTGGTTGTCGGTAAAGTCGTACAGCCCGGAGGCACTGCCGAAGTCCAGCGTCGCGAGCACGGTCCCGGCCAGCTTCGGCCTTGCGTCGTCGGTCCATCCGGAACGGTTCAGCGGGTCGACGAGTGGCGCGGTGAAGCGCGTAGCACTGACGCCGACCGGACCGAATCCGACGCCCAACAGGCTGCGCATCAGGGCCACCGCGTGATAGCCGTGGGTCGACGAAACCTGCACCGAGCCCGGCCGGCCGATGACGCCGCGCCGCACGAGCGCCTGCCGCGCCGCGTGGCCGGGCAGCAGTGGGTACTGCTCGGCAACCTGCACGCGCCCTAGCGCCCCGACTCGCCCCCACAGCCTCCGCAGCGCAGCGAGGTCTGGCGCCGGCGGCGTTTCGGCCAGCACGTGCGCCCCGGCGTCGACCAGCTCGCAGACGACGGCCTCGTTCGCTCCCCGCGGCACCGAGCTGATGACGAATTCGGGGCGCTGGCGGCGCATGAGTTCCGCGGGAGACGGCAGCACCGGAACGCCCCAGCGGCGCGCGACCTCGTCGGCCTTCGCGGGGTGCCGCACGACGGCTCCAGCCAGCTCGAGGCGGTCCGGCATCAGCCGCGCCAGCCGGGCGAAGAATTCCCCGCGCCAGCCGGTGCCGACGAGGCCGAACCTGAACGGGCTGGCAACGGCATTCGATTCCGCGCTAAACACCCGCCCCGTTCCAGCCATCGGTCGCTTTCCTTGATTTCGTAGTTGCCGTTTGCTTGCCTCTTAGCGGCCTCGCCCCCGGCCCTCACCGTGATCGCCCGATCCGTCGGGCTCAGCGGCCAGCCAGCGCGTGCGGCGCAGCGCGTGATTGATCAGGCCGACCGCGAGCGCGAGCGCCACGATCGCGGTCGATGCCTCGAGCAGGCCGGCAACGAACGCCGCGTCGAGCGCGGGCCACGGAAACCGGCGCAGCTGCTCCGCCCGTTCGCTCATCCAGTGCCACGCCGTGTGCGCGACCAGGGCCGAGACGACGATGGTTCCGATCCGCTCGGCGACCACGAACCGGAAGAGCCCATTGAGCACCGGCACGAGCATCAGCACGACCGCCAGCTGTCCCAGCTCGACCCCGATGTTGAACGACAGCAGCGCCGTCAGCAGGTGAGTCCCCGCGAACTGCAGCGTCTGCCGCAGCGCGAAGGAAAACCCGAAGCCGTGCACCAGGCCGAAGCCGAAAGCGACCATCCAGCGCCGCTGAAGATCGGCGCCGACGATGTTCTCAAGCGCCATGAACAGGATCGACGCCGCGATCAGGGTCTCGATCAGCGGGGGAAACCAGAGCGCATCGGGCACGAACCCAACGCTGGAGGCGATCAACGTCACCGAGTGTGCAAGCGTGAACGAGGTCACGAGGACGACCAGGGCGCGCAGCCTGCGGAACGGGATCACGAGGCACACGAGGAACAGCAGGTGGTCGGTGCCGTCGAGGATGTGACGGAACCCGAGCTCCACGAAGCGCAGCGCGGCCTGGTGCCAGCGCGGATCCAGCCGGACCAGGCCGGGGTCGCCGTCGAGCTCGAATGCGCGCGGGGGGCCGCCATTGGGCAGGAACTCCAGCGCGGCAACCACCCGCAGCCCCAATCGCGACAGCCGCGGCCGGATCGAGAATTCCGAGCGATCCGAATCGATCGCGTAGTCGAAACGCGCGTCGAGCAACTGCTGCTTCCAGTAGAGCTTCATGTCGTTCGGCAGGCGCGGCGCGGCCAGGTGCGAGAGCGCCGCGTCGTAGGACGCGAACGAGCGGTCGGACGGCAGCGAAACCCGGGCCGCGACCAACCTCGGCGTCGCGAGCCGCCGGTCGCCTTCGTACAGCTCGACGTTGTCGGCGATCCACAGGCGCGCGGCGACGCCGAGCGACGCATCCACGCGCGCGAGATCGAGGTATCCCGCTTCGACGATCGGGAAATCGACGTCGGTCATGGCCGCAAGGGGAACGCGCACGAGCAGTTGCAGCGTCGTTCCCGCGGGCCTGACGAACGCCTGCAGCCGGACGTCGTTCGGAATGTCGTGCGCCGCGCCGCCGAGCGACGCCGCAAGCATGATCGCGCCGGCCAAC
Source organism: uncultured Burkholderiaceae bacterium (assembly GCA_964512305.1). Lineage (GTDB taxonomy): Bacteria > Pseudomonadota > Gammaproteobacteria > Burkholderiales > Burkholderiaceae_F > CAZEIW01. The sequence goes on along the minus strand of CAZEIW010000197.1, from coordinate 5,981 downwards.
CATCGGCATCGAGACGGCATCACGGGACCCGCCCGAAGGCGCGGTCGCGCGCCGAACGTCTCGGCCGACACCTTGCTGCGATGCGATCGGGCACGAGTTGGACCTCGAGTCGGCGCCAGGCGGCGCAGCGAGCTTACAATGAACCGGGCGCATGCAGCCGCTGTCGTCGATGCTGTCGTCGACGCTGTCGTTGATATCGAACGGGAGGAGGCATGAGAAACGCCGAGGGCCGGATCGCCGTTTCCGTCGTCGCCATCGCGCTTGCAGCGGCGCTCGCACTAAGCGTGGGCGGCCTCGTGCTCCAGCGCCGCGCGGTGGCGCAGCAGCACACGGTGCAGGCGCCCAGGTTCGAGGTCGACCCGCTGTGGCCGAAGCCGCTGCCGAATCACTGGCTGCTCGGATCGACGATCGGCGTCTGGGTCGACGAGCAGGACCACGTCTGGATCATCCATCGCGCGGGCGCGACGCTCAATGCCAACGAGCGCGCGCTCGAAATGAACGTCGGCGAGTGCTGCCGTGCGGCACCGCCCGTGCTCGAGTTCGACCCGGACGGGAACCTGGTGCGGTCGTGGGGCGGGCCGGGTCCGGGCTACGAGTGGCCGCAGTCCAATCACGGGATCCACGTCGACTACAAGGGCAACGTCTGGATCGGGGGCAACGGCGAGAAGGACGCGCAGGTCCTGAAGTTCACCAAGGACGGCAGGTTCCTGATGCAGGTCGGCCACTTCGGCCGCAACGGCGGCAGCAACGATCCGGACAACTTCGGGCGCGCGGCCAAGATCTGGGTCGATCCGAAGACCAACGAGGCCTATATCGCCGACGGCTACCTGAACCGCCGCGTCGCCGTGATCGACGCCGATACCGGCAAGATGAAGCGTTATTGGGGCGCGTACGGAAACCGCCCGGACGACACGGACCTGGGCAAGTACGACCCGAAGGCGCCGCCGGCGAAGCAGTTCCGCAATCCCGTGCACTGCGTCGAGCGCTCGAACGACGGCCTCATCTATGTCTGCGACCGGGCCAACGATCGCGTCCAGGTGTTCCATCCGGACGGCACTTTCGTGAAGGAGGCGTTCTTCGCCCGCGACACGCTCGGGTCCGGCTCGGCCTGGGACATCGCGTTCTCCAAGGACGCGCAGCAGCGCTACATCTTCCTGGCCGACGGAACCAACGAGAAGGTGCGGATCGTGCTGCGCGAGTCGCTCGAGGAGCTCACGAACTTCGGCGACGGCGGCCGCCAGCCCGGCCAGTTCTTCGGGGTCCATTCCATCGCGACGGATTCGAAGGGCAACCTGTACACGACGGAAACCTACGAGGGCAAGCGGTTGCAGAAGTTCGTCTACAAGGGCATCGGCGCGGTCGCGGCCGACGAGCAGGGCGTTCCCTGGCCGCGTTCGCAGTAACGGCGCGGAGCAACCGGCATGACACGGGCAAGCTTCGATTTCTCGGGGTCGACGACCGTCGTCACCGGCGGCGCCAGCGGCATCGGACGCGACATCGCCGAGACGATCGTGCGCTGCGGCGGCGACGTCGTGATCTCGTCGAGCCGGAACCAGGCAAAGACGAAGGCTGCGCTCGATCGCCTGTCGGCGGCCGGTCCAACCGCCCGCGTGCTGGCGTACCCGTGCGAGGTGGGCCAGGAGGATTCGGTCGCCGGATTCTTCTCGCAGGTGGCGCAGAGCGCCGGGCGGATCGATCACGTCGTTCACAGCGCCGGGATCTCACCCAACACCGAGTTCCTCGAGCAGACCCAGCACGAATGGGATCAGGTCCAGAACGTCAACCTGACCGGGTCGTTCCTCGTGGTCAAGTACGCGACCCTGGCCATGCAGGACAACCCGGTGGTCGACGAATGGAGGGGAAAGATCGTTCTCGTGACGTCGTCCAACGGCGTCAACGCCTACGATCCGGTCTCGGCCCACTACGATTCGTCGAAGGCGGGCGCCAATCTGCTGATGCGCAACGCGGCGGAAAAACTGGCTCGGATGCGGATCTGCCTCAACGCGTTGGCGCCGGGTTGGATCGAAACCGCGCTGAACGATTCCCTTCCCGACGAGGTTCGCGCTGGCGAGAGCGCGAAGATCTGGATGAACCGGTGGGGAACGACCGCCGAGATGGGCCAGTGCGTTGCCCATCTGTTGACGATGCCTTATCTGGTAGGCCAGATTCTCATGCCCGACGGCGGTTATCGCTGATCCGGGCGCGGCGATCGGTCTGAGCGGGTTCGCCCGCGTTCCGTTCGAGGTTTCGCCGCTCCCGCCGGATCGGCCATTCGATCCGGCCCCACTGATTTCCCTTCGTGTCCCTTTGCGCTGCGCCAGTATCGCCGGCGCGGGTAAGGAACGGTTCTTGACAATCCTCATGTTCTGCCGATGCGCTTGGCCTACCGTAACACGGTCTTGGCGGCCCCGCGGGAATGCCGAAAGCAGGGCCAGGACGCAGCGGGGCGTTGCCGGTTCCCGCGAGCGCCAGGGCGCCGGCTCGGGATCGAAGGACATGAAGGACATGAATCTGGAACGCACGCTCCCTTCAAGCACCACGTCGCGGCGCCTGTTCTACCCCGCGTTTCGCGCCGGGGACTTCGACAGTGCTGCTGCGGCGCTGCGGCATGCGGGCCTCGGCCAGACGGTCGTCGACGATCTGATCGCGGAGGCCATCGAGCAGTCGAAGTTCGGCGCCGCCACGACCATCTTCGCGAATCTGTCGTTCGAGGTCACAGCGCTCGTCGAGCGCAATCACGCCGAGGACTGCTGGCAGCTCTGGCTGGCGCTGCTCTCTGCGCTTTCGGTGACTCCCGCCGAGTGCCGCCAGAAGATCCGCAGGCTGGAATCGACCGGCTTCCCGGGGCCGTGGAGGGTCGTGACGCCCTGGCCGTACCGGCGCCACTGAGTCCGCAGCAACAGCGCTTCACCCTCGACCCCGATCGGGTATTCTGCGGCGCCGGCTCGCGTGCGCGCGCCGCCTTCGCGCGCGCAAATCGATGCCGATCCAAGCGGGCGGCGCGGCCGGGGCCGATCGAACGCCGACGGAGGAACGGACTTGCGGGACCTGACGATCGTGTGCCTCGATCTCGAAGGCGTGCTAGCGCCCGAGATCTGGATCGAATTCGCGGCCAAAGCCGGCATCGACGCGCTCAATCGCACCACGCGCGATGAACCGGACTACGACCGGCTGATGCGGTACCGGCTCGACATTCTCGCGCGCGAGGGCCTGGGACTGGCCGACATCCAGCGCGTGGTCGAGGGCTTGGGCCCCCTGCCCGGCGCGCGCGAATTCCTCGACGCGCTGCGGACCCGCTACCAGGTCGTGATCCTGTCGGACACGTTCTACGAATTCGCCGCCCCCCTGATGCGCCAGCTCGGCTGGCCGACGCTGTTCTGCCATCGGCTGCAGACCGACGCCAGCGGGCGGATCGTCGACTACCAGCTTCGAATGCAGGACCAGAAACGGGCAGCGGTCGCGGCATTCCACGGCCTCGGCTTTGGCACGATCGCCGCCGGCGACTCGTACAACGACACGTCGATGTTGCAGGAAGCGGGCGCAGGCATCCTGTTCCGGCCGCCGGACAAGGTGGCGGCGGAATTCCCGCAGTTTCCCGTCACGCGCGATTACGCCGGGCTGAGGCAGGCGATCGACGACGCCGCGGCCCGGCTCTGACAACGAGTCGGCACGGGCGCGGCCACGACGCGCACAGCCTCGCGCTCACTGCCGCTTCGCTTGCGGGGCCGGCGCCGGCGGCTCGGCCGCTTGCATCAGCAAGGGTCGAAACAGGGAGAGCCTGCCGTACTTCATCGAAACGATTCCCACCGCCACGACCGCGAGGAACAGCGCCGGAAACAGGAGCGCGCTCAGGACGATCAGCCGCTCGCGCCGACCGCGACCGCGGGACGGCCGGACGGAACCTCGGGTCATGCAAGCTCGCACGCGCAAGGGCTCATTTGAAGCCAGTTTGCTCGCCCGGGCCCGCGAGCGCCAGCCCCGTGAACGATGTTGCGACCACGGCGTCATAATGACAGCCATGGATTCGATCGACCGGCAGGCTCCCGAACGCGCCGCACCGCCCCCGACGGTCGCCGACGACGTGCGCGCCGCGCTGCGCGAGGATATCGGCAGCGGCGACCTGACCGCCGGGCTGGTGCCGGCGGATCGGCGCGGACGTGCCGGCCTGATCGTGCGTCAGCCCGCCGTGCTCTGCGGGCGACCCTGGTTCGACGAGACCTTTCGCCAGCTCGACCCCGCCATCGAAGTGCGCTGGAGCGCGCGCGAAGGCGACGCGGTCGAGGCCGGCGTCCAGCTGTGCGACATCGCAGGCCCGGCCCGGGCGCTGCTGACCGGCGAGCGCACCGCGATCAACTTCCTGCAGCTGCTCTCCGGGGTGGCGACGCGGACGCGGCGCTTCGTCGAGGCCGTTGCCGGCACCCGGGCGAAGATCGTGGATACGCGCAAGACACTGCCCGGATTGCGCCGTGCGCAGAAGTACGCCGTGCGCGTCGGAGGCGGGGTCAACCACCGGATCGGATTGTTCGACGGCGTCCTGATCAAGGAGAACCACATCGAGAGCGGAGGAGGCGTCGCCGCCGTGCTGCGCGCCGGGCTGGCGCTGGCCGGCCGCGCGGACTTCGTGATGATCGAGGTCGAGAATCTCGAGCAGCTCGAGCAGGCGCTGGCCGCCGGCGCCCCCATGGTGCTGCTGGACAACATGCCGCCGGCGATGCTGCGCGCCGCCGTCGAGCTCAATCGCGGGCGCGCGCAGCTGGAAGTCTCGGGTGGCGTCACGCTGGACAACGTGCGGGCGATCGCCCTGACGGGGGTCGACCGGATTTCGATCGGAAGCCTGACCAAGGATGTCGAAGCGGTGGACCTTTCGATGCGATTTCATGATTGAGCCGAACGCGGGCAGGGCGCGCAGATGACGACGTCGACGATCGAATTCGAGATCGAAAGTCCTGTCGGCGGGACGCAAGCCGCATGGGCGCGCGTTCCCGACGAGCCGGCACCCGCCGAGCGCGAGGAGCTGAAGCGGCGCGTGCGCGCACTGCTTGCCGCGCGCGACGCGGTCATGGTGTCGCACTTCTACGTTCATCCCGACCTGCAGGACATTGCCGGAGAGACCGGCGGCATCGTCGCCGATTCGCTCGAGATGGCACGTTTCGGCCGCGACCATCCGGCGCGCACGCTGGTCGTGTGCGGCGTTCGCTTCATGGGCGAGACGGCGAAGATCCTGTCGCCGCAAAAGACCGTTCTGATGCCCGACCTGGACGCGGTGTGCTCGCTCGATCTCGGCTGCCCCGCGCCGCAGTTCAGCGCCTTTTGCGACGCGCACCCGGACCGCGTCGCGGTCGTTTACGCGAACACGAGCGCGGCGGTCAAGGCACGCGCCGACTGGGTCGTCACCTCTTCGATCGCGGTGCCGATCATCTCCCACCTGCACGCCGAAGGCCGCAAGGTCATCTGGGCGCCGGACCGGCATCTCGGAGACTACCTGCGGCGGCAGACCGGGGCGGACATGCTCCTGTGGCGCGGCTCGTGCATCGTGCACGACGAGTTCAAGGCGTTCGAGCTGCAGGAGCTCAAGCGCGAGCACGCCGGTGCCCGGGTCCTCGTGCATCCCGAGTCGCCGGCCGCGGTGATTGCGCTTGCCGACGCCGTGGGGTCGACTTCGCAGATCCTCCATGCGGCGAGGACGCTGCCGGCCCGGGAGTTCATCGTTGCCACCGACGCCGGCCTGATGCACCAGTTGCGGGTGCAGAACCCGGACAAGCGCTTCATCGAGGCGCCGACGGCCGGCCAGTCGGCAACGTGCAAGAGCTGCGCCCACTGCCCATGGATGGCGATGAACGGCCTGCGCGGCGTGGCCGAGGTGCTCGAGCGAGCCGGCTCGGGCTACAACGAGATCCGCGTCGATCCCGATCTGGGCGCGCGCGCCCAGCGCTCGATCGGGCGGATGCTCGACTTCGCCGCCGCGCACCGGAAGGCCGGGG
>CAZEIW010000196.1:0-4544 GCA_964512305.1 uncultured Burkholderiaceae bacterium | reverse complement strand
ACTCTTTCCCAACCCGTCGCATTCGCTCTGGCCGGGCCAGTTCGTGAATCTGCGCCTGCAACTGGGCATGCGCAAAGGGGCGGCGACCGTGCCGCAGGCGGCGATCCAGCACGGGCCGGCGGGGCTGTATGTCTATGCCGTGTCGGCCGACGGCGCGGTGGCGGTCCGGCCCGTCCGGGTCGAGGCGGAGCAGGACGGGAGGGCCGTGATCGAGGCCGAGCTCGGCGCCGATGCGCGCGTCGTGGTCGATGGCCAATACCGGATCAAGCCCGGTTCGGTCGTGGTCGAGGCGCCGGCGGGCGGGAAGGGCGGAGGATGAGGCACCGCAGGCGTCATCCCCCGCAGAAGTCATCCCCGGGCTTGTCCCAGGGATCCACGTCGGCGCAAGACGAGGCGCCCGCGTTGCGCATCGACGTGGATCCCCGGGACAAGCCCGGGGATGACTCCTGCGGGGGATGACGCCTGCGGTGCCTCATCCTCCGCCCTTCCCGCCCGCCGGCGCCTCGACCACGATCGAACCGGGCTTGATCCGGTATTGGCCATCGACCACGACGCGCGCATCGCCGCCGAGCTCGGCCTCGATCACGGCCATCCCGTCCTGCACCGCCTCGACCCGGACGGGCCGGACCGCCACCGCGCCGTCGGCCGACACGGCATAGACATACAGCCCCGCCGGCCCGTGCTGGATCGCCGCCTGCGGCACGGTCGCCGCCCCTTTGCGCGTGCCCAGCTGCAGGCGCAGATTCACGAACTGGCCCGGCCAGAGCGAATGCGACGGGTTGGGAAAGAGCGCCTTGAGCTGGATCGTCCCGGTCGAGGTGTCGATCTGGTTGTTTACGAGGGTCAGGTAGCCGGTGCCGAGCAGCGCGCCGCTGTCCGCACCGCTGTCGCGCGCCCGGGCCTGCACCGGCAGCCGCCGCGACGGACCCGCCTGCAGGGCTTGATTGACGTCCGGGAACCTGTTTTCGGGCACCGTGAACGTGGCGGCGATCGGATCGATCTGATTGATCACGACCAGCCCGTTGCTGTCGGCCGCGTGCACGATGTTGCCTGCGTCGACCAGCCGGGCGCCGGTTCGCCCGCTCACCGGAGCCCGTATCGTCGTGTAGTCGAGCTGGACGCGTGCGCTGTCGATCTGCGCCTGGTCGGCGAGCACGGTGGCCCTCAACTGTCCGACGGTTGCCTGCTGGGTGTCGAGCGTCTGCTGCGGGATCGAGTCTTCCCGCGCCAGCATCGTGTAGCGCTCGAGATCACGGATCGCGTTGGCGAGCGACGCTTCGTCGCGCGCCTTTTGCGCCTGCGCCTGCTCGAGCTGGGCCTGGTACGGACGGGCGTCGATGCGGGCCAGCAGGTCGCCCTGGCGGACGTCCTGTCCCTCGGTGAACGCGACCTGCTCCAGCTGTCCGTCGACCCGGGCCCTGACCGTGACCGACTGCGCCGCCAAGACGTTGCCGACGGCGTCGATGAAGATCGGCACGTCCGTCACCGCGACCGGCGCGGTGACCACGGGCACCGGCGCCGCCGCCGCTGCCGGGTCTGCGGCGTGGGCGCGGTGCTGCAGGCCACGCCCGACCAGCGCGACCAGCAGCGCCAGCACCGCCAGGCCAAGCAGCGCGATGCCGCGCCGCCCCGGCCGCCAGCGCCGCCAGTGTCCGATCTGCATCGAGTATTTCCTGCCGCGCGGCGGTGTCCCGGCGCGACGAATCCGACCGGCCCGTATTATCGGCCCTTATGGCCGCCCGCGAGTTCGCTGCGGCGCGGAGATCGCCGCGGGCTCACGCCCCGCCGCGTCTCAGCTGGACCAGCCGCTTCGCTGCAGCAACTGGAGCGCCCAGTGACGAACGCCGCGCTTGCGGATCGGTTCGGACAGGGTGGGAGGCGCGGACGGCTTCGACGCATCATGCCGGTGGGGCTCGTGCGGAAGCTCGGCAATCACCAGCCACCCATACAAAGGTGCGTTCGACATGGTGCCGTCCCCGCGATGGCAGCAACTTCCGGTTCGACCACGCCGGCCGCGCCCGAGTTCCGTCAGTGGCGCGAGAATAGTGCGACGAGCCGTGCCGCGATCGCCTGATCGAAAGACGCCCACCACGCCAGGCCCGCGACCGCGAACAACGCCAGCAGCAAGGTCCTGAAGCGCAGCACCGGCGATTCGCCGGCCGGCCGCGCGGCAGGCGCGGGCTCGGTCACCGTATCGGCGTCGAGCGCTCTTCGGACGAGCGTCGGCGGCGGTGGGCTGCCCGCCCGCAGCCGTTCGCTCTCGGCGCGGGCCAGTTCCAGTTCGATCTGCAGTTCCGTCGGGATCGAATGGATGCTCAGCTCCGAGCGAAGGCCGTCGAGAGCCAGTTGGACCTGCCGCGAGGATTTGCCCTCGGCCAGCCGCGCCGCCAGCCGGAAGCGCTCCAGGCGCTTGCCGATCCGGAACGCCGACAGCGGATCCATCGTCGCCGCAGCGCCTTGCAGCCACCATTCGAGCAGGTGCCCGAGGCGGGAAGCGTATTGCATCACCCCGACCGCGTCACGGTCGACGGTGAGGGCGAACCGGGTCGCGTCGCTACGCTCGGAATCCGAGACGTACTTCGATCCGTCCATTGCGGTGGTACTCCACAGATGGTTTGTTGTTGCCCGCCGATGACACCATCCCACGTGGCAACCCCCGCTGATCGTGCGGATAAACGCCCGATGGCCCGCTACTTCGCGTCTTGGGCGGGCCGATTGTCGAGCCGCGGCGGCCGCCTTAATCTGTGCCGCCATGGCCGTGACGCGATCCCTTCTGAGCGGACCCCTGTCCGTGCTCGATTACCGCTGCAGCGCCGGCCCGACCGACCGGCCGTTCGTCGAGCGGCACGAGTCGTGGTCGGTCGCGTACGTCCGCCGGGGCAGCTTCGGCTATCGCTGTGGCGGCGCCGACTACGAGCTCGTTCCCGGCTCGGTGCTGGTCGGACGCCCCGGGGCCGAGTACACCTGTACGCACGAGCATCACCTCGGCGGTGACCGCTGCCTGGCTTTCTTTCTCGCGCCCGAGTTGCTGGACGAAATCGCGGGCGGGCACGAAGCCTGGCAGCCCCGGGGGCTCCCGCCGCTGCCCGAGCTGATCGTGCTGGGCGAGCTGGCTTCGCTCGCGGCGGTCGGCGCCACCGACCTGGGAGTCGACGAGGTCGGACTGAATTTCGCCGCCCGCCTCGTCGAGGCGAGCGGTGGCCGCGGGCGCAACGGCGTCCGACCGCGGCCGCAGGACCGCAGGCGCGCGGTCGAATCGGCGCTTTGGATCGACGCGAATGCGGGCGACGCCATCGACCTGCAAAGCCTGGCGAAGCGCGCCGGACTGAGCGTCTTCCATTACCTGCGCGTCTTCGCGTCGGTGCTGGGCGTCACGCCGCACCAGTACCTGGTGCGAACCCGCCTGCGCCGCGCCTCCCGGCTGCTCGCCGACCATGATCGCTCGATCACGGAGATCGCCCTGGACGTCGGCTTCGGCGACCTGTCCAACTTCGTCCGCAGCTTCCACCGCGCGGCCGGCGTGTCGCCCGGCGGCTACCGCCGCGCGGCGCTCGGCGACCGCAAGATTTTCCAAGACCGGCTTGCGGCCCTGCCCTAGGATCGCCTCGAACTTTCGAGGAGATCCCCATGTTCGACCACATCGGGCTGAAGGTGAGCGACCTGGAAGCCAGCATCCGTTTCTACCGCGGCGCACTCGCCCCACTGGGCCATGCGCTCGAATCCCACGGCGACGGCTACGCGGGCTTCGGTCCGCCAGGAGCGCCCGGCCTGTGGCTCTACGGCCACAAGGGCGCGGCAGGTCCCGGCACGCACGTGGCCCTGCGCGCGGCCGACCGCGCGGCGGTCGACCGCTTCCACGCGCTGGGACTGGAGACCGGCGGGCGCGACAACGGCGCGCCGGGCCTGAGGCTCGACTACAGCCCGAGCTACTACGCCGCGTTCCTGCTCGATCCCGACGGTCACAACGTCGAAGCCGTCTGCATGCTTTGAAGCAGCCGCGCCGCGCGGACTGTGTCCTCAAACGCCGAGAATCCGGTTCAGAAGGATCAGAAGGCTGGCGTCCTTCGCCTCTTCGTACAGGCCCCCGGCGAGCGCGGAGTCGAAGATGCCTCGCAGCCGGTGGAGGCTGCCGCGCAGGCCGCCCCCCGTTGAAGGATTGCCGGCGAGATGGTCCCGCAGCACGCGGACTTCATGCTGCAACGCGGCAGCCGCGTGCGGGTCACGCTGCGCGAGCCGTTCGGCGAGACGGCTGACGGCCGCTTCGACTTGGCGCACCGCCTCGAGATCGAGGTCGGTATCCGACGGCTCTTTGCCGGTCGGCTGCTGCGGCGTGCTGCTCATGACCCTCCCCCCGCGAATCGGGATCCGGTAGCCAAGTCTACTGGGCCCCCGCGAGTGCGGGGCAGGGTTCACAACTCCAGGTCCCAGTTCTGTCCGACCAGGTCGTGGCCGAAGCTGTGGTGACGCTCCTGCGCGATCAGCCGGAAGCCGGCCGCCTCGTAGATGCGGCGCGCCGAGACCAGTACGTCGTTGGTCCAGAGCGT
>CAZEIW010000195.1:0-12740 GCA_964512305.1 uncultured Burkholderiaceae bacterium | reverse complement strand
CCCCCCCCCCCCCCCCCCCCCCCCCCCCCCCCCCCCCCCCCCCCCCCCCCCCCCCCCCCCCCCCCCCCCCCCCCCCCCCCCCCCCCCCCCCCCCCCCCCCCCCCCCCCCCCCCCCCCCAAGCCGATCCTCCCGCTTTTCGGTTCCGAAGCTGCAGGCGCCAAACGTCCAGGTACGCCGCCCTTCGGAGCTACGGTTCATGGGAAGAGTTGCCGCGCGCACCCTCACCCCCGCCCCTCTCCCGCGTCGCCGGAGAGGGGAGTAAGTGCGATGACTCCATCGATTCCGCCATCTGTTGACGCCGCCCCCTCGATCTGGCGCTGCGGCCGCTTCGCCTTCACGCTCGACCGTCCGCTGGTGATGGGGATCGTCAACGTCACCCCCGACTCCTTTTCCGACGGCGGGCGTTTCCTGCAGTTCGACCAGGCGCTCGCGCATGCGCACGAGCTGATCGCGCAGGGTGCCGACATCGTCGATATCGGCGGCGAATCGACGCGCCCCGGAGCCGCCGAAGTGCCGGCCGAGGTCGAGCTGCAGCGCGTGCTGCCGCTCGTCAGGGCGCTGCGGGACGCCAGGGCCGCGGTCTCGGTCGACACGAGCCGTGCCGAGGTGATGCGGGCTGCGCTCGACGAGGGCGCGGCGATCGTCAACGACGTGCGCTCGCTGACGCTCGAAGGCGCGCTCGCGGCGGTGGCGCGGCGCGACTGCGGCGTCGTGCTGATGCACATGCAGGGGACGCCGCGGACGATGCAGGCCGACCCGACCTACGCCGACGTGGTGGCCGAGGTGGGCGAGTTCCTGCGCAGGCGCCGCGACGATCTGGTCGCGGCCGGTGTTGCGCGCGAGCGGATCGCGCTCGATCCGGGTTTCGGCTTCGGCAAGAAGGGCGCGCACAATCGGCGGCTGCTCGCGGAACTGGGGGCGCTGGCGGCCTGCGGCCAGCCGCTGCTGGTCGGCCTGTCCCGCAAGTCGTCGCTGGGCGAGATCACCGGCCGGCCGGTCGACGAGCGCGTGTTCGCGTCGGTCGCCGCGGCACTGATCGCGGTCCAGAACGGGGCCCGGATCGTGCGGGTGCACGACGTCGCGCCGACGCGCGACGCCCTGGCGGTGTGGGCAGCGGTCGAGCAGGCACGCCGGGAGCCGGCGGCGCCCCGGGCGTGAAGCGGATCGGAAGACGGCGGATCGAAGACAGCGGATCGAAGACAGCGGGTCGAAAGCGGCGGATCGAACAACCTGACAGGAGAGCGACTTGGCTCGAAAGTATTTCGGCACTGACGGAGTTCGCGGCACGGTCGGCGAGGACCCGATCACGCCCGATTTCGTTCTCAAGCTCGGACAGGCCGCGGGACGCGTGCTGGCGCGCGTGGTGCCCGGCGGGCGGCCGACCGTGCTGATCGGCAAGGACACGCGCGTGTCGGGCTACATGCTCGAGGCGGCGCTGCAGGCGGGGTTCTCCAGCGCCGGCGTCGACGTCGTGCTGTGCGGCCCGCTGCCGACGCCCGCGGTCGCATACCTGACCCGGGCGCAGCGGCTCGATGCCGGCGTCGTGATCAGCGCCTCGCACAATCCCTACCCGGACAACGGCATCAAGTTCTTCTCGGGGCTGGGCAAGAAGCTGCCCGACGAGACCGAGGCGCAGATCGAGACCGAGCTTGAAGCGCCGTTTTCCTGCGTCGTTTCGCGTCAGCTCGGCAAGGCGCGGCGCCTCGACGATGCCGCGGGCCGCTACATCGAGTTCTGCAAGAGCACCTTCCCCGGCGAGATCGACCTCAAGGGCATCAAGCTGGTGGTCGACTGCGCCCACGGCGCCGCGTACCACGTCGCGCCGGACGTGTTCCACGAGCTCGGCGCGGACGTGATTTCGGTCGGCGCTGCGCCCAACGGCTTCAACATCAACGATGGCGTCGGCGCGGTCCACTCGGACGGCCTCGCCGCGCTGGTGCAGGCGCACAACGCCGACCTGGGGATCGCGCTCGACGGCGATGCCGACCGGGTCGTGATCGCCGACGGCGAGGGCAAGACCTACAACGGCGACCAGCTGCTGTTCGTGATCGTGCGCGACCGCATGAAGCAAACGCGCGTCGAGGGCGTCGCCGGCACGCTGATGACCAACTTCGGCCTGGAAAAGCGGTTCGCCGAGCTCGGCGTCGCGTTCGAGCGCGCGCGCGTCGGGGACCGCTACGTGCTCGAGCTGCTCGAAAGCCGGGGCTGGCTTTGGGGCGGCGAGGGCTCGGGCCACCTGCTGTGCCTGGACAAGCACACGACCGGCGACGGCATCATCAGCGCGCTGCAGGTGCTGGCGGCGATCCGGCGCTCGGGCCGCGCGCTGGCGCGGCTGTGCGCGGAGCTCGAGTTGCTGCCGCAGTACATGGTCAACGTGCGGGTCCCCAACGGCTTCGACTGGAAATCGCACGCGCCGCTGGTGCGGGAACTGGCCGCGGTCGAGCGCGAGCTCGGCGGCCGCGGCCGGGTGCTGGTGCGCCCGTCCGGGACCGAGCCGGTGCTGCGGATCATGGTCGAGGCGGCCGAACAGCGGCTGGCGCGCACCCTGGCGGACCGGCTCGCGGCCACGATCGGCTGAACGGCCTGCGCTTCGGGAAAGCGCCGACGTGCGGGGGCCCCCTTGGGCTTCCCGGGTGTGCGGTCAGCCTTCCGGGTGGGCGGTCCTTTTGGGCCTGCCGGCGAAATGTCATGTCACAATTGCGTGATAAAGGCCCCCTAGACTCGCCGCTTTGCGGCCAGCCGGCACGCAGGTAGCTTCGTGGGCCGCCGCCGGAGGCGGGGACCAGCGCACGGGCGCCGCGGGACCATGACGGGACAGGCTTTGGCAAACGACACGGCGGCGCAGGAGGGGCTGGATCAGCCGGACGCGGCGCCACAGGTGTTGCCGCTGAAGGCCGAGTCCAGCAACCTGAGCTTCTTCTATGGCGACTTCCAGGGGCTGAAGGACATCTCGCTGCCGATCTATCAGAACCGGGTGACCGCACTGATCGGCCCATCGGGGTGCGGCAAGTCCACCTTCCTGCGCTGCTTCAACCGGATCCACGACCTGTACCCGGGCAACCGCTACGAGGGTTCGATCCGGCTGCATCCGGACGGCATCGACATCCTGTCGAAGGACGTCGACCCGATGCAGCTGCGGATGAGAATCGGCATGGTGTTCCAGAAGCCGAGCCCGTTCCCGACCACGATCTTCGAGAACGTCGCCTACGGACTGCGGCTGCGCGGCGCGATGCCGCGCGCCGCGCTGGCCGAGAAGGTCGAGCAGGCGCTGCGCGGCGCCGCGCTGTGGGACGAGGTCAAGGACCGCCTGAACGGGCTGGCATCGAACCTGTCCGGCGGCCAGCAGCAGCGCCTGTGCATCGCGCGAGCGCTCGCTACCGGCCCCGAGCTGCTGCTGTTCGACGAGCCGACCTCGGCGCTCGACCCGATCGCGACCGCGTCGATCGAGGAGCTGATCAGCCAGTTGAGCCGGCAGGTCACGATCCTGATCGTCACGCACAACATGCAGCAGGCCGCGCGCTGCTCCGACTACACCGCGTTCATGTACCTGGGGGAGCTGGTCGAATTCGGCGATACCGACCAGATTTTCATCAAGCCGAACCGGAAACAGACCGAGGACTACATCACCGGCCGCTTCGGCTGAAGCGCCGGCAGGAGGCCGGAACATGACCAACGGCGAGCATCTGTCGAAACAGTACGACCACGAACTGGAAGCCCTGCGCTCGCGCATCCTGCAGATGGGCGGCCTGGTCGAGTCGCAGCTGAAAATGGCGATCGACTGCTTCGAGCATGCCGACCTCGCGAAGGCCGACCAGGTGATCGAGGTCGACCGGCGCGTCAACGACGAGGAGCTCGACCTCGACCGCGTCGTCGTGAACCTGATCGTGCGCCGGCAGCCCGCCGCGGGCGACCTGCGGATGATCATGGGAGTGGCGCGCACGGTGACGGATCTCGAGCGCATCGGCGACGAGGCGACCAAGATAGCGCGCGCGGCCAAGTGGCTGCACGAGAAGGACATGGTGGTGCGCACGCCGCGCATCCGCGACCTGCGCGGCTCGAGCCAAGCCGCCGCCGGCATGCTGCGCGGCGCGCTCGACGCGTTCGCCCGCCTGGATGCGACCGCCGCGGCCGCGATCATCCGCGAAGACCAGGGGATCGACGAGCAGTTCCGGTCGATCCTGCGGCAGCTGATCACCTTCATGATGGAGGACCCGCGCACGATCTCGGGCTCGCTCGACACGGTCTGGGTCGCCAAGGCGATCGAGCGCATCGGCGACCACGCGAAGAACATCGCCGAGCACGTGATCTTCATCGCGCAGGGCGAGGACGTGCGGCACGCCACGCCCGAGCAGCTTGCGCGCGCCGTTTCACAGGAGTGACGGGCCATGCCCAACGCGTCGATTCTCGTGGTCGAGGACGAACCGGCGATCCAGGAGCTGGTGGCGTTCTCGTGCGGAAGCAACGGCTACAAGGTGCAGCGCGCCGAATCGGTCGGCGCAGCCGAGTCGGCGATCCGGGGCGAGCTGCCGGACCTGGTGATCCTGGACTGGATGCTGCCGGACCGCTCCGGGATCGACTTCCTGCGCGAGTTGCGCGGCGCCGAGCGCACGCGCGCGGTGCCGGTGATCATGCTCACGGCGCGCGGCGCGGAGAGCGACCGCGTGGCGGGGCTGGACGCCGGCGCCGACGACTACGTGGTCAAGCCGTTTTCGCCGCGCGAGCTGGTGTCGCGCGTGCGCGCCGTGTTCCGGCGCCGGGCGCCGCAGAAGAGCGGCGAGACGATCGAATACGGGGTGCTGAAGATCGATCCGACCCGCCACGAGGTCGTGGTGGGCGGGCGCGTGGTCAAAATGGGCCTGGCAGAGTTCAAGCTGCTCACGTTCCTCGCCGGCCATCCGGAGCGCGTGTTCTCGCGCAGCCAGCTGCTCGACAACGTCTGGGGCGACCACGTGTTCATCGAGGAGCGCACGATCGACGTCCACGTGCTGCGCCTGCGCAAGGCGCTGCTGCAGGCCGACGCGCAGAACCTCGTTCAGACCGTGCGGGGTCTCGGTTACCGGCTCTCGTCGCGCGCCGACCAGTAGCGGCCCGCCGCTCCCGCGCCCGTCACGCGGACGCCCGCGTACCGGGGGGACGCCTTGCGCCGCGCCGATGACGATCTAAACTGCCCCGCATGTCGGACGCTCGACGCAAACGGGTCCGGATCATCCTGCCCGCAATCGCCAGCCTGTGCGTGCTCGCCTTCGTCTGCGCGGCGATCGGCGTGCTCTTCGGCACTCTCGCCGGCCTGTGGCTCGGGGTCGCGACGCTGGGCGTCGTGGTCGCGCTTCAGCTCTACTACCTCGGCGTGCTCGGCGCCTGGCTCGAGGATCCGTCGCTCACCTCGATTCCGGACGGCATCGGCGCCTGGGCCGAGATGTTCGCGCGGCTGTACCGCTGGCACCGGGCGAGCGAGATCAACCAGCGGCGCCTGATCGACAACGAGGAGCGCTTCCGCCGCACGATCAGTGCGCTGCCGGACGGCATCGTCCTGATCGACGCCGCGCTGCAGATCGAGTGGTGCAATCCGGTCGCCGAGCGCCACCTGTCGATCTCGCTGCGGGCCGACCAGGGGCTGCGGCTGACCAATCTCGTGCGCGACCCGCCCTTCGTCGCCTACATGACGTCCAACCGCTTCGACCGGCCGCTCGTGTTCTCGCCGCTGACGCAATCCGCCAGCACGCTGGCGGTCACGGTGGTCGAGTTCGAGCCGGCCCGATCGATCGTGGTCACGCGCGACATCACGCAGAGCGAGCGCGTCGACGCGATGCGGCGCGACTTCGTCGCCAACGTCTCGCACGAGCTGCGCACGCCGCTCACCGTGGTCAAGGGGTTCCTGGAGGCGCTGATCGACAGCGGCGACGACCTCGGCGCCACGCGGCTCCACCATCTGCAGCTGATGGACGAGCAGGCCGACCGGATGCACCGGCTGGTCGAGGACCTGCTGATGCTGTCGCGCCTGGAATCGCGCGAGAGCCCCGACACGGAAGAGGAGGTCGACGTCGGCCAGCTCGTCAACGAGGTCGCCGACGAGGCGCGCGCGCTCTCGAGCGCGCGCCACCAGATCACGGTCGAGGTGGAACGCGACCGGATCCGCGGCTGCCGCGACGAGCTGCGCAGCGCGTTCGGAAACCTGGTGTCCAACGCGATCCGCTACACGCCGGCCGGCGGGCGGATCGCGATCCGCTGGATCAGGCGCGACGACGGCGCGCTGTTCGAGGTCGAGGACAGCGGCATCGGCATCGCGCCCGAGCACATCCCGCGCCTGACCGAACGCTTCTACCGCGTCGACAAGAGCCGCTCGCGCGAGACCGGCGGCACCGGCCTCGGGCTCGCGATCGTCAAGCACGTGCTGCTGCGGCACCAGGGCCGCCTCGAGATCGAGTCGGCGGTGGGACGCGGCAGCGTGTTCACGGCCTGGCTGCCGGCGGCGCGGCTGATGCCGGTCGACGCCGAAGGGGAGCGGCGCGCGGCGTAGGGCCGCGGGCCAAATTGCGGGCCTGCGGTCGTCCCGGTATCATCGATTGCTTTCGGGGCGTAGCGCAGCCTGGTAGCGCACCTGCCTTGGGCGCAGGGGGTCGGAGGTTCGAATCCTCTCGCCCCGACCAGTTCCGCAGGGTGGTGGCGCCGGCTGGGGCCGCTACGCTTCGGGCCCGGCGGATCGACCTGCCCGTAGCTCAGGTGGATAGAGCATCAGCCTTCTAAGCTGAGGGTCACTGGTTCGAGTCCAGTCGGGCAGGCCAGTGCGAATTTCGAAATACGGTGGCCGTAGCTCAACGGTAGAGTCCCGGATTGTGATTCCGGTTGTTGTGGGTTCGAATCCCATCGGCCACCCCACTGATTACATTCAAGTTGCCCTCAAGCTCCTGGTCGGTCGAAAGCCGCACTGTGGGTTCTACGGTGCAGGTTTGACCACCATCAGGTAATAGATCACGAGCATCGCTCCAAAGGCCGGGTAGCCGAGGCGTTCCCACCAGCCCAAGTAACGGGTGTAAAGCGGCGACAGCATCGACCCGCTCTGCAAAGCGTGTCGCGTCAGTGCGGACATTCGCATCTGTAGCCAGACAACCGGCAGCCAGCATGCGCCCGCCAAGCCATAAAGGAGCAAAGACCATCGAATCCAGGACGCGTCCAACGGCCAGGGACTTTGGTGCGCCAACCATAGCCCGGTCACCGGCTGCGCGACAGCGGCCGGCGTTGTAAACCACCAATCTGCGCGCACTACCATCCGCCCGACCTCCGCCTGTATTGTCAGATTGCCGCACCGGCTAGAGAAGTACATGTAATACGCAGAGCCGAAACCGGTTCCGACGAGCAGGACGCTAGAAAGCACATGAATCCACTTCACAATGAGGTACGAATTCATACTGAGGCTCGCTTGATCCGGCGTCCGGTCACGACGGGCCGGCTCTTTTTACGCCGGCACCTCTTCGACACGGGTACGGATGGCCCAATGCGCAAACTCCCCCTCGAAGTCTTCAAGGTTCAGGAACCCGATACACGCATACGCCCCGGAGGCACGCACCTCGCCGCGCGCCAGCTTGCGTGCGAGAAGGATCGAGGCGAGGCAAGGAATCTCCGGACCGTGATTGGCTTCCGCTGATAGCTGCCACGTTCGGCGCCGGCGTGTCCCATCGTCACGGGTCCCGACGATGCTCACGCGCATCGCGCCACGGTCGCTGCCGAGGACGTCCAGCAGTGACGCCAGCCGATCAAGTCCCACAGCCCACCGTTCGATCGGCAGCGCCAACCCGGCGCGGCGCGCCGCCGCCAGGGTCCACAACGCGAAGTGCTGGATGCTCACTTCAAGGGCTGCGCGAAAGGTCACGCTGGTCGCGCCGGGATAGTGTTGCGGCAACAGTGCGAGGTCCGGCACATCACAGGCCGCTGCCCATCGAGTCCCGACGTCGAAATGAATGCGCCGGAGCTCCTGCCAGCCCCAAGCCCGTTCCCACCCTCCGTTGTGCATCCACGAGAAAGGACGGCCAAGGTAGCTGAAGACCGCCTTCAGCGTAGCGGCCCCGCGCGGCGCTCGCTGACCGGGCGCGATCGCAATATCGATCTCTTGGATGGAAACCAGCGGTTCCCGCAAGTCCTCGATGACGGCGGAGGACAAAGCTGGCAGCGTGCTGGCGCCAGAGATCGCCAATCGACCTGACGCTTGCGCGGCTTCGTGGTTCGCACCGGCAAAGCCGGCGACGAATTGACGTCCATCCGCCAAGTCGAGGTAGTGTGCGCCCGCGGCTAACGCAGCCCTCGCCACCCGGTAGTCCTGACCCTGGAACGGGCCGGCGCAATGAATGATCAGCTGCGGCGCCAAAGCTGTGAGCCGCTCCTCGAAATCCTCTGCTCGAACATCGAGCGCCACGGCGCTGGCGCCGTCCAGCGTATCTATCCCCCTGGTTGTTCGCCGGGCCGCAATCAGTTCCAGGTCCGGGTCCCCCTTCAGCGCACGCAAGATCCGTCTACCAAAGTTGCCCGACGCCCCCAACACGACAGTTCGCATAGGCACTCGCCTCGGCTGCGGTCCTCGGTATCTGAAGTCACAAGAACTTCCCAGGCAGGTAGCAACTGGTGCGGCGGCCGAACCATCGATACCGATTCCGTGCGACCACGCCATACGCAGCATCACGCCAGGCACGAGGCACGAGCCGGGCAACGCGAGCCAGACGCCAAACCCCGCCTGCCGCCGCCACCACATGAATGACCGCTGCCGAGGCTGTATATGCCTGCCCGCGATCCAAGACCAGAAACGTCGTTGGATCGTCCGGATCGATGCCGTGCCGCGCGAGGAGCTCGCGCCCCTCGGGCCTTTGCATCGGAATGTGCGAGAACGGCGGCTCCGCGCGGTGGCGCTCCATGAACCGCACCCACCCACTGCACAGGTGGCAGTGCCCGTCATAGACCACGATTCGCCTGCTGCTCGTCGACATGGAACGCTCCTTGCAGCGTCAAGGCTCCGATCGCGTCTTGCTGTGGCATGGCTCACCGGTCCCTGGGCGCGCTTCGCTCCAGCAGCCGGGTAATTCCGCTGCCCAATTTCATCAGTGCCGCGATCTGCGTGCGCGATAGCTTCAGCATCTGCTCGTACCAGCGACTCGAACGCTCGACAAATTCCAGCATGTCGCGCAGCCGCTTGGCGACGACGGAACTGACTGCGACGTCGCCTTGCGCGTCGTCGAGACACTGGCGGAGTGCTACGGCTGCAGGGTCCAGCTCGCGCGCCTTGCGCCCTGCGGCGATCCGGGTCACTACGACCCAGAGGTCCGTCTCGGCTTCATAGAACGTCCGGCGATCGCCCAAGACCGGGACGGCTCTGACGATCTCCCAGCTCTGCAGTTCGCGCAGCGAGGTCGAAACGTTGGAGCGCGCAATCCCGAGGTAGTCCGCGATCTCCTCGGCCGTGAGCGGGCGCTCGGAGGCGTAAAGAAGCGCGTGAATCTGGCTGACCGAGCGGCTGACGCCCCAACGCTCGCCAAGGTTCCCCCACTGCAGGACGAACCGTTGTACCGGCACCGGAAGTCTGGCGGGTTTGTCTGTTCTTTCTGTCATGACAGAAATTACAGACCATCCAGGGCAAATAGTCAAGCTGCGTTCTTGACGGCGTTCCGCTTTTGCGCCAGAGGCCAGCCGGCTGGCAGCCTTCTTCGAGTCAGGTCCCGAGCGTCCACGGCTCTGACGACGATGACATCCTGCGCGCGAACGCGGCATTGAAGACCAAGAGGAGCAGCGCCAGCACCAGCGCGGCGCTGGAACCAGCGTGAAAGAGGAGGCCGGCGCCGGCCGTCGCGCCGAGAAGCATCGTTCCCGTCGCGGCCCAGCGGCGACCGGAATTGGCACTGCGGCCGCCGGCCAGAGCCGAGTCGGCGGCGATTCCGGTCAGCGTCAGCGTCAGCACCGTCGTCGTCAGGTCGGGAACGCCAAGCCGCCGCGCGACGGCGTTTTGGACTCCCATGGCAAGCGCAAGCAGGACGATCAGCGCATAGCGAGCGCCGGCACCCGTCGACGCGAGCGTCATCGACGCGACGAGGGCCGCGCCGAGCAGGGCAATTTCGACGTTGATCGCGATCGCCAGCAGTCGCCCCCGGTGGCCTCCGAGTCTCGATCCAAGCCGCCCGCCGGCGAGCGCGCCACCTAGAAACGCGGCGACGGCGACCAGTGACGCGGGGATCGACAGATCGGCCGCGCCGGCGACCGCGAACCCCAGAAAAACGACATTCCCGGTCATGTTGGCGACGAAGACGCGCCCCAGCTCCAGGTAGCTGACCGCGTCCACGACGCCGGTAACCAGCGTCAGGACGAGCAGCAGCGCGGGCAGCGGGCCATGGCGTGCGTCGCGCCAATAGTCGGATAGATTGACTCGCATTTCATCGGTCCGCGGCCCACGCCCGCGGCTTAGGCTCAAAGAAGCGTCGGTGCCAGATCCAGCGCCAGACCGCAAACGAGCAACACCAGCACGACCGCGTATAGCTGTGGCGCCCAGCGGCCCGCGTCGGCATACCGATCGTAGTAGGCCTGCTCGGCGCGCGCGCGCTCGGACGCGCTGCGGGTCATGTCAACGTGGAGTCGGGGCACGAGGGGTAGCGGCGGCAGCATCGGTGGTCCTTTCGTCGTCTCGCGTTGCACTAGTTCAACTTGCTCATGGGAGCCTGACCCGGCCCTGCCGGCGGCCCCTGCGGATTAGAATGCTTATTACAGGGCAAGCCTTTGACCGGGCGGGTCGGGCTTGGCGCCCAGGCCAAGCTGCACTTTGGCTCGATCCCACCGCACGATGACGCGCAAGCTGCCACCGATGCAGGCCGTACGGGCATTCGAAGCGGCCGCTCGCCATGGCAGCTTCGCGCGCGCCGCCGAGGAGCTCAGCGTCACGGCGGCCGCGATCAGCCAACAGGTGCGCTACCTCGAGGATCGGCTCGACGTGCCGCTGTTCACGCGGCACGCCCGCGGCGTCACCCTGACCTCGGCCGGCCGCGACTATGCGGACGCGCTCGCGTCTGCTCTCGACCTTGTCGCCGCGGCGACCGAGCGCCTGCGCTACGCGGAGCGCGCCGGCCAGCTGACGATCGCGACCACGCCCTCGTTCGCCGCGAAATGGTTGATGCCACGGCTGATCGGCTTTCAGACGAAGAATCCGGACCTCGACGTCCGGCTGTCGACGTCGAACGCCCTGGTCGATCTTGCGCGCCAGGGTGTCGACGTCGCGGTGCGCTACGGCGGCGGCCGCTGGCCCGGCCTCGAGACCGAGTTGCTGATGCCGACCGAACTGTTTCCGGTCTGCAGCCCGACACTGCGCGACGGCGAGCCGCCGCTGCGCGTGCCGGCGGACCTCGCGGGCCACACGATGCTCCACCTGATGATCGACGACTGGGCAGAGTGGCTCGAGGCCGCCGGGATCGAGTCGATCGACACCCGCCGCGGCCCTCGCTACAGCGATGCGGCACTGCTGATCCAGGCAGCCGTCGCGGGTCACGGCGTCGCACTTGGCCAGTACGTGCTGGTTGCCGACGACCTGGCCGCCGGCCGGCTCGTCGAGCCGTTCGACCTGCGGATCCCGGGCGACAAGGCCTACTACGTCGTGGCGCCCCCTGGCATGCTGGAACGGCCGAAGATCCGGGCTTTTCGCGATTGGCTGCTGGCCGAGGCGCACGCCGGCGCTGCGAGGCACTGAGATCACGCGGCGCCCGCCGTCGCTGCCCATTTCATCACCGCGTTGACGCTTTAGAAACCGGCTCTAGAAACCGAGGCCGCCATAGCTCTTCGGCGCAAGACGCCGGTCCCATTTGCGAATCCGCTGCTCGAGATCCGCAATATCGGTTGCCTCGCCAAGGTAGGCTTCCATCTCCTCGCGCTCGCGGTCGAGTCGCCGCTTCTCGATTCGATCGAGGAAGCGACACAGCCAGCCACGGGTCGACGCGGCCGTCGCACGGCCTTCGCCGCAGCCCTGTGCTGCCGGTCCACTTTGGATTGCACTCATCTTGCTGCTCCGTGAATTGCTGCGGCGTACGGTCCGGTCCGCCGCGGGAGGGGTCATCGGGCTCGCCGCGGCGGACTGCGGTTTGCATTAGCCGAACTTGGCCCGGCGACGAACGGAGCATCTCAGGCCGGTCGCCGGAGCACAAACGAAATCGACCAGGCCTAGGCTAAGCTCAACTAGGCCTCGACTTTGCCGATCGCCCGCCGGAGCCATCAGCGCCGCGAGGGCGGGCGCGCACCGCTGACCAACGGCTCAAGCCGCGGACGCCGGATCGCCGCTCGCTCCCTCGCCGACGCGATCCTTCACCAGTTGACCCCTTTGTCGTTCGAACTGGAGTACATCGTGCCTCCGACGCCCGATGTTCGAAATCGGCCCGCTCTTCTTGGAACGGACTTTGTCGTGTTTCGATGAGAACCGCGTCGCGGCGCCTTGGTGCTCCGGCTTCTCCTCGCGGATGGCACTGATGGGCGCGACTGCCGACCGCGACGCTTCACTCAGTAGTCTCCCGTAGCAGCACCTTGGTAGGTAAGTCAGTCAGAGATGTCGCCGCAGCGACAACCTCTCGATCGCGTTGTCGCTACGATGGATCGCATACCAAGGGAGAGAGACAGCGATGGACGATCCGACCGCTTTGGCGGATGCGCCGTCTTCCGACGAGCACCCGTCCCTTCGCATCAGTCGCAGGCAACTGCTGACCTTCGCCGTGTCCGCTCCGGTCGTGACGAT
>CAZEIW010000194.1:0-47282 GCA_964512305.1 uncultured Burkholderiaceae bacterium | reverse complement strand
TTCACGCCACCCGCGTCAGCGCGAGCGCAAGTTCGGGCAGATCCGCCGCGTCGAACCGCGAACGCTTGCAGTGCGCACCGACGTGGATGGCCGGGACAAGCCCGGCCATGACAGCGCTATTGCCGTCCTCCGCAACATCGTGGACGCCTTGGACAAGGCGAGCCTTGACGATGCTATTGGCGTCCAAGGTAGCAGGCGTCATCCCCGGGCTTGTCCCGGGGATCCACGTCGGTGCGCACTGCAGGCGACCTGTCTGGCGCCGACCGGACCGGCGTGTCCTACTTACCGTCGGCCGCTTTCGGCTCGGCCGGCGCCGCCGGCAGCCACTGGAAGAAGGTCTCGTCGGCGCGCATCATGTGCAACTCTCCCCGCGCCCGCTCCTCGATCGCCTCGCGCCCCTGCTTGAGGCTGGAGATCTCGGCCGCCAGCCCCTCGTTGCGCGCCTGCGACGCGGCATTGGCGGCACGCTGCGAATCGAGCTGGCGTTGCAGCTCCCAGACGCGCAGCCAGCCGCCGCGGCCGAACCACAGCGGCCACTGGATCGCGATCAGCATCGCCACCAGTGCCGCTGCCAGCAGCTTCACGGCCTACCGAGTCTTCGGGAAATCGTCGAAGACGATTTCCAGCACAACATTTCCCCTCTCCCTCGAACCCCCATCGCTACCCCAGGTTGTAGAACGCGCTGCGCCCCGCGAAGCCTGCCACGTCTCCGAGGTCCTCCTCGATGCGCAGCAGCTGGTTGTACTTGGCGATGCGGTCGCTGCGCGAAAGCGAGCCGGTCTTGATCTGCATCGCGTTGGTGCCGACCGCGATGTCGGCGATGGTCGAGTCCTCGGTCTCGCCCGAGCGGTGGCTGATCACGGCCGTGTAGCCGGCGCGCTTGGCCATCTCGATCGCGGCGAAGGTCTCGGTCAGCGTGCCGATCTGGTTGACCTTGATCAGGACCGAGTTCGCAATGCCGCGCCGGATGCCCTCGCGCAGGATGCGCGTGTTGGTGACGAAGATGTCGTCGCCGACCAGCTGGATGCGGCTGCCGAGCTTCTCGGTGAGCACGGCCCAGCCGTCCCAGTCGTCCTCCGCCATGCCGTCCTCGATCGACACGATCGGGTACTTGTCGCACCACTGGGCGAGCACGTTGGTGAAATCGGCCGCGGAGAGCTCGAGCTTCTCGGCGCCGAGGCGATACTTGCCGTCGCGGTGGAATTCGGAGGCCGCGCAGTCCAGGCCGATCGCGATCTGGGTGCCGGCCTCGTAGCCGGCGTCGCCGATCGCCTCGAGAATCAGCCGGATCGCGTCCTCGTGGCTCTTGACGGTGGGAGCAAAGCCGCCCTCGTCGCCGACGGCGGTGCTCATGCCGCGATCGCCGAGCCGGCGCTTGAGGGCGTGGAACACCTCGGCCCCGTAGCGCAGTGCCTCGGAGAAGCTGGGCGCGCCGAGCGGGATGATCATGAACTCCTGCACGTCCAGGTTGTTGTTGGCATGCGCGCCGCCGTTGATCACGTTCATCTGCGGGACGGGCATCTGGGTCGCGCCGACGCCCCCCAGGTAGCGGTAAAGCGGCAGGCCGGACTCCTCGGCGGCCGCCTTCGCGACCGCCAGCGACACCGCCAGCATCGAATTGGCGCCCAGGCGCGACTTGTTCTCCGTGCCGTCGAGCTCGATCAGCGTGCGGTCGAGGAAGGCCTGCTCGGACGCCTCCAGGCCCATGACCGCCTCGGAAATCTCGGTGTTCAGGTGCTCGACGGCGCCCAGCACGCCACGGCCCAGGTAGCGACCCTTGTCGCCGTCGCGCAGCTCGATCGCCTCGCGCGAGCCGGTCGAGGCTCCGCTCGGCACCGCGGCGCGGCCCATCGTGCCGCTCTCGAGCAGCACATCGCATTCAACGGTGGGGTTGCCGCGCGAATCCAGGATCTCGCGGCCGATGATATCGACGATCGCACTCATCAGAGTTGGCTTCGTGGTTGTTCGGGTTGATCGGGAATGAATGACGGGTTGAAATCAGTTCACCGGCGGGCGGAGCGCGGCTCTGCGATCACTCCAGCACGCCGAAGCCGCTCTCGATGAAGCCGCGCCGCTTCGCGACCTGATCGAGCTCGACCAACGTCTCCAGGAGCTCGCGCATGCGCGCCAGCGGCACCGCGTTCGGTCCGTCCGACTTCGCGTGGCGCGGGTCCGGATGCGTCTCCATGAACACGCCGGCGACGCCGCTCGCGACCGCGGCGCGCGCCAGCACCGGCACGAACTCCCGCTGGCCGCCGCTCGAGGTACCCTGCCCGCCCGGCAGCTGCACCGAGTGCGTCGCGTCGAACACGACCGGGCAGCCGGTCTCGCGCATGATGGCGAGCGAGCGCATGTCGCTGACCAGGTTGTTGTAGCCGAACGCGGCCCCGCGCTCGCAAGCCAGGAAGCGGTCGCCGTCCAGGCCCGCCTCGACCGCGGCGGCGCGCGCCTTGTCGATCACGTTCTTCATGTCGCCGGGTGCCAGGAACTGCCCCTTCTTGATGTTCACCGGACGGCCGCTGCGGGCGCAGGCGTGGATGAAGTCGGTCTGGCGGCACAGGAAGGCGGGCGTCTGCAGGACGTCGACCACCGCGGCGACGGGCTCGACGTCGGCTTCCGTGTGGACATCGGTCAGCACGGGAACGCCGACGTGGCGCCGCACCGCCTCGAGCGCGCGCAGGCCCTGCTCCATACCCGGCCCGCGGAACGACGCGCCCGAGCTGCGGTTCGCCTTGTCGTAGCTGGCCTTGAAGATGTACCGGATGCCGAGCGCCGACGTGATCTCCTTGAGGCGCGCAGCAACCTCGAGCGACATCTGCTCGGATTCGACCACGCACGGACCGGCGATCAGGAACAGCGGCCGGTCGAGGCCGACCTCGAACCCGCACAACCTCACGCGGCAACCCTCTGCAGCGGCGCCCCGCTCCGCTCCCGCCGGTAAGCCAGCGCGGCCTCGACGAACGCGTTGAACAGGCGATGCCCGGCGCGCGGCGTCGACGTGAACTCCGGGTGGAACTGCACGCCGATGAAGAACGGATGCGACGGCAGCTCCATGATCTCGGGCAGACGCTCGTTGGGCGTGTGCGCCGAGAACCGCAGCCCCTTGGCTTCGAGCTGCGGGACGTAGTTGTTGTTGACCTCGAAGCGGTGCCGGTGGCGCTCGTTGACATCGGCTCCGTAGACCTTCCCCGCCAGCGTGCCCGCCTCGACCGGGCATTTCTGCGACCCCAGCCGCATCGTGCCGCCGAGGTCGGACTGCTCGGTGCGGTGCTCGACACGGCCGCTGCGATCCATCCACTCCGTGATCAGCGCGACCACCGGGTGCGGCGTGTCGCGCTCGAACTCCGTGCTGTTGGCGCCGGCAAGCCCGCAGACGTTGCGCGCGAACTCGATCGTCGCCAGCTGCATGCCGAAGCAGATGCCGAGGTACGGAATGCCGTTCTCGCGCGCGTAGCGGATCGCCTGGATCTTGCCTTCCGCGCCGCGCCGGCCGAATCCGCCGGGGACCAGGATCGCATCGAGGTGGCTCAGGTCGGGAAGGCCGTTCTGCTCGATCTGCTCGGAGTCGACGTACTCGATCGTGACGCGCGTCCGCGTGTGGATCCCGGCGTGGGTGAGCGCCTCGTTGAGCGACTTGTACGAATCGGACAGCTCGACGTACTTGCCGACCATGCCGATCCTGACCTCGTGCTGCGGGTGCTCGAGCGCGTCGACCAGCCGGTTCCACGCGCTCAGGTCGGCGGGCTTGGCGACGATCCCGAGCCTGAAGCAGACGATCTCGTCCAGCCCCTGCCGGTGGAGCATCGACGGGATCTTGTAGATCGAATCGACGTCCCAGACCGAGATCACCGCGTCGAGCGCGACGTTCGAGAACAGCGAGATCTTGGCGCGCTCGTCGTCGGGAATCGGGCGATCGGCGCGACACAGCAGCACGTCGGGCGAGATGCCGATCTCGCGCAGCTTCTGCACGCTGTGCTGGGTCGGCTTGGTCTTGAGCTCGCCCGCCGCCGGCACGAACGGAACCAGCGTGAGGTGAACGAAGCACGCATGGCCGTGGCCCATGCGCAGGCTCATCTGCCGCACCGCCTCGAGGAACGGCAGCGATTCGATGTCGCCGACCGTGCCGCCGATTTCGACGATCGCGACGTCCGCACGGCCGTCCCAGGCCGCCTTGGCGCCGCGCTCGATGAATTCCTGGATCTCGTTGGTGATATGCGGGATCACCTGGACCGTCTTGCCCAGGTATTCGCCGCGGCGCTCCTTGCGGATCACCGAGTCGTAGATCTGTCCGGTGGTGAAGTTGTTGACGCGCCGCATCTTCGCCGAGATGAAGCGCTCGTAGTGCCCCAGGTCGAGGTCGGTCTCGGCGCCGTCCTCGGTCACGAACACCTCGCCGTGCTGGAACGGGCTCATCGTCCCCGGATCGACGTTGATGTAGGGATCGAGCTTGACGAGGGTGACTTTGAGGCCGCGCGACTCGAGAATCGCGGCGAGTGAAGCGGCTGCGATGCCTTTGCCCAGCGAAGACACCACGCCGCCGGTGACGAACGCGTACTTGGTCATGGTTCGCCCGTCCGCGCGTGCACCTTGTTGGTGATGGGCCGCGCGGACGCTTCCGGTAAATCCGCAGTATACAGGCCCGCCGGCCGATTGCGCGGCGACGCAGCGGTACGCGGCATCGGGCGCCGACGGGGTCAGGCCGAAGCGAGCACCTCGCGCAGCTTGCCGACGATCTCGTCGAGATGTTTCGGCTCGGCGACGAGCGGCGGCGCCAGCAGCAGCGAATCTCCGGTGTTCTTGAGGTTCAGGCCGTGGTCGTAAAGCCGCTTCTGCAGCTCGTGGCCGCGCGCCCCGGGGGCTCCGGCCGGAGCGACTTCGACCGCCGCCAGCATGCCGATCGAGCGGATGTCGACCACGACCGGAACATCGCGCAGCGAATGCACCGCGTCGGCGAACCGGGGGCTCATCTCGCGCGCGCGCTCGATCAGGCGGTCCTTGCGGATGATGTCCATCATCGCCAGCCCCGCCGCGCAGGCGGCCGGGTGAGCCGAATACGTATAGCCGTGGAAGAACTCGATCCCGTGCTCCGGCCCCGCGTCGGTGATCGCGTCGTAGACCCCCTGGCGCGCCGCCACCGCCCCCATCGGCTGCGCGCCGTTGGTCAGCGCCTTGGCCATGGTGATGATGTCGGGCGTGACGCCGAAAGCCTGGGCGCCGAAATTCGCTCCCATCCGTCCCCAGCCGCAGATCACCTCGTCGAACACGAGCAGGATGCCGTTTTCGTCGCAGATCGCGCGCAGCCGGTCGAGATAGCCCTTCGGCGGCGGCAGGCAGCCGGTCGACCCCGCGGTCGGTTCGACGAACACCGCGGCGATGTTCTCGCCGCCGTAGAGCTGACAGAAACGCGCGAGGTCGTCGGCCAGGTCGGCGCCCTTGTCCGGCTGGCCCCTGACGAAGCGGTTCTCCGGCAGCGCGGTGTGCCGCATGTGATGCACGCCGCTCAGGCCCAGGCCGAAGGCGCGGCGGTTGTTGACCAGCCCGCCGAGCGAGACACCCCCGATGTTGACGCCGTGGTAGCCGCGCTCGCGCGAGACGAGGATCTGGCGCTGCGACTGGCCGCGCACACGGTGGTACATCCATGCGATCTTGATCGCCGTGTCGATCGCCTCCGAGCCCGAGTTCACGAAGAACACCCGGTTCAGCCCGGCGGGCGTGTACTCGGCGATGCGGCTCGCCAGCTCGAAGGCCTTCGGATGCGCGCGCAGGAACGGCGCCGCGTAGTCGAGCGTCTGCAGCTGGCGGTGAACCGCGTCGGCGATCTCCGGCCGGCAGTGCCCCGCGGCCACGCAGAACAGTCCGGCCGAGGCGTCGATCACGGGGCGATCGTCCGGCGTGTAGACGTACATGCCCTCGGCGCGCACGAACATCCGCGGCTCGTGCTTGAACTCCTTGTTCGGCGTGAAGGGCATCCAGTACGGCTGCAGCTGCCCCTGCACCGGCGCTTCGACGTGGCCCATTTCCGATCTCCTGTTCCGCGAAACGGGCCACGCCCGTTTCGTGCACAAACTTTCCCCTCTCCATTGATATTATCGGCCAACCCGACGATCGGACACATGACCGCTGCCTCCGTCGCCTCCCCGGCGGTCCCGACCCGACGCCTCGCCGCGGTCGACGTGCTGCGCGGATTCGCGGTCGCGCAGATGATCGTCTATCACTTCATCTACGACCTGCACTACTTCGGCTGGATCCGCGTCGCGATGACGCGCGACTGGCCGTGGATCGCCTGGCGGACTGCGATCGTGACGCAGTTCCTGCTGCTGGTCGGCCTGGGTCTCGTGCTCAGGACCGCCAGGCAGGCGAACGGCGGAGCCGGCGGCGAGTGGGATTTCTGGCGGCGCTGGGGCCAGATCGCCGCCGCCGCTGCGCTCGTCTCCGCCGGCAGCTGGTGGGTCTTCCACGAGCGCCTGATCTGGTTCGGGATCCTGCACTTCGTCGCCGTGGCCCTCGTGCTGGGGCGGCCGGTGGTCCGCCTCGGCGCCGCCGCGAATCTCGTCCTCGGCGCCGCCGCGCTCGCGCTCGGCCTCGCGCTGCATTCGCCAGAATTCGACAGCAACGCATGGAGCTGGATCGGCTTTGCGCCGCACGCGCCGGCGACCGAAGACTTCGTCCCGGTGTTCCCGTGGCTGGGCGTGGTGCTGGCGGGGATCGGCGCGGGCTCGTGGTGGCAGCAGCGCGGTTTCGCGCTTGCGCCCCCCCTGGCCCGCGTCGAGCGGACACCGCCGCGGCTGCTCCTCTTCCTGGGGCGCTGGCCGCTGACGGTCTACCTCGTTCACCAGCCGCTGATGCTGGCCGCGCTGCAGGTCGTCAGGCAGCTGGCTGGATCTTGATGGCCTCGCCCCCGCGCTGGCGCCGCAACCACTCCGGCTGGAGGGTCGCGTGGTCGATGTTGAAGCCGCGCGACAGGATCTGCCGCGCCTGGCGCAGGATCACCGGCCAGCGTTCGATCCGATCCACGAGCAGATGGGCCGAGACCGCGGTGCGCCCCGGCACCATCGACCAGATGTGCAGGTCGTGCACCGACACCACGCCGTCGATCGAGGCCAGCGCCTGACCGACGCGCTGGTAGTCGACGCCGGCGGGCACGCTGTCGAGCAGCACCAGCGTCGTCTCGCGCAGGACGCCGACCGTCGAGCGCAGGATGAGCCCGCTCACGAGCATCGACACCAGCGGATCGACCACCGTGTACCCGGTGAAAAAGATCACGGCGCCGGCCACCAGCGCCGCGATCGACCCGAGCAGATCCCCCAGCACGTGCAGCAGCGCGGCGCGTATGTTCACGTTCTCGCGATCGCGCGAGAGCACCCAAGCGACGACGAGGTTCACGACCATGCCGATCGCGGCGATCGTGAACATCGCCTGCCCGCGGACGCCGACCGGCTGGGCGACGCGCGCGATCGCCTCGAACACGAGCCAGGCGACCACGCCGAGCAGCACCAGCGAGTTGACGAACGCGGCGATGACCTCGGCGCGCGCCAGCCCGTAGGAGTGGCGCTCGGACGCCGGCCGCTGTGCGACGAGGTTGGCCGCCAGCGAGAAGCCGAGCGCGAACGCGTCGGTGGCCAGGTGGCCTGAATCGGCCACCAGCGCCAGCGAGCCCGACCACAGGCCGCCGACAAGCTCGACGACCGCGTAGCCGCCGGTCAGCAGCACCGCCAGGATCAACGGCGCGGAGGCCCCGCGGCGCGTCGCGTGGCGATACGCGCTGTCGCCATGAGCGTGTTCGCTGAACTCATGAGCATGTTCGCTGAACTCGTGCCGATGGCGCTGCCGCTCGCCGGATCCGGTTGCTGCGGGCATGGCGCCGTGGTGCCTCCGGGCTAGGCGCCCGCATGACGGGGAAAGTGCACCATGCACCCGGTCTTGACGCGGACCTCCTCATGCGTGACGCCCGGTGCCAGCTCGATCGCGGTCAGACCCGCGGCACCGACGTCGAACACGCCGAGGTCGGTGATGATGCGGTTGACCACACCGACACCGGTCAGCGGCAGCGTGCATTGCTGCAGGATCTTGTGCTCGCCGTTCTTGGCGCAGTGCTCCATCAGGACCAGCACCCGTTCGACGCCCGCGACCAGATCCATCGCGCCGCCCATGCCCTTGACGAGCTTGCCCGGGATCATCCAGTTGGCCAGGTCGCCGCGCTCGCTCACCTGCATCGCCCCGAGGATCGCCAGGTCGATATGGCCGCCGCGGATCATCGCGAACGAATCGGCGCTGTGGAAGTAGCTCGACCCCGGCAGCGCGGTGACGAGCTGCTTGCCGGCGTTGATGAGGTCCGGATCGACCTCGGCCTCGGTGGGGAACGGGCCGATCCCGAGCAGGCCGTTTTCCGACTGCAGCATCACCGTCATGCCGTCCGGAATGTAGTTGGAAACCAGTGTCGGCATGCCGATGCCGAGGTTCACGTAAAAGCCGTCGCGCAGCTCGCGCGCGGCGCACTGCGCCATCTCTTCCCGGCTCCAGGCCATGATTCCGTTCGCTCCTCTGCGTGGTGTTGGCGGCCGCGCGGGCGCGGCCCCTGCGATGCCTCGCCGCTCAGCCCGGCCGGGTCGTCCGGTGCTCGATGCGCTTGGCCGGCTTCGGATTGAGCACCAGCCGCTGCACGAAGATGCCGGGCAGGTGCACGTGGTCCGGATCGATCTCGCCGGTGTCGACCAGGATCTCGACCTCGGCCACCGTGAGCCTGCCGCACATCCCCACCACCGGGTTGAAGTTGCGAGCGGTCTTGCGGAACACGAGGTTGCCCGCCCGGTCTCCCTTCCAGGCCTTGACCAGCGACACGTCGGCGCGCAGCGACCGTTCCATCACGTAGTGCCGGCCTTCGAACTCGCGCGTTTCCTTGCCTTCGGCGACCAGGGTGCCATAGCCCGTCTGCGTGAAGAACGCCGGAATGCCGGCGCCGCCGGCGCGCATCTTCTCGGCCAGCGTGCCCTGCGGCGTGAATTCGAGCTCGAGCTCGCCCGCCAGGTACTGGCGCTCGAATTCCTTGTTCTCGCCCACGTACGACGCGATCATCTTGCGGATCTGGCGCGTCTGCAGCAGCATCCCGAGACCGGCGCCGTCGACGCCCGCGTTGTTGCTGACGCAGGTCAGGTTGCGCACGCCGCTGTCGCGCAGCGCCTGGATCAGCGCCTCGGGGATGCCGCACAGGCCGAAACCGCCGACCGCGATCGTCTGGCCGTCCTTGACCACGCCGGCCAGCGCGGCCGCCGCGGTCGGAAAAACCTTGTTCATCGGGCCCTCCTTCGTGGAGCCAAGATTCTAGGACAAGGGGAAACCGCGCGCCGTTCAGCCCGGCCGCCCCGCGTCATTGGGCCACCTTACCGCTGCGCGCCAAGGGCTGTGAGCGCTTGGGGCGCCCCGCCCGCTCATTCGGCTACCTTTGCGCTGCGCGCAAAGGGCTGTGAGCGCTTGGGGCGGCCCGGCGCACTCACGCGAGCGCCATGCCGTCGTCGGCGGTGATCACCGCGCCGTTGATGAACCGCGAGCCGTCCGACGCGAGCAGCAGCAGCACGCCGTCGAGGTCCTCGGGCGTGCCGAGGCGCCGGCGCGGGAGCATCTGGATCAGCTTCTGGCCGGCTTCGGTGTCCCAGTGGGCGTCGTTGATCTCGGTGCGGATGTAGCCGGGGCAGATCGCGTTGACGTTGATGCCGAAGCGGCCCCATTCGAGCGCCTGCGCGCGCGTCATCTGGATCACCGCCGCCTTGCTCATCGCATAGACGCCGAGCTGCGACAGTGGCCGCAGCCCCGCGGTCGAAGCGATGTTGATGATGCGGCCCCTGAAGCCGCCGTTGCTCCGCGCGTGCTCGATCATGCGGCGTCCGACCTCCTGCGCGACGAAAAAAGCGCCGCGCACGTTGGTCGAGAACACGAAATCGAAGTCCCCCGGCTCGACGTCGACCAGCCGCTGCGTGGTCGACACGCCCGAGTTGTTGACCAGGATGTCGATCGGCCCGCATTGCGCCTCGGCATCGGCGAGCGCGACCCGCACGCTGTCGACGTCGGTGACGTCAAGCTGGACCACGTGCGCCGCGCATCCGGCCGCCTCGATCTGCGCCCGCAGCTCCTTGAGGCGGTCGAGACGGCGCGCCGCGAGCACGACGTTGGCCCCCGCGGCCGCGAGCACCATGGCGAACCGCTCGCCCAGCCCGCTCGATGCGCCGGTCACGAACGCGACCTTTTCCTTCAGGTTCTCTCTGAGATTGACGTTGAAAGGCATTGCCGCTGCTCCGCTCCGGTCCCGGCTTCTCCGGCGCCCTCGCCGAGGCCCATGATCGCACACTAGAATTGAGCAGCCGGGCGAACGAAAACAAGGACCACGCAAAATGGCGGATACCGCGCGCGAAGTGATGGAGTACGACGTCGTGGTGGTCGGCGGCGGGCCGGCCGGTCTGGCCGCCGCGATCCGCCTCAAGCAGCGCGCCGCCGAGTCCGGTCGCGAGGTGTCGGTGTGCGTCCTGGAGAAGGGCTCGGAGATCGGGGCGCATACGCTGTCCGGCGCGGTGATCGATCCGCGCGCGCTCGACGAGCTGTTCCCGGACTGGAAGGCACAGGACGCGCCGCTGAAAACGCCGGTAAGCGAGGATCGTTTCCTGTTCCTGACCGCGACCGGAGCGACGCGCACGCCCGAGTGGATGCTGCCGTCGTGTTTCGTCAATCACGGCAACTACGTCGCCAGCCTGGGTAATCTGGTGCGCTGGCTGGGCCGTCAGGCCGAATCGCTCGGGGTCGAGATATTCCCCGGCTTTGCCGCCGCGGAGGTGCTGTTCGACGACGCCGGCGCCGTCAGCGGCGTGGCGACCGGCGACGTCGGCATCGGCCGCGACGGTCAGCCCGGTCCGAACTTCGCCCGCGGCGTCGAGCTCCAGGGCAAGTACACACTCTTCGCCGAGGGTTCGCGCGGCCATCTCGGCCGCAGGCTGATCGCGCGCCTCGGCCTCGACCGCGGGCGCGATCCCCAGACCTACGCGCTCGGGATCAAGGAGTTGTGGGACGTCGATGCGGCAAGGCATCAGCCCGGTCTCGTGGTCCACACCGCGGGCTGGCCGCTGGACCCGCGCACCTACGGCGGCTCGTTCCTGTACCACCTCGAGGACGGGCAGGTCTCGGTGGGGTTCGTGGTCGGACTCGGCTACAGCAATCCGTACCTGTCGCCTTTCGAGGAATTCCAGCGCTTCAAGACGCATCCGGCGATCCGCCAGTTCCTCGAAGGCGGCAAACGCGTCGCCTACGGCGCGCGCACGATCACCGCCGGCGGACCTCAGTCGCTGCCGCAACTCACCTTCGCCGGCGGCGCGCTGATCGGCTGCGAGGCAGGCTTTCTCAATGCGGCGCGCATCAAGGGGTCGCACGCCGCGATCAAGACCGGCATGCTGGCCGCGGAGGCGGTCTTCGACGCCCTGCAGGCCGGGCGCGGCCGCGACGAGCTCGCCGCCTATCCGGCCGCCTACGCGTCGAGCTGGCTGCAAGAGGAGCTGCGGCGCACGCGCAACTTCAAGGCCTGGATGGACAAGGGCCTGTACATGGGCTCGCTGATGTTCGGCATCGACCAGCTGCTGCTGCGCGGCCGGGCACCCTGGACGCTGCATCGCTCGACGCCCGATCATGCCAAGCTCAAACCGGCGGCCGCATGCGCGCCGATCGAGTACCCGAAGCCCGACGGCAAAGTCAGCTTCGACCGGCTTTCCTCGGTGTTCCTGTCGAACACGAATCACGAGGAGAACCAGCCGATCCACCTGACGCTCAAGGACCCGTCGGTGCCGGTGGCGGTGAATCTCGCGAAGTACGCGGGACCGGAGTGGCGCTACTGCCCCGCTGGCGTGTACGAGTTCGTCAAGGACGACCGCGGCGGCGACCGGCTGCAGATCAACGCCGCCAACTGCGTGCACTGCAAGACCTGCGACATCAAGGATCCGACGCAGAACATCGTGTGGGTGGTCCCGGAGGGCGGGGGCGGGCCGAATTATCCGAACATGTGAGGGGCCGAACCTCTCTGCGCAAGCAGCGGCTCCTTCGCCCACAGGGGATTTTCACATTGACCCCGCGCTCACGCGCGTCCTAGACTCCTGCCGTCAGGGGAAGACAACTCGAATCGGGTCGCGGGGAGGATGACCATGCAGAAGCCGATTGACCGTCGCGAATTCCTGCTCTTGAGCTCGGCCGCGCTCGCGGCGCAATGGGGGCTTGCCGGCACTGCGGCCGCGAACACGGCGATCAAGGTCCCGGTCGTCGATCGTCTCACCGTCAAGGTGCTGACCGACAGCAGCTACGACACGCCGCGCGTTTCGCCGTCCAAGTGGGTCAAGATCCGGCGCACGGGCTTTTCGGCGCCGGGCAACTACCGCAAGACCCTGCATAACGAGTGGGGCCTCGCGCTGGCGCTCGAGTCCCAGGCGGGCGCCGAGACCCGGAACCTGATGCTCGACTTCGGCTACACGACTGACGCGCTGATCAACAACCTGGAGATCATGGGCGTCGACGTCTCCAAGGTGCAGGCGCTGATACTGAGCCACGGGCACTTCGACCACTACGGCGGCCTGGTGGGCTTCCTGCAGCGGTATCGGGCGCAAATGCCGTCGGACCTGACTCTGTTCGCAGGCGGTGAAGACAATTTCTGCCGGCGCGTCGTCGCCGGAGCCACACCGGGCCAGTTCGCGGAATCCGGCGTACTCGACCGCCACGATATCGCGGCGGCGAACGTCAAGCTCGTGCTCTGTCCGGAGCCTGCCGTCATCGCCGGCCACGCGTTCACGACCGGTGTCATCGAGCGCAAATCCTTCGAGCGCGTGCTGCCGAACACCTTCGTCGACTACTCGATGAAGGACGGGGTGGGATGCGACATTCCTGACGCCGCCGCGAAGGCCCAGGGCAAGCCGGTGCCCGACGTCCATCTGAACGAGCACGCGACCTGCTACAACCTGAAGGATCGCGGCCTCGTCGTCATCTCGTCGTGCGGGCATTGCGGCATCGTAAACTCGACGCGCCAGGCCATGAAGGTTTCGGGCGTCGACAAGGTGCATGCCATCCTGGGCGGTTTTCATCTATTCCCGGCCGACGACGACTACGTGAAACAGACCGTCGCCGAGCTCAAGGCGATCAACCCGGACGTGCTGATCCCGATGCACTGCTCCGGCCCTGCGCTGGTCGCGACGCTGCGCAGCCTGATGCCGGACCAGCTGGTGCCGTCGACCAACGGCACGGAGTACGTGTTCGGTACGTGAGGCCCGCATGCCGGGCGCGCCGGTGAGGCGATCGGCGCTTCGCGCCCTGACCTGGCGGGCCGCTGCCGCGGCCGGCTTTGTCGTCCTCGCGCCGGGCGTCCGCGCCGAAGAGCCGCAGCGCCTCGACGCCGCGCGCCTGATGAACGACCTGATGGCCGGCCGCGGGCCCATCGGCGGCCCCTTCACGCTGATCGACCAGCGGGGACAGCCCGCCGGGCCCGCGCAGTGGCGCGGCAAGATCGTGCTGCTCTACTTCGGCTACACGTCGTGCCCCGACGCCTGTCCGACCGACCTCGGCGCCATCGCCGCAGCGATCCGCGCCTTGGGGCCGCTCGGGTCCGAGGTTCAGCCGGTGTTCGTGACGCTCGATCCCGCGCGCGACAAACCGGAACTGATAGGACGCTACGCCGAAAGCTTCCATCCGCGCTTCGCCGCGCTCAGCGGCAGCGAGTCGCAGACGCGCGAGGTCGCAGCGGCGTACAAGGTCTACTTCGAGAAGGTGCAGGCGCGCGGGTCCGACGACTACTCGATCGACCACACGTCGTTCACCTACGTCCTTGATACCGGCGGCAATTACGTCGATTTCTTTCCGCCCGGAACGAGCGCGGAACGCATGGCGGAACGGGTGCGGGCCATGCTTTCGGCGCGATAGCCCCGTAAGCTCCCGGCCGATACGGGATCACCGCGGGGAAAGAAGAACGGGCCGTTCGGATCGGCGCTCCGGACGGCCCGCGGTTGTCTTGCGATCGGATTCAGTGCGCGGCGAAAAGATCTGCCATCAGCTTGACGTCTTCGTCGGCCGCGTGATTCAGGTAGGCCAGGCCGAAGCCGGCCTCCAGGGTCTTGAGCAGCGAGAAGTGGTTGTATTTGGTCTTGCTGCTGACGCCATGCACGCCGTAGTTGGTATCGACGATCGCGACCACCTGGTTCGGCTTGCTCGTGTAGTCGTTCTCGTCCCACACCACGATGATCGCGCTGTGGCCGTTCTTCCAGACCGGCGACGCCTTGATCTTCGCGACCAGCGCCTGCATTGTGGCGTCGCCCTGCGCGATAGCGGCAGGGTTCAGGACGTTGTTGACGGGATCCGGATCGTACTGGCACCCCGTGCCGACTTCGCTGGCGCCCCGCTCGTGCTGGTCGTGACACTGGTTCGGGGCGATCAGCGAATAGCTGGGAACGTCGCCGCTGGAAAGATCGGCATAGAGCTGATCGAAGCCGACGACGTTCTTCAGGCTGTTTTCGGGATCGGTACCGGCCTGGACGTTGGCGAAGTAGGCGAAGGGATTGTGCTTGACGGCGTACAGGTGGGGGATGCCCGATACCGGCGCCCCGACGTCGTTGTTGGTGTCGGTCAGCAAGCCGTCGCTCCAGTTGGCGAGATCGGCGCCGGAAGCGGGCAGATTCTCCTGGTAGCTCTTCCAGGTCTTGCCCGCGTCGACGAGTTGATCGGCGATCGTCTTGCCGACCGTGTACGCCGGAGCGATCGGATCGTTGTAGATGGGGACCGCGGCGGTGCCTTCGTTCGTGGTGTCGACCGCCGGCGTTGCACCGTCACGGCCGGTGCCGGCGATCGGGCAGATGTTGGGCGCGCCTTCCAGCGACGGCGTGTTCGTTTCCAGGTTCGAGTTGCACGCCGTGTTGTGCCAGTCGGGATTGTTGTCGTTGATCACGCCGAAGTTCGACCCGCCGACGATCTCGAGGTAATTCGTCAGGCTGGGGTGGCCGACGCCGAAGTAGTTGGTGGCCAGGTTGGCGCTCTTCGCATAGCTGTTGATGAACGGCGCCGAGGCGTTGCCGATGATCTGGCTGAACGGATGGTTCTCCATCACGATCACGAACGCATGATCGAGATGCGGGACGCGGCGCCCGTCGTGCTCCTGGGCAAAGGCGGCGCCGACCAACACGGCGGCCGCCGCGAGTGCGAATGTCGTCTTCTTCATGATGTACCTCCCTCCGAATGAGATGGGCCACTGACAAGCGCCTGCTCGCGGCACGCTCATCCGCCCCCCGACCCGCGCAGGGAGGGAAATCACGACGTGCCGCAGTCGTTGGTTCAGCAGGAACCCGACGGCCCGTCCACGCTAGAGATCACGCATTACGGACCAATGACGCGCGAACGATTTGCGCAAATCGAATGACCACGCTCCCGGCGGATGATTGGGCCGTGTTCGCGTTCGAGTCTCGAATCCCCACGCGCAGGCGCCCGATGTACGCTTGCGTTTCACGCCTTATAGAGAGCCTTGGGCCAGGAAACAGGCCGGGTTCAGTCGCCGTGACCGACTTGTGTCAGCTGTTGGGGATCGACGTCCCGATCATTCAAGCACCGATGGCGGGCGTTCAGGGCAGCGCGCTGACCGTCGCGGTGTCGAAGGCCGGAGGTCTGGGTTCCCTGCCCTGCGCGATGTTGAGCCTGGATGCGTTGCGCGGCGAGCTTGTCGCGATCAAGGCGCAGACCGCCAGGCCTTTCAACGTCAACTTCTTCTGCCACGCGCCGCCGACACCCGATCCGGCTCGCGAAGCCGCCTGGCGCGCGACGCTGCTGCCTTACTACCGCGAGTTCGCCCTGGATCCGGACGACGTGCCCGCCGGTCCGCTTCGGACGCCGTTCGGCCGCGAGGCCGCCGACGCGCTGCGCGCCGCCGATCCCGCCGTGGTGAGCTTCCACTTCGGTCTGCCGCCGGCCGATCTGCTGGCGGGCGTGCGGGCCATGGGTTCGAAAATCCTCGCCTCCGCGACGACGGTCGAGGAAGCGCGCTGGCTCGAGTCGCAGGGCGTCGACGCGATCATTGCGCAGGGACTGGAGGCGGGCGGGCATCGCGGCATGTTTCTGTCCGAGGATCTGAGCCGCCAGATGGGTACGTTCACCCTGCTGCCGCAGGTCGTCCGGGCCGTGCGGATCCCGGTGATCGCGGCCGGCGGCATCGCGGACGCGAAAGGTGTCGCCGCTGCCCTGGCGCTGGGCGCGGCCGGCGTTCAGGTCGGCACCGCGTATCTGCTTTGTCCCGAAGCGGCGACCAGCCCGATTCATCGCGCTGCCCTGAAAGGCGAGGCGGCCGGTCACACCGCGGTCACCAACGTGTTCAGCGGCCGGCCCGCACGCGGCATCGTCAACCGCGCGATGCGCGAACTCGGCCCGATGAGCGCCTCGGCACCCGCGTTTCCGCTTGCCGCCTTCGCGCTCGCGCCTCTGCGAGCGAAGGCCGAAAGCCGCGGCAGCGGGGATTTCTCGCCGCTATGGTCGGGTCAGAACGCCAGCGGCTGCAGGGAGATTCCGGCGGCGCGACTCACACGGGATCTGGCGGCCGTTTAGACATCGGCCGCCTGCCGCACCGGCGTCCCGGCTTCTCCCAGGTCCCAATACAGTCCCGCCATCATCTGCAGGCCCTGGCGGGCCACCGCGGCCAGCATGTGCTCGTTCGGCGCGTGCTGCGAGCAGCCGGGATACGAGTGCGGAACCCAAAGCGTGGGCAGCCCGAGCAGATCGGCGAAGATGTCGTTCGGCAGCGAGCCGCCGATGTTGGGAAGCACCGCCGGCTGTTCCCCGACGGTTCGGGCGAGCGATGCCGCAGCCCACTTCGCCCACGGGTGTTCGGGATCGAGACGCGTGGCGCGAAACACCTCGTCGCCGGCCTTCGCGATCTGCACCATCGGGAAGCCGTGGCGGTCGAGGTGGCGGCGCAGCGCCGGCACGATCGCGTCGGGGTCGACGCCGACGACCAGCCGGACCTGCCCGCGCGCCCATGCGCGCGGCGGGATGGCGTTGACCGGCTTGTCGGGGTTGCCGCTGGTCATCGCGAGGATCTCGAACGTGCACCACGCGAAGACCTTCTCGGCCGCCGTGAGGCCGGGTTCCCCCCAGTCCGGATCGATGGCCGGATCGCCGGGACCGGAGCGCACGTCGCAGCCGGCAAGCGCGCGCCGCACGGAATCCGGAATCGACGTCGGCACCCACTCGGGAATCCGCAGCTGGCCGGCGGGCCCGACGATCGTCGCGATCGCGTGGGCGAGTTGGATGGCCGGGTTCGAAAGCAGGCCGCCCCAGTTGCCCGAGTGATGGCCGCCGGCGCGCGCGTCGATCCACAGGTCGATCGAGCATGCACCGCGGCTCCCGAGATAGATCGTCGGCCGGCCGGCGGCCAGGCGAGGCCCGTCCGACGCGACGAGCACGTCGGCGCGCAGCAGCTCGTGGTTCTCGGCGCACAGTTCGCGCAAGCCGGGCGAGCCCACTTCCTCGCCCGTTTCGATCAGCCACTTGGCGTTGAAGCCCAGGCGCCCGCGCACGGCCAGCACCGCGCCGAGCGCGGCCAGATTGACCGAGTGCTGGCCCTTGTTGTCCGCGGTCCCGCGGCCGTAGAAGCGGCCGTCGCGCTCGACCAGCTCCCACGGGCTCAGCCCGCCGGCCCAGCTGCCCTCGAGGCCGCGCACGACGTCGGCGTGGCCGTAGCCGAGCGCCGTGGGCAGGCGTTCGCCTTCGATTCGGTCTGCCAGCAGGAAGGGGCCGCGCGCCCGGGCGTGGGTGACGATGCGGCAACGGAAGCCGAGCGCCTCCAGCGCCGGTTGCATCTCGCCCTCGAGGTAGCGCTGCAGCTCGGCGCCGCGGTCGGGGTTCTGGCTCTCGGTCGGAATCGCGACGCGGCGCGCAAGAGCGGCCTTGAACGCGCCCTCGTCGAAGTGCCGTGCCGCACGCGCGATCGCTTCTTCCCGGCTCATCGGATGACTCCCCGCGGCATTTTCGCATCGGGCGCGAGGCGGTTCTACTGCGATGCGATCGCCGCGAGCTGATCCTGCAGGAAACGGCGCACGGCCGGATCCGCCTCGAGGCCGATCGCCCGCCGGTAGGCATCGGCGGCCTGCGCGGCGCGACCCGTTTGCGCGAGCAGCGCGGCGCGCGCTGCCCAGTACGGCTGGTACTCCGCAAGGCGCGGATCATCGTGAATGACATCGAGGGCCGCAAGGCCTTCGGCGGCGCCGCGCGCCGCGGCAATCGCAACGGCCCGGTTGATCGCGACGACGACCGACGTGGTGCGGCCCAGGAGCGCATCGTAGAGCTGCACGATCGCCGCCCAGTCCGTCACGCCGGTGAGGCGCCGCGCCGCATGCGCCGATTGAACGGCCGCCTCGAGCTGGAAGCGATCGGCCGCGCCCATCCGGCTCGCCCGCAGCAGCAGCGCCTCGGCGTCATCGATCAGCGCGGCATCCCAGCGCGCGGGGTCTTGCCGGTCGAGTGGCACGAACCCGCCCTGCTCGTCGCGGCGTGACGCGCGGCGCGCCTCAGCGTGCAGCATCAGCGAGAGCAACCCCAGCGCCTCCGGCTCCTGCGGAAGCAGCGACGCGACGAGGCGGCCGAGCCAGATCGCTTCCCCGGCGAGGCCGCGGCTGCGCGCCTGCGTGCCGACCGGATCGGACCAGCCTTCGGCATACACCGCGTAGATCGCCTCGAGCACGCCATTCAAGCGCCCGGCCAGTTCGTCGTGCTCCGGCACGCGGAACGGGATGCCGGCCTGCCGGATGCGGGCCTTCGCACGCACCAGGCGCTGGCCCATCGTGGCCGGGGCAACCAGGAACGCCGAGGCGATGGTCGCGGCGTCGAAGCCCAGCACGGCTTGCAGGAT
Organism: uncultured Burkholderiaceae bacterium; assembly: GCA_964512305.1. GTDB lineage: Bacteria > Pseudomonadota > Gammaproteobacteria > Burkholderiales > Burkholderiaceae_F > CAZEIW01. The sequence continues at coordinate 28,393 of CAZEIW010000194.1, read as the reverse complement.
GAGCGGCGCACGCACGCCGGCATCGATCGCCGGGTGGGCGCACGCGAACATCAGGCGCAGGCGCTCGTCGGGAATCCCGGCGTCCTCGTCGGCCGCCGCGCAGAGCTCGTCGGCGACGATCGCCAGCGTCGCGGCCGCCTCGTCTCCGGTCCTGCGCCGCCGCGCGGCGTCGATCAGCTTGCGCCGGGCAACGGTGAGCAGCCATGCCTCCGGCGTGCGCGGCACGCCGCTCGCCGGCCACTCGGCGAGGGCGGCCGCGAACGCCTCGGACAGCGCATCTTCGGCGCCTGCGACGTCGCGGGTGCGCGCGGCGAGGAAGGCGATCAGCTTGCCGTAGCTGTGCCGTGCGACCGCTTCGGCTGCCTGCGCTACGCCCACTCGGCGTACGCCATGTCGCCGGCATGGATTCGGCCCGCCCTTTCCCCTGGCTGGCCGTGCATCACGGATTCGTCAAGGTGGATCAAGAGCAGGTACTTCATCGCCTCGGCTCCTCGTCGGGTGTCGCGGGCAACGTGCGCCGCCGTGACAATGACGCTCGGGGGGGCGGCAATTCGACAGGCGTGTGCTCGATCATCGCACGATCGTGCGCCGGCCGACGGCCACGGCCAAGGGATGACCCGACGATCGTGGAGCGGGCCGGCCGGTCAAAGGCTCCTGCCGCGTCGGAGGCACCGCCGTCCTCGTCAGACCAGTGCGGCTCCGGCGCGCGTCCCTTCGCGGAAGGCCTCGAACGCTTCGAACGGGCTGGTGGCCACGTGCAGGCGGTTGCGGAAGCGGCGATCCGAGAGCAACTCCATGGCATCGGCGAGCAGTGCCAAATGGTCGTCGGTGGCCGGTCGAGGGACCAGGAGTGCCAGGACGTCGCATACCGGCTCGCCGTCGGGCGAGTCGAAGGGAATCGCAGGCTTGAGGCGCGCATAGTAGGTGTAGATGCGGTCCAGGCCGGCGATACGGGTGTGCGGGATCGCAACGCCTCCCCCCAGGCCGGTGGAGCCGACCTGCTCGCGCCGCGACAGTCCGAGCACGATGTCGTCCGGCGAAAGCGCGTGCTCCCGATGCATGTGCTGCGCGATCACGTGGAAGAGCTGACGCTTGCTCGCGACTTCCAGATCGAGAAAGACGTCTTGCTGGGCCAGGTAGCGAGCGACGGTGTTCACTTTCGCATCCTCGGGCGTGCGGTTGATGAGGTCGCGCCGGCGCCCCGATCCAGCCAACCCCGCGAACCAGCGCGACAACGATCCTGCCATGCAGGCATGCTACGGAACCCGGCTTCAACGGGGTCTAAAAAGTCCAGGGTCGTGTATAAAAATGCCGCAAAAGGCCGACCCTACCGGCCTCGGCCGCTGCGCTAGACCCAGATCAGGCCGGCGACGCCAGTCAAGTACTTGCCGCGGCGTTGTTTCTTCGTCCCGGCATCTCCCTGGGGCAGCGCCCTCGCCCCGCCTGGCGGCACGCCGGCAGAAAGGGCCGCGGCGGCTGGCCGCGACCGGCTGCCGTCGTAAGTACCTGCACTCTTCTGCGCGTTCGCAGACGCCCCGCGGGCAGCCTGGCTTTCGCCCGACGCCTCGCTGATCCGGCTCTCCGTCGCAGGTTCGTCCGGGCAAATGAAGGGCATGCATTTCATGGGGTCGGATTCCTTGTCGGGTGTGACGGGCAAAATGCACCGCTCCAACAATGTCGATCCAGGGAGCGCCAATTCGACAAGTCAGCGACAACTCAGCGACAAGTCGGCGGCCGGTTGCGCGCGGGCGCCCTCGGCGGAACCGCACGAGGTCGCCGTCACGGCACGTCGATGCGGCTGTGCCACCAGATCCTGAAGTCCCGGCACAGCCCCGCGTCGTCGAACTCGGCCGCGGCGACGCCGTCGAGCGCCAGGCGCGGCAGCGGCTCGCCCTCCTTGCGGGCAATCAGGTTGGTCCCGGTCGACGCGGCCCAGATGCGAAACAGTTCCTCGGACGCCACCTGATACGTCGTGTGCCAGTGCGCGATCCCGCCGCGCTCGTGGCGCGCCAGGATCTCGTATTCGAGGCGGATGTCGCTTTGCAGCTTGGTGCGCTGCCAGTATGCCTTGATCGCTTCATGCCCGCGCTGCTCGGCAAACGGCGTGTTGCGATAGACGCCGTCGGCGGCAAAGAGCGACGCGAGCAGGTGCTCGTCGCTCGTCTCCCACGCGCGCTTGTAGCCCTCCATGAAACGGTCGATGCCGCTCATCGGCGCCCGCTCAATTCCGGTAGCCGGGATCGATCCGGTCGAGCTTGCGCAGCAGCCCTGGCCACGCCAACGCCCCACCCAGCCCCTTGGTGACCTGCGCCCCCTGTTGTTGCGCTGTGGCGATGATCCGCGGGTCGACCTCGATCGTGCTGCCGCCGCCGGCGAGCGCGCGCACCTGGATCGTGCACGCCGCCTCGAAGGTGTACATCGCGAGAAAGGCGTCGGCGATCGTCGCGCCGAGCGTCAGCAGGCCGTGGTTGCGCAGCATCAGGAAGTGGTTCTGCGGCCCGAGGTCGGCGACCAGGCGCGGCTTCTCGTCGTCGCGCAGCGCGACGCCCTCGTACGAGTGGTAGGACAGGCTGGACAGCACGAAGATCGACGGCTGCGACAGCGGCAGCACGCCGCGCGTCTGCGCCGACACGGCGACCCCGTTCAAGCTGTGCGTGTGCAGCACGCACTGCGCGTCGTGGCGCGCGCCGTGGATCGCGCTGTGGATCACGAATCCCGCCGGATTGACCGGAAACGGCGTGTCGTCGAGCTTGTTCCCGGCGACGTCGACGCGCACCAGGCTCGATGCGGTGATCTCGTCGAACATCATGCCGTAGGGGTTGATCAGGAACTGGTCGTCGGTTCCGGGGACGCGCGCGGTGATGTGCGTGAACACGAGGTCGTCCCAGCCGAAGTGCGCCACGAGGCGATAGGCGGCCGCGAGGTCGACCCGGGTCTGCCAGTGGTCGTCGTGGACCTTGCCTTTCAGGCTGGGGATGGTCGTCATGGCCGGCTCCTGGGGGTTTGCGCGGTGTCGATTCGGCGAGGAGCGTACTGCAAACCGGCTATTCCGGCAGTGCGTCGGCCGGGCGATGACGATGCTGCCGGCGTCCTGCGCTTCAGTCCGCAGGCAGCGGCCAGGCGCCGCTCAGCACGCGCTCCAGCCAATGCGCGCCGACGATCGTCTTGACGTCGGTCACCGTGCCGGTGCGCACCCAATCGAGCAGGTCGCGCCAGGGCGCGGTGAACACCTCGATCACCTCGCCCGCATCGGTGGCCCCGCCCTCGAACACAAGGTCGCGAGCGAGGAAGACCTCGATCTTTTCATCGGAGTACCCGACCGCGTTGTGGAACCCGCCCAGGTGCCGCCAGCGCCCGGCGCGGTAGCCGGTCTCCTCCAGCAGCTCGCGCCGTGCGCATGCGAGCGGGGTCTCGCCCGGGTCGATCTTGCCGGCCGGCAGCTCGACGAAGCTGCGCGCCAGCGGATAGCGGAACTGGCGCTCGAGCACCACGCGGCCGTCGTCGAGCAGCGCGGCGATCATCACCGCGCCCGGATGGCGGACGAATTCGCGCACGCCCACGTGCCCGTCGGGGCAGCGCACCCGGTCGCGGTAGATCCTCAGGAACGCGCCCTCGTAGACGAGGCTCGATTCGAGCGTCTGCTCCGCGAGCGGGTCGACCGCCGGCGCGTCGTCGCTCATTCGCCCATCACACGAGGCGGGTCAGCCGCCGAGCGTCCGCACCATCGCGCCGGCGCACAGCGCGAGCAGGTATTGCGGGATCATCCCGAGCACGAGCAGCAGCAGCCCATTGGCCGACAGCGCGATACGCATGTCGGCCGCGGCGACGATCGGCGATTCGTCCTCCGGCGCGTCGAAGAACATCACCTTGACGACGCGGATGTAGTAGTACGCCCCCACCACCGAGAACAGAACGGCGATCACCGCCAGCCAGATCGCGCCGGCGGTCGTGCCGTCGGACAGCAGGGCCTGCAGCACGTAGAGCTTGGCGACGAATCCCATCGTGGGCGGCACGCCGGCCAGCGAGAACATCAGCACCGCCATGACGAAGGCGTACCAGGGGCTGCGCCTGCCGAGCCCGCGGAGATCGGCGATCTGCTCGGCCTCGAAGCCCTCGCGAGCCAGCAGCAGGATGATGCCGAAGGTGCCCAGCGTCGCGAGCGCGTAGGTGATCACGTAGAACATCGCCGCCGCGTAGGCATTGGCGGTGACCAGCGTGTTGCCGCCGGCCACGCCGGACAGCATCGCCAGCAGCATGAAACCCATCTGGCCGATCGTCGAGTAGGCGAGCATGCGCTTGAGGTTGGTCTGCGCGACCGCGGTCAGGTTGCCGATCGCGAGCGAGGCCACCGAAAGGAGCGCCAGCATCTTCTGCCAGTCGAGCGCCAGTTGCGGCAGCCCCTCGACGAGCAGCCGGAACGCGATCGCGAACGCGGCCAGCTTCGGCGCCGAGCCGATCAGCAGCGTCACCGGCGTCGGCGCCCCCTGGTAGACGTCCGGAATCCACATGTGGAACGGCACCGCGCCGAGCTTGAACCCGATCCCGGCGACGATGAACACGGCGCCCAGCACCAGCGCCGAGTGCGTCGCGACCTGGCCGCTGCCGATCCGCCGCGCCAGCTCGTTGATGTCGAGCGTCCCCGCGGCGCCGTAGAGCATCGACATCCCGTACAGCAGGAAGCCCGAGGCGAGCGCCCCCAGCACGAAGTACTTCATCGCCGCCTCGGTCGCGCGGCCGTCGTCGCGCCGCAGCGCGACCAGCCCGTAGAGCGACAGCGATTGCAGCTCCAGGCCGAGGTACACGACCAGGAGGTTGTTGGACGAGATCATCGTCATGATCCCGAGCAGCACGAACAGGGCGAGCGCGAACAGCTCGCCGTGCCACATGTCGCGCGCGCGCGCGTAGCCCTGCGCATAGACGAGCGCGAAGCCGGTCGCGAGCACCGCGAACAGCTTCAGCACCTGCGCCATCGGGTCGGTGACGAACATGCCCCCGAACGCGTACTCGACCACCTGGTCGTCGAGCTGGTCCCAGACCGCGGCGCCGACCGCGCCCAGCGCGACCAGCGTCAGCGCGTACGTCAGGTTGCGGCGCCGCTCAGGGACGAACAGGTCGAACACCAGGATCAGGCATGCCGCCGCGAGAACGAGCATCTCGGGCAGGGTCGCGATCAGGTTGAGCTTGGACATGGAGAGGGGAAAGGGGTGAGCAGGGTCGTGGGTCGGATCGCCGTCACGGCCCCGGGATCTTGGACTGGGCGACGTGCGCGAGCAGATCGGCAACGGACGCGTGCATCGCGTCGGTCAGCGGCTTCGGATAGACCCCCATCCACAGCACCGCGGCGGCAAGCAGCGCGAGCGCCACCAGCTCGCGCCCGTCCGCGTCGGTCAGCCCGCCGACCGTGCGATTGGCGACGTCGCCGAAGATCACGCGCTTGTACATCCACAGCGAGTAGGCGGCGCCGAGCACGAGGGTGATCGCGGCGATCAGGCCGATCCAGAAGTCGTACTTGACCGCGCCGAGGATCACCATGAACTCGCCCACGAAACCGCTGGTCCCCGGCAGGCCGCAATTGGCCATCGCGAACAGCATCATGAACGAGGCGAAGCGCGGCATCGTGTTGACCACGCCGCCGTAGTCGGCGATATCGCGCGAGTGCGTGCGGTCGTACATCACCCCGATGCACAGGAACATGGCGCCCGAGACGAAGCCGTGCGAGATCATCTGGGTCAGCGCGCCCTCCACGCCGATCTGGCTGAAGATGAAGAAGCCCAGCGTGACGAAGCCCATGTGCGCGATCGACGAGTAGGCGACCAGCTTCTTCATGTCGGTCTGCACCAGCGCGACGAAGCCGATGTACACCACCGCGATCAGCGAGATCGCGATCACGAACCAGGACAGCTGGTGCGCGGCGTCGGGGGCGATCGGCAGCGAGAAGCGCACGAAGCCGTACGCGCCCAGCTTCAGCATGATCGCCGCCAGCACGACGGAGCCGGCGGTCGGTGCCTCGACGTGCGCGTCGGGAAGCCAGGTATGGACCGGCCACATCGGCACCTTGACCGCGAACGAGGCGAAGAAGGCGAGGAAGAGCAGGACCTGCGCGGTCATCCCGAGGCGCAGCCGCTGCCAGCCGAAGATGTCGAAGCTGCCGCCCGCGGTCTGATACAGGTACACCAGCGCGACCAGCATCAGCAGCGAGCCCAGCAGCGTGTACAGGAAGAACTTGATCGCGGCGTAGATCCGGTTCGGCCCGCCCCAGACGCCGATGATCAGGTACATCGGGACCAGCGTCGCCTCGAAGAAGACGTAGAAGAGCAGGCCGTCGACCGCGGCGAACACGCCGATCAGCAGCCCCGACAGCACCAGCAGCGACGCGTAGTACTGCGCGAGACGGTCCCCGATCGCCTTCCATCCGGCGAGCACCGCGACCACTGTGATGAACGCGGTCAGCGGCACGAACCACATCGAAAGGCCATCGACACCCAGGTGGTAGTAGGCCGTCGGGCGGTCGATCCAGGGCACTTTCTCGACGAACTGCAGACCGGCCTGCGCCGGATCGAAGCCCGCGACCACCGGCACGGTCGCCAGCAGGGACACCAGGCTGCCGACGAACGCCACCGCCCTGACGACGCCCGGCGAGCGGTCGCGGCCGGCGCCGAGCAGGAAGACCCCGAACACGATCGGGAGCCAGATCGAAAGGCTGAGCCAGGGAAAACTCGAGTTCATGGACAAATCCATCCGCTCATCGCGCGGCGCCGATCACGTAGGGCCAGGTCAGGAACGCGAACAGCACGATCATGAGGCCGAGCAGCATCGCGAACGCGTAGTGGTAGATGAAACCCGACTGCACGCGCCTGACCAGCAGCGCGATCGAGGTCACCAGCCGCGCCGACCCGTTGACCGCGAGGCCGTCGATCAGCGCCACGTCCCCGCCCTGCCACAGCCCGGCGCCGATCGCGCGCGCGCCGCGCGCGAACACGACCTCGTTGATGCGGTCCATGTAGTACTTGTTGACGAGCAGCCTGTGCAGCGCCTGGAAGCGGTGCTGGATGCGCCCCGGCAGCTCGGGACGCAGCAGGTACATGTACCACGCCAGCGCGACGCCGGCCACGGCGAGCCCGAACGGCAGGCTGGTCAGGCCCTCGATCGTCATCGCCGCCGCGCCGTCGAACTCGTGCGCCAGCTCGGCCATCGCCGGGTGCGCCTGCGCATTGACCGTGATCGAGCCGGTGAAGTAGCCCGAGTACAGCAGATCGCCGATCGCCATGTACCCCAGCACGACCGACGGGATCGCCAGCGCAACCAGCGGCAGCCAGACCACCGCCGGCGACTCGCGCGGCTTGGCCGCGTGCGCCGCGTGCGCGTCGGCATGGTCCGAGCCGCCGCCGTGCCGCGCATCGGCGCCGTGCGCGCCGTCGTGCGCGTCGCCGTGCGCGTCGCCGTGCGCGTGCGCGGTCCCGAAGCGCTCGTTGCCGTGGAACACCAGGAAGTACATCCGGAAGCTGTAGAAAGCCGTGACGAAAACGCCGGCGACCACGCAGAAGTAGGCGAAGCGCGCGCCGGGGATCGTCGAGTGGGCGACGGCCTCGATGATGCTGTCCTTCGAGTAGAAGCCGGCGAAGCCGGGCGTGCCGATCAGGGCCAGGGAGCCGACCAGCGACGTGATCCACGTGATCGGCATGTAGCGGCGCAGCCCGCCCATGTGGCGGATGTCCTGGTCGTGGTGCATCGCGATGATCACCGACCCCGCGGCGAGGAACAGCAGCGCCTTGAAGAACGCGTGCGTGACCAGGTGGAAGATCGCCACCGAGTACGCCGACGCGCCCAGCGCCACCGTCATGTAGCCGAGCTGCGACAGCGTCGAATAGGCGATCACCCGCTTGATGTCGTTCTGCACGATGCCGAGCAGGCCCATGCTGAACGCGGTGATGGCGCCGATCACGATCACGAACGACAGCGCGGTGTCGGACAGTTCGAACAGCGGCGACATGCGCGCGACCATGAAGATTCCCGCCGTCACCATGGTCGCGGCGTGGATCAGCGCCGAGATGGGAGTCGGGCCTTCCATCGAATCGGGCAGCCACACGTGCAGTGGGAACTGCGCCGACTTGCCCATCGCGCCGATGAACAGGCAGATGCAGATCACGGTCAGGATCGACCAGTCGGTCCCGGGCAGGGTCTTGCCCGCCGCCGACCCTGCCGCGCTGAACACCGCGCCGTAGTCGAGCGTGCCGAAGGTCGCGAACACCAGCCCGATGCCGAGCACGAAACCGAAGTCGCCGACCCGGTTGACGATGAACGCCTTCAGGCTGGCCTGGATCGCGCTCTCGCGCTTGAACCAGAAGCCGATCAGCAGGTACGACACCAGGCCGACCGCCTCCCAGCCGAAGAACAGCTGCAGGAAATTGCTGCTCATCACGAGCATCAGCATCGAGAACGTGAACAGCGAGATGTACGAGAAGAAGCGCTGGTAGCCCGGGTCGTCGGCCATGTAGCCGATCGTGTAGACGTGGATCATGAGCGACACGAAGCTCACCACCAGCATCATCGTCGCGGCGAGCGCGTCGATCAGGAACCCGATCTCGAGCTTCAGCGTGCCGGCCATGGCCCAGGTGTAGACGGGCGCGGCAAAGGGCCGGTGGTTGAGCACGACCTCGTCGAACACGAGCGCGGAGGCGACCGTCGCGACCAGCACGCCAAGGATCGCCACCGTGTGCGCGCCCGCGCGGCCCAGCGTGCGCCCGAACAGCCCCGCCAGGAGCGATCCGGCCAGGGGCGCCAGCGGCACCAGCAGGCAAATCTCGAACATCGCCGACATGGGAGGATCAGCCTTTCAGCGCGTCGAGCTCGTCGACCGCGACGGTGTTCAGGTTGCGGAACAGCGCGACCAGGATCGCCAGCCCGATCGCCGACTCGGCCGCGGCCACCGTCAGGATGAAGAACACGAACACCTGGCCGTGCAGGTCGCCCAGATAGTGGGAGAAGGCGATGAAGTTGGTGTTGACCGCAAGCAGCATCAGCTCGATCGCCATCAGCAGCACGATCAGGTTCTTGCGGTTGAGGAAGATGCCGATCACGCTGATCGCGAACAGCAGCGCGCCGACCGCCAGATACCACGACAACGAAACCATCCTCCCCCCCTAATGACCGTTCACGAACCCCACCCGCGGCCATGACAACTGTCGCTCTGGCGCAGATCGCGCCCGGAGTTCGCTACCGCCGCGACGCGCGTATACGGTTTGGCGGAACATCATCAGCCCTGCTTCGCGGCTTCCGCCCCGCCCTGCGCCTGTGCCCGTCCCTCCGCCGGCATCTTCACCAGCGAAACCCGATCGCTGCTGCGCACCCGGACCTGCTGCGACGGGCTCTGGTGCTTGGCGTCCTTGCGCCGGCGCAGCGTCAGCGCGATCGCGGCGACGATCGCCACCAGCAGGATCACGCCCGCGAGCTGCAGCGGAAACACGTACTCGGTGAAGGCCAGCGTTCCAAGCGCCTGCGTGTTGTTGGCCTTCAGGATGCCCGGTCCCGGCTGGCGCATCAGCAGCCAGTTGCCGTTGGCGAGCACCAGCCACAGCTGCAGCGAGATCGCGGCCGCCACGATGGCGGCGACCGGGAAGTGGCGCCAGAAGCCCCCGCGGCTGCGGTCGATGTTGATGTCGAGCATCATCACGACGAACAGGAACAGCACCATCACGGCGCCCACGTACACCAGCACCAGCGCGATCGCGAGGAACTCGGCCCGCAGCAGCATCCACAGGCAGGCCGCCGAAAAGAACGACAGCACGAGGTAGAGCACCGCGTGGACCGGGTTGCGGGCGGTGATCACGCGCAGCGCCGACACCAGCGTGCAGGCGGAGAAGACGACGAAAAGTGCGGTCAGGGTATCCATCTTGATCCGCGGCCCGGCCCGCCGGTTGGCGCAGGGCCGGCCGCCGCGTTCTTCTTCTGGGTTCCGGGGCGGTCTTGTCAGCGATAGCGGGCGTCAGCCGCCCGCGCCGCCGCGATTTCCTTCTCGTAACGGTCGCCGATCGCGAGCAGCATCTCCTTCGTGTAGAGCAGGTCCCCGCGCCGCTCGCCGTGGTACTCGCTGATGTGGGTCTCGACGATCGAGTCCACCGGGCAACTCTCCTCGCAAAAGCCGCAGAAAATGCACTTGGTCAGGTCGATGTCGTAGCGCGTCGTGCGGCGGGTGCCGTCGGCGCGCTGCTCGGATTCGATCGTGATCGCGAGCGCCGGGCAGACCGCCTCGCACAGCTTGCACGCGATGCACCGCTCCTCGCCGTTCGGATAGCGCCGCAGCGCGTGCAGGCCGCGGAAACGCGGCGAGGCCGGCGTCTTCTCCTCCGGGTACCGGATCGTGATCTTGCGCGCGAACAGGTAGCGCCCGGTCAGGGCGAGCCCCTTGAACAGCTCCCTCAGGAGGAGCGAATCGAAGAATTCCCTGACCGCTTCCATCGCCCGTCCCGTCAGCGCTCGGCGGCCGCGACGGCCGGCGCCGCGTGACCTGCCGTCTTCCAGATGTTCCACGGCGTCTGCATCCAGACCGCGACCACGACCAGCCAGACGAGCGTGATCGGGATGAACACCTTCCAGCCGAGCCTCATGATCTGGTCGTAGCGATAGCGCGGGAACGAGGCGCGGATCCAGATGTACATCGACGAGCCGGCGAAGATCTTCGCGAACAGCCAGACCCAGTCGGACAGCCCGTGGCTCCACCAGCCGGGCAGCGAGATGCCGGCGAGGCGCTGCAGGTCGATCGGCGCCGCCCAGCCGCCCAGGAACATCACGGCGGCCATCGTCGCCAGCAGGATCATGTTCGCGTATTCGCCGAGGAAGAACATCGCGAAGCCCATGCCGGAATACTCGACCATGTGGCCGGCGACGATCTCCGATTCGCCCTCGACGACGTCGAACGGGTGGCGGTTGGTCTCGGCCACCGCCGAGATCACGTACACGCCGAACAGCGGCAGCAGCGGCAGCCAGTTCCACGAGAGGAAGGTCAAGCCGCGATCGGCGAACCAGCCGGCGTTCTGGCCGTTGACGATGGTGCTCATGTTGAGCGACCCCGACACCAGCAGCACCGACACCAGCACGAAGCCCATCGCGAGCTCGTACGACACCATCTGCGCCGCCGCGCGCAGCGCGCCCAGGAACGCGTACTTCGAGTTCGACGCCCAGCCGGCGATGATCACGCCGTACACGCCGATCGAGGTCACCGCCATGACGAACAGCAGGCCGGCGTTGATGTCGGCCAGCACGACGCCGGGGGCGAACGGGATCACCGCCCATGCCGTCATCGCCGGCATCATCACCATCGCGGGCGCCGTGAAGTAGAGGATCTTGTCGGCCTGCGTGGGCGCGATCACCTCCTTGAGCATCAGCTTGAGGGCGTCGGCAATCGGCTGCAGCAGCCCCCAGGGACCGACCCGGTTCGGCCCCATCCGGATGTGCATCCAGCCGATCAGGCGCCTTTCCCACAGCGTCAGGTAAGCGACCGCGCCCAGCACGGGCAGCACGATCACGAAGATCTTGATCAGGTTGCCGAGCACCGCCCACCAGGCGGCCGGGAAGACCGCGGTGCCCCAGGCGTCGAACCAGTTCATCGCGCGTGCTCCAGCGAGATCTGGCCGAACATGTCGCCCAGCGTGCTGGTGGCCGCGTGCCCCGCCGCCACCCGCACCACGCCGTCCGGCAGCCCGGCGTCGAGCGCGCATTCGAGCAGCGCGGCCGCGTCGCCGCCCTGGCGCGCGAGCGCCTTGGCGCCCGGCCGCAGGCCGAAGCGCGCCAGCGTCGCCGCGTTGGCATACGCCCTGGGCACGTGCGCGTCGGCCGTCTTCTGCAGGGACGCCGCGCGGCGGACGATCGGATCCGTGAAGTACGGCGGCACGTCGGCGATGCGCTCGGCGGTGCCCGCGGAAGCCGCCGCGCCGGCGTCCGGCCCCAGCGTCGGCGCGACGCCGATCCGGTTCGACAGCCAGGCCGGCACGACGGCCGGCAGGGCCGACGCGCGCACGTCCTCCGGCGATTCATACTCGAATCCCGGCAGGCCGAGCTGGTTGCCGAGCACGCGCAACACCTTCCAGCCGGGACGCGCCTCGCCCGGAGGCCGCACCGCGCCGTTGAAGCTCTGCACCCTGCCCTCGATGTTGACGAAGGTGCCGGCGGTCTCGGCAAAGGTCGCGATCGGCAGGATCGCGTGCGCGTACTCGAGCGCGCCATTGCGGAACGCCGAGCACGCGATGACGGTCGAGGCCTGCGACAGCGCCCTGACCGCGCGCGCCGGATCGGCGCTGTCGTGCTCGGGCTCGACACCCCACAGCAGGTACGCCTGCAGCGGCCGCTCGATCATCGCGCGCGCATCCAGCCCGCCCTGCGACGGCCGCGCGCCGGCCAGGTAGCCGCCGACGCTGTTGGCGCCCTCGCCCAGCACGCCGTGGCGCGCGCCGATCGCGTCGGCGATCCACTGGATCCACGCCTGCAGCAGCGCCGCCTGCGGATGCTGGAGCGCGGCGTTGCCCGCCAGCAGCGCCACCCGGCTGCCCGAGCAAAGGCTGGCGGCGATGGCCTGCGAGGCGGCGTCGGGCTCGATGCCGTCGACCGGCGCGGCGACGCCCTTGATCCGCGCCACCGCCACCGCCACCGCGGCGAGCGTCCGCACCCACGCCGAGGGCGCGACGATCGCCTTTTGGGCGACCGGCAGCCGCCAGTCGTCGTCGAGTGCGTGCACCGATGAGACCTCGCAGCCTCGCGCGGCGGCCTGGCGCACGCGCGCGGCCATCAGCGGATGGTCCTTGCGCAGGAAGGAGCCGACCACCAGCAGGCGGTCGAGCGAGTCGAGCGCCGTCACAGGCATGCCCAGCCAGGGCGCGCCGCAGCGCGTGGCGTCGGCCGAGAAGTCGCGCTGGCGCAGGCGGAAGTCGATGTTGTCGGAGCCCAGGCCGCGCACCAGGCGCCCGAGCAGGAACATCTCCTCCAGCGTGCTGCCGGGCGCCGCCAGCGCGCCCAGCGCGCCGGCGCCGTGCCGGTTGCGCGCCTCGGTCAGCGCCTGCGCGGCGAACGCGAGAGCCTCGGCCCAGTCGACTTCGCGCCACTGCCCGGACTGCCGCAGCATCGGCCGCGTGAGGCGGTCGGCGGCCGCCAGCCCCTCGTACGAGAAGCGGTCGCGGTCGGACAGCCAGCAGTCGTTGACCTCTTCGTTCTCCAGCGGCAGCACGCGCAGCACGCGCTCGCCCTTGACCTGCAGCACGAGGTTGGAGCCGAGGCTGTCGTGCGGCGACACGGACCTGCGCCGCGCCAGCTCCCAGCTGCGCGCTTCGTAGCGGAACGGCTTGCTGGTGAGCGCGCCGACCGGACACACGTCGATCATGTTGCCCGACAGCTCGGAGTCGACGCTGCGGCCGAGGAACGACAGGATCTCGGAGTGCTCGCCGCGCCCGGCCATGCCGAGCTCCATCTGGCCGGCGATCTCCTGGCCGAAGCGCACGCAGCGCGTGCAGTGGATGCAGCGCGTCATCTCCTCGGCCGAGATCAGCGGTCCGAGACTCTTGTGGAACACGACCCGCTTCGGTTCCTGGTAGCGCGACGCCGACGGACCGTAGCCGACCGCGAGATCCTGCAGCTGGCACTCGCCGCCCTGGTCGCAGATCGGGCAGTCGAGCGGGTGATTGATCAGCAGGAACTCCATCACCGAGCGCTGCGCCTGCTTGGCGCGCGCGCTCGCGGTGCGCACGACCATCCCGGCGGTGGCCGGGGTCGCGCAGGCGGGCATCGGCTTGGGCGACTTGTCGATGTCGACCAGGCACATCCGGCAGTTGGCCGCGATCGACAGCTTCTTGTGATAGCAGAAGTGGGGCACGTAGATGCCGAGCTGGTTCGCCGCATCCATCACGGTGCTGCCCTGGCGCACCGCGACCTTCCTGCCGTCGATTTCGATTTCGATCATGGGGTTCAGGCGTACTCGGGCACCAGGCAGCGCTTGTGCTCGATATGGTGCTCGAACTCGGCGTGGAAGTGCTTGACGAAGGAACGCACGGGCATGGCGGCCGCGTCGCCGAGCGCGCAGATCGTCCGGCCCATGATGTTGTCGGCGACCGAATTGAGCAGGTCGAGATCCTCGCGCCGGCCCTGGCCGGTCTCGATCCGGTGCACGACGCGGTACAGCCAGCCCGTGCCCTCGCGGCACGGCGTGCACTGGCCGCAGGATTCCTCGAAATAGAAGTAGGCGAGGCGCTCGAGGCAGCGCACCATGCAGCGCGTGTCGTCCATCACGATCACCGCGCCCGACCCGAGCATCGAACCGGCCTTGGCGATCGAATCGTAGTCCATGTCGGTGGCCATCATCACGTCGCCCGGCAGCACCGGCATCGACGATCCGCCGGGGATCACCGCCTTGATCCGGCGGCCGCCGCGCATGCCGCCGGCCAGCCCGAGCAGCATCGCGAACGGCGTGCCCAGCGGCACTTCGTAGTTGCCGGGGTAGCGGACGTCGCCCGACACCGAGAAGATCTTGGTGCCGCCGTTGTTCGGGCGCCCCAGCGCGAGGAAGGCATCGGCGCCGTTGCGCATGATCCACGGCACCGCCGCGAAGGTCTCGGTGTTGTTGATGGTGGTCGGCCGCCCGTACAGGCCGTAGCTCGCCGGGAACGGAGGCTTGTAGCGCGGCTGCCCCTTCTTGCCCTCGATCGATTCGAGCAGCGCGGTTTCCTCGCCGCAGATGTAGGCGCCGAAGCCGTGGCTCGCGTACAGGTCGAACGAAAAGCCGGAGCCGAGGATGTCCCTGCCCAGCAGCCCGGCGGCATAGGCCTCGTCGAGAGCCTGCTGGAAGCGCTCGTACTCGGCCCAGATCTCGCCGTGGATGTAGTTGTAGCCGACCGTCGCTCCCATCGCGTAGCCGCCGATCGCCATCCCTTCGATCACGCTGTGGGGGTCGTAGCGCAGCAGGTCGCGGTCCTTGAACGTCCCGGGCTCGCCCTCGTCGGAGTTGCACACGACGTATTTCTGCCCGGCGTACTGGCGCGGCATGAAGCTCCACTTGAGCCCGGTCGGGAATCCCGCGCCGCCGCGGCCCCGCAGCGCCGACTTCTTGACCTCGGCCACCACGGCGTCGGGCGGCGTCTTCTCGGCCAGCAGCCTGCGCAGCGCCTGGTAGCCGCCGCGCCGCTCGTAGTCGCCCAGGTGCCAGTTGCTGCCGTCGAGCCCGGCGAGCAGGATCGGCTGCAGATGCCGGCCGTGGAAGCAGGTCTGCGCGCTCACCCTTTGCTCCCGCCGCCCGCTTCGCCGCCGGAACCGGACCCGGACAGCTCGTCGAGCAGCCCGTCGATGCGCTCGTCGCTCATGAAGCCGCACATGCGCTTGTCGTCGACCACCATCACCGGCGCGTCGCCGCAGGCGCCCATGCACTCGCCCTCCTTCAGCGTGAAGCCGCCGTCGGCCGTGGTCTCGCCGAAGCCGATCCCCAGCCGGCTCTTGAGCCGCTGCGCCGCCGCGTTGGCCCCGGACAGCGCGCACGGAAGGTTCGTGCACACCGTGATCTTGTGGCGGCCGACCGGCTTCAGGTTGTACATCGAGTAGAAGGTCGCGACCTCGTACACCGCGATCGGCGGCATGTCGAGGCGCGCCGCGACCTCCTCGATCGTCTCCGGCGAGATCCAGCCCAGCTCGTCCTGCGCGATCGCGAGCGCGGCCATCACGGCCGACTGCTGCCGGCCTTCCGGATACTTGGCGATCTCGCGCTCGATGCGGCGGTACGCGTCCTCGGAAAGCC
The DNA here is from genome assembly GCA_964512305.1 of uncultured Burkholderiaceae bacterium. Classification (GTDB taxonomy): domain Bacteria; phylum Pseudomonadota; class Gammaproteobacteria; order Burkholderiales; family Burkholderiaceae_F; genus CAZEIW01. The sequence continues at coordinate 12,630 of CAZEIW010000194.1, read as the reverse complement.
GGCGCTGGGCCTGCGGCAGCGCGCTCATCGGTCGATCTCCCCGAACACGATGTCCTGCGTGCCGATCACGGTCACCGCGTCGGCGATCATGTGCCCGCGCGTCATCTCGTCGAACGCCTGCAGGTGGACGAACCCCGGCGCGCGGATCTTGAGCCGGTACGGCTTGTTGGCGCCGTCGGAGATCAGGTAGATCCCGAACTCGCCCTTCGGGTGCTCGATCGCCGCATACGTCTCGCCGGGCGGGACGTGGAAGCCCTCGGTGAAGAGCTTGAAATGATGGATCAACTCTTCCATGTTCGACTTCATGTCGACGCGCGAAGGCGGCGCGATCTTGTGATTGTCGGACATCACCGGCCCCGGATTGGCGCGCAGCCAGTCGACGCACTGGCGGATGATGTGGTTGCTCTGGCGCATCTCCTCCATCCGCACCAGATAGCGGTCGTAGCAGTCGCCGTTGCGCCCGATCGGGATGTCGAACTCGACGCGGTCGTAGACCTCGTACGGCTGCTTCTTGCGCAGGTCCCACGCGATGCCCGAGCCGCGCAGCATCGGACCGGTGAATCCCAGCGCCAGCGCGCGTTCCGGGCTGACCACGCCGACGCCGACCAGGCGCTGCTTCCAGATCCGGTTGTCGGTGAGCAGCGTCTCGTACTCGTCGACGAAGGTCGGGAAGCGGTCCGTGAAGGCCCCGATGAAATCGAGCAGCGATCCCTGCCGGGTCTCGTTCAGGCGCTTGATGTCGCGCGTGCCGCGCAGCTTCGACGGGCCGTGGCGCGGCATCGAGTCGGGCAGATCGCGGTAGACGCCGCCCGGCCGGTAGTACGCGGCGTGCATGCGCGCGCCGGACGCCGCCTCGTACATGTCGAACAGGTCCTCGCGCTCGCGGAACGCGTACAGGAACACCGCCATCGCGCCGACGTCGAGGCCGTGGGCGCCGATCCACAGCAGGTGGTTCAGCAGGCGGGTGATCTCGTCGAACATCACGCGGATGTACTGGGCGCGCAGCGGGACGTCGATCCCGAGCAGCCGCTCCATCGCCAGCACGTAGGCGTGCTCGTTGCACATCATCGACACGTAGTCGAGCCGGTCCATGTAGGGGACCGACTGGATGAACGTGCGGGTCTCGGCCAGCTTCTCGGTGGCGCGGTGCAGCAGCCCGATGTGCGGGTCGGCGCGCTGGATCACCTCGCCGTCGAGCTCCAGCACCAGCCGCAGCACCCCGTGCGCGGCCGGGTGCTGGGGGCCGAAGTTCAGCGTGTAGTTGCGGATGTCCGCCATGGCTCGATCAGCTGCCCCGCGCGTAGTTGTCCTCGCGCACGACGCGCGGGGTCACTTCGCGCGGCTCGATCGTGACCGGCTGGTAGATCACGCGCTTCTGGTCGGGGTCGTAGCGCATCTCGACGTGGCCCGAGATCGGGAAATCCTTGCGGAACGGATGGCCGATGAATCCGTAGTCGGTCAGGATCCGCCGCAGGTCCGGGTGCCCCTCGAACACGATCCCGTACAGGTCGAACGCCTCGCGCTCGAACCAGCCGAGCGAAGGCCAGACGCCGACCAGCGAGGCCACCGTCGGAAACTCGTCGTCCTCGCAGAAGGTCCGCAGGCGCAGGCGCCAGTTGTTCGACACCGACAGCAGGTGGACGACGGCCGCGAACCGTCTGCCGCGCGCCACCGCCGGATCGCCGCCGTCGCCGTAGGCAAGGTAATCGACGCCGCACAGGTCGATCGCCTGCTCGAACCCGAGCGCCGGATCGTCGCGCAGCTCTTGAGCGACCCCGAGATGCTCGGCGGCCGGCACGACCAGCGTCGCTTCGCCGCGCACGATCTCGATCGAGGCGGCACGCGCGCCAAGGCGCGCGCGCAGGCGCTCCGCGAGTTCTTCGATTGGCTTCGTCATCGGGTCGGTTTCGCGGTTCGCAACACGGTCAGCGGGCGATCGTGTTGGTGCGGCGGATCTTGTTCTGCAGCTGGATGATCCCGTAGATCAGCGCTTCGGCCGTGGGCGGACAGCCCGGAACGTAGATGTCGACCGGCACGATGCGGTCGCATCCGCGCACCACGGAGTACGAGTAATGGTAGTAGCCGCCGCCGTTGGCGCACGATCCCATCGAGATCACCCAGCGCGGCTCCGGCATCTGGTCGTAGACCTTGCGCAGCGCCGGCGCCATCTTGTTGCACAGCGTGCCTGCGACGATCATCACGTCGGACTGGCGCGGGCTGGGCCGGAACACGACGCCGAAACGGTCGAGGTCGTAGCGGGCGGCCCCGGCATGCATCATCTCGACCGCGCAGCAGGCCAGCCCGAAGGTCATCGGCCACAGCGAACCCGTCTTCGACCAGTTGATCAGCTTGTCGGCACTGGTCGTGACGAATCCTTCGTTGAGAATGCCCTCGATGCCCATCTATCGCAGTCCTGACTGTTCACCCCGAAGAGCCATTTGACGGTCACTCCCAGTCGAGCGCGCCCTTTTTCCATTCGTAGACGAAGCCGACCGTGAGCACGGCGAGGAACAGCATCATGGCCCAGAACCCGACGCTCCATGCGCCCAGGTTGCCGAGCGATGCTGCCCACGGAAACAGGAAGGCGACCTCGAGATCGAACAGGATGAAGAGGATCGCGACGAGGTAGTAGCGCACGTCGAACTTCATGCGCGCGTCCTCGAACGCCTCGAAGCCGCACTCGTAGGGGGACAGCTTCTCGGGGTCGGGTCGCCGCGGCCCGAGCACGGCGCCGATGGCGATCGGCGCGTAGCCGATCAGCACTCCCACCAGCATGAACAGCAGGACCGGAAGGTAGTTGTCGAGGTTCACACGTTCACCCGAATCAGGTGCTGCCCAACATCCGATTTACGCGCGCCCGGCCGCACCGGGCGCCCGCAAGCCGCGAGTGGTGCCGACGGTGAGACTCGAACTCACACGGCTTTCGCCGCCACCCCCTCAAGATGGTGTGTCTACCAATTCCACCACGTCGGCGATCGGCGCGGATTCTACCCCGTTTCACGTCGGGGACTTGCCGGGCGGACGCGCGTTGCGGCCGCACCTCGGCCACGGCGCATCGGCCGCTCACGGCGGGTGTTCGTTAGAGTCCTAAAAGACTCGAAATATCCGCGGCCGATCCGGGGAGCGAGCTCCGGCGCAAAGGCGGGATCGGGGCGAGGCCCGCTACTTGGGGATCTCGGCGGCCTTGTTCGGCGCACCGGAGCCGGCGTCCTTCCCGGCGCCCTTGCCTTCGGGCCCGGCCGGTGCTGCGGGTGCCGGCGCCGGGACCGGCACATCGGCGCCCGGGGGCGCCGGATTGCCGGCTGGGGGCTGCTTCGCGGCACCGCCCATCACGCTGGTCGTGTCGCCGCGCGGCGCGCGCGCGGTCGTCGTCGCATAGGCGAGACCGATGGTCACTATGAAGAAAATCGTTGCGATGACGGCGGTGGTGCGCGAAAGGAAGTTCGCCGAACCCGTCGCGCCGAACAGGCTGCCCGAGGCGCCCCCGCCGAACGCGGCTCCCATGTCGGCGCCTTTGCCGTGCTGAAGGAGCACGAGGATGATGATCGCCACGGCGCAGATCACCTGCGTGACGATCAGCAAGGACATCAGCCAACCCATAGCGGACTCCTGTCGAAGAACGATGCGGCGGTCATTTCAGCTCTGTGCCGCCGCGCAGATGGCAAGGAACTCGGCGGCGACCAGCGAAGCGCCGCCGACCAGCCCGCCGTCGATGTCGGGCTGCGAAAAGAGGTCCGCCGCATTGGCCGCCTTGACGCTGCCGCCGTACAGCACGCGCATCGCGGCGGCGGCGTCGCGATCGACCGCCGCCATTTTGGCGCGGATCGCGGCGTGCACTTCCTGCGCCTGCTGCGGGGTCGCGGTGCGTCCGGTGCCGATTGCCCATACGGGCTCGTAGGCGATCGCGCCGCGCGTCAGCTGCGCCGGCGTGCAGGCGCGCAGCACCGCGTCGAGCTGGGCGTCGACCACCGCGGCAGTCTGTCCCTTCTCGCGCTGCTCCAGCGTCTCGCCGACGCAGACGATCGGCCGCAGGCCGAGAGCAAGCGCGTGCGCCGCCTTTGCGGCCGCGACGAGGTCGGACTCCGCGTACAGGCTTCGGCGCTCCGAATGGCCGACGATCACCCAGCGGACGCCGCAGTCGACCAGCATCTCGCCCGCGACCTCGCCCGTGAACGCGCCCGGCGCCGACGCGCTCGCGTTCTGGGCGCCGGCGTCGGCGCCGGTGCCGGCAAGGCCCTCGACGACCTGGCCCAGATAGACGAAAGGCGCGCACACGACCGTTTCACAATGCGGCGGCGACGCCCGGAACGCCTGCAGCCAGCGCTCGTTGTCGACGCGCGTGCCGTTCATCTTCCAGTTGGCTGCGACCAGTTTTCGGCGCACGGCCGGGCTCCCAGGTTCGGTTCGGCTGCGATCAGCGCGACGGGCGCGACTGCGCCTCGGCCGCGACGGCCAGCACGATCTTGCCGATGTGTTCACCGGACTCCATCAGCCGGTGCGCGTCGCCCGCCTGCTCGAGCGCGAACACGCGAAACACCATCGGCGAGATCCGGCCGCTCTCGAGCAGCGGCCATACCTGCTCGTGCAGGCGGCGCGCGACCGCCGCCTTGAACTCGACGCTGCGCGGGCGAAGCGTGGAACCCGTGATCGTCAGCCGGCGCCGCAACAGCGCTCCGGCATCGAACGCCGCGCGCACGCCGCCCTGGATCGCGATGACCGCCAGCCGTCCGTCGTCGGCCAGGCACTCGACCTCGCGCGCGACGTAGTCGCCGGCAACCATGTCCAGGATCACGTCGACGCCGCGCCCGGCGGTCAGCGCCTTGACCTCGGCGACGAAATCGCCGCTGCGGTAGTTGATCGCGCGGCGGGCGCCGAGCCGCTCGACCGCGCGGCACTTGTCGTCGGATCCGGCGGTCGCGAACACCGGATGGCCGCGCGCGGCGGCCAGCTGCACCGCCGCCACGCCGATACCGCTCGCTCCGCCCTGCACCAGCAGCGACTCGCCCGGCGCCAGGTGCGCGCGATCGAAGACGTTGCTCCATACCGTGAAGTAGGTTTCGGGAAGCGCGGCCGCCTCGGCGTACGTGAGGCCGCGCGGCACCGGCAGCAGCTGCCCCACCGGCACCGTGCAGTACTCCGCATACCCGCCGCCGGCGATCAGGCCGCACACCGGCCCGCCGGCGGCGAGGCCGCTCGACCCCAGATCTCCGCCTTCGATCACGCCCGCGACTTCCAGCCCGGGCAGGTCGGAGGCGCCCGGCGGCGGCGCATAGGCGCCCTTGCGCTGCAGGACGTCGGGCCGATTGACGCCGGCGGCGAACACCCGCACCAGGGCCTCGCCCGCCTGCGGCCGCGGCTGCGGACGCTCGGCGAGTCGCAGGACCTCGGGTCCGCCGGGGTTGGAGATCTCGATCGCTCTCACGGGGCTCCGCGCGGCGAATCCGGGCCGAATTCCGGGGCGACTTCCGGGCCGACTACTGTGGCTGCGCCACGACCGCGGGCTGCTCAGCGACCGCCTTCATCGACAGCCGCACGCGCCCCTTTTCGTCGGCCTCGATGACCTTGACCTTGACCTGCTGGCCTTCCTTCAGGTAGTCGGACACCTGATTGACGCGCTCGTGGGCGATCTGGGAGATGTGCAGCAGGCCGTCGCGCCCGGGCAGGATCTGCACGATCGCGCCGAAGTCGAGCAGCCGCAGCACCGTGCCGTCGTAGACCTTGCCCACTTCGACGTCGGCCGTCAGCGCGAGGATGCGGCGCTCGGCTTCGCGGCCCTTCTCCCGGTCGACGCTGGCGATCGTCACGGTGCCGTCGTCCTCGATGTCGATCTGGGTGCCGGTCTCCTCGGTCAGCGCGCGGATCACGGCGCCGCCCTTGCCGATCACGTCGCGGATCTTCTCCGGATTGATCTTGATCCGGATCATGCGCGGGGCGAAGGCCGACAGCTCGCCGCGCGACGCGGCGATCGACTCCTGCATCTTCTGCAGGATCAGCATCCGCCCCTCGCGCGCCTGGGCGAGCGCCACTTGCATGATCTCGCGGGTGATGCCTTCGATCTTGATGTCCATCTGCAGCGCGGTCACGCCGGCCGACGTGCCGGCCACCTTGAAGTCCATGTCGCCGAGGTGATCCTCGTCGCCGAGGATGTCGGTCAGCACGGCGAACCGGTTGCCTTCCTTGATGAGCCCCATCGCGACGCCGGCCACGTGGGCCTTGACGGGCACGCCGGCGTCCATCAGAGCCAGGCAGCCGCCGCATACCGAGGCCATCGACGACGATCCGTTCGATTCGGTGATCTCCGACACGACCCGGATCGAGTACTGGAACTCCTCGATCGGCGGCAGCACGGCGACCAGCGCGCGCTTGGCGAGCCGCCCGTGGCCGATCTCGCGCCGTTTCGGGGCACCGACGCGTCCGGTCTCGCCGGTCGCGAACGGAGGCATGTTGTAATGGAGCAGGAAGCGCTCGCGGTACTCTCCCTGCAGCGCGTCGATGATCTGCTCGTCCTGCTTGGTGCCGAGCGTCGCGGTCACCATCGCCTGCGTCTCGCCGCGCGTGAACAGCGCCGAGCCGTGGGTGCGCGGAAGCACGCCGAGCCGGATCGCGATCGGGCGCACCGTGCGCGTGTCGCGGCCGTCGATGCGCGGCTCGCCCTCGAGGATCTGGTTGCGCACGATCCTGGCCTGCATGTCGAACAGGATTCCTTCGACCGTGTTGGCGTCGGGCAGCGCTTCGGCGCCCGCACCCGCCGCGGCCGCATTGAGCTGCTGCCACGCCTGCGCGGCGACTTCGTCGATGCGGCGCGTGCGGGCCTGCTTGCTGCGGATCTGGTAGGCCTCGCGGAAACCCTGGCCCGCAAGCTGCTCGAGCCTGGCGATCAGGGGCTCGTTGCGGGCCGGCGCCTGCCAGTCCCAGGCCGGCTTGCCCGCATCGCGCACGAGCTCGTGGATCGCGTCGATCACGGCCTGCATCTGCTGGTGGCCGAACATCACCGCGCCCAGCATCACGTCCTCGGGCAGCTGGTCGGCTTCGGATTCGACCATCAGCACGGCGCGCTCGGTGCCCGCCACGACGAGGTCGAGCCGCGACTGCTTGAGCTGGGTCGCGGTCGGGTTGACCACGTACTGGCCGTCGACGTAGCCGACGCGCGCGGCACCGATCGGCCCCTTGAACGGGATGCCGGACACGGACAGCGCCGCCGAGGCCCCGATCAGTGCGGGGATATCGGGATCGATCTCCGGATTGACCGAGAACACATGTATCACGACCTGGACTTCGTTGAAGAAGCCGTCGGGAAACAGCGGCCGTATCGGCCGGTCGATCAGGCGCGAGGTCAGCGTCTCCTTCTCGGACGGACGGCCCTCGCGCTTGAAGAACCCTCCCGGGATCCTGCCCGCAGCGTAGGTCTTCTCGACGTAGTCGACGGTCAGCGGGAAGAAATCCTGGCCCGCCTTGGCCTTCGGCTGCGCGACCACGGTGGCAAGGACGACCGTGTCGTCCATCGACACCAGCACGCTGCCGGAAGCCTGGCGCGCCATCTCGCCCGTTTCCAGGACCACCGTGTGGGCTCCGTACTGGAATGACTTGGTCACTTTTTCAAACACTTCCGTTCCTTTCGGACTGCCGATGCAGTTGCGCTGATGTCACGACGCGGGTCCGTCACCCGCAATCCGGCCGCGGCCGACCGGCCCCGGGATTGCCGCCGAGGAATAGCAAAAAGAGCCTGCACCGTCGCCTGGCGCAGGCCCTGCTGTCCGATTTCCGTTTTGCACGGCGCCCTTGTCGCGCGGACGGTCGCTTTGCGCGGGACCCGACTACTTGCGCAGCCCGAGGCTGTCGATCAGCCCCTTGTAGGCATCCGGGTTCTTACCCTTCAGATAGTCGAGCAGCTTGCGCCGGCGGCTCACCATCTTCAACAACCCGCGCCGCGAATGGTGGTCTTTGACGTGGGTCTTGAAATGCTCGGTCAGCTCGTTGATCCGCGCCGTCAGCAACGCGACCTGGACCTCCGGTGAACCGGTATCGTTTCCGGCGCGTTGATACTTGGCGACGATGTCGCCCTTCTTGATATCTGCAACCGCCATGATTTTCCCTTTTCGTTCGACTAGCGGACACGGAAGGAAAGCCGCGCCGTGAACCCGGAAGTATATCCGATCGGGGGTGCGGCTTCGCCGTGGGCCCCGCTCACGCCCGGCGCCGGCGGGCCGCACCCGCGCGCCGGGGGCCTAACGCCGGCATAACGGGTCCGGGGCAGACTGTCCGCGCACCCGAACCGCCCATCCGCGCGCCCGAGACGTTCATGCGAGTCCTCCTGGTCGAAGACGATCCGATGATCGGCAACGGCGTCCGCGCCGCGTTGCGGCAGGACGGGTACGCCGTGGACTGGGTGCGCGACGGCCGCGCCGCCGGGTCGGCGCTGGCAACCGAGCGCTTCGACCTGGTGCTGCTCGACCTTGGCCTGCCGGGGCGCGACGGTTTGGACATCCTGCGCGACCTGCGGGCGCGCCGGAACGATACGCCCGTGATCGTGCTCACCGCTCGCGACACGCTGCGCGACCGGGTCGGAGGACTGGACGCCGGGGCCGACGACTACATCGTCAAGCCGTTCGAGCTCGAGGAGCTTGCCGCCCGGATGCGAGCGGTGGTGCGCCGGCGAAGCGGCCGGGCCGAACCGGTGATCGAGGTCGGAGCGGTGCGGCTCGATCCCGCCTCGCGGCAGGTGACGCGCGACGGCGAGCCGGTCATGCTGTCGGCGCGCGAATACGCGCTCCTCGAGGCGCTGCTGGTCCGCCCGGGCGCGATCCTGTCGCGGGCCCAGCTCGAGGACCGCCTGTACGGCTGGGGCGAGGAGATCGAGAGCAACGCGGTTTCGGTGTACGTGCACCAGCTGCGGCGCAAGCTGGGCGCCGATTTCATCCGCAACGTGCGCGGCGTGGGCTATTTCGTCGACGCGCCGCGCGCCACGACGTGAAGTCGATCCGGGCCCGGCTGCTGGTCTGGCTGCTGAGCGCGGTGGGACTCGGGGCGGCGGCGGGTGCCGCGATGACCTACCACAGCGTGCTGCGCGAATCCGAGTCGCTGTTCGACTACCAGCTGCAGCAGATGGCCCTTTCGCTGCGCGACCAGGGTTTCATCGCGCCCGAGGAGGCGGCGGCGCTCGCCAACGAGCAGGCCGACTTCGTGGTCCAGATCTGGTCGCTCGACGGCCTGCCCATCTACGCGTCCGGGGCGCGCCCGGGGTTCCCGCCGCGGGCGGTGCTCGGATTCGCGCAGGTCGAAGTCGACGGCACGGAGTGGCGCCTTTACAGCACCACGGCGCGCGACCGGGTGATCCAGGTCGCGCAGCCGGTGCAAGTCCGGCGCCGCCTCGCGGCCGAGGCCGCGCTGCGCAGCGTCGCGCCGCTGCTGGCGTTCGCGCCCCTGCTGGCCGCCGTCGTGTGGTGGAGCGTCGGCGCATCGTTGCGGCCGCTGCGCCAGCTGGCGGCCGAGGTCAAGCGGCGCGACGCCGACGCGCTCGATTCGGTGCCCGCGGAGCGCCTGCCGGGCGAGGTCCTGCCGCTGGTCGAGTCGATCAACGCGCTGCTGTCGCGCCTGCGCCGCTCGTTCGAGGCGCAGCGCGCCTTCGTCGCCGATGCGGCACACGAGCTGCGCTCGCCGCTGACGGCGCTCAAGCTGCAGCTGCGCCTGCTCGGACGCGCGAACACCGAAGGCGAGCGGCACGAGGCCTTCGAATCGCTCGCGGCCGGCATCGATCGCGCCGCGCACCTGGTCGAACAGCTGCTCACGCTCGCGCGCAGCGAACCGGGCGCGCGCGATGCCCCCCAGGGGCCGGTCGATCTGGCCGAGACCGTGCGTCTGGCCGCCGCCGACGTGGTGCCGCTGGCGCGCGCGCACGGGATCGAACTGGAGCTCGAGGCCGAGGCCGCCGCATGGGTCCAGGGCGACGCGTCCGGCCTGCGCATCCTCGCGCGCAACCTGATCGACAACGCGGTGCGCTATACGCCCGCCGGGGGCCGGGTCGAGCTGCGGCTGCGGCGCGAGGGCGATCAGGTGTCGCTGCGCGTCGACGATTCGGGTCCCGGCATACCGGCGGGCGAGCGCGACCGTGTGTTCGACCGCTTCTATCGTGGCGAGCGCACGGGCGACGGCGGCAGCGGAAGCGGCAGCGACACAGGCAGCGGCCTGGGGCTGGCGATCGTGCACAGCATCGCCGAGCGCCATCGGGCTGCGCTGTCGCTGCTCGATTCGCCGCTCGGCGGCCTGCGCGTCGCGCTGCGGATCGCCGCGATCGAGCCACCTTCTCCATGAACCGTAGCTCCGAAAGGTGGCGGCGCAGGACGCTTGGAGTCTGCAGCTTCGGAACCGAAAAGCGGGAGGATCGGCTTCGAGGGGTGGCTGCGCCCCCCCTCGAGCACCCCCCGCGGCATTCACGGGCGTCGTTCTTGCTGGCACCCGGTTCACGGTCCGTGTCCAGGTGCCGCAGCAACGGGGGCTCTCCCCTGCCTTAACCCCGGCCTAATCGGCACCTCACGCGCGCCTAACCACGGGTGCCTAAGGTGGCATCCGCGGTACGTCACCCAAGGAGAATGCCGATGAAGAGAAAGGCCCTTGCCGCCACGACGATTGCGGGCGCGATCGTCGCGCTCGGCCTGTGGAGCGCCGCGCCGAGCCGCGCCGGCGTCTGGGATTTCCTCACCCACAAGACCCAAACGGCGGCCGCCTCGGCAGGACCGGCCGCATCGACCGCCACGCCGGCCGCGGCCGGCGCCGAGGCACAGCCCGCGACGCTGCCGCCCGCAAGCCCCCCGAACTATCGCGCGATCGTGCAGCAGTTCGGCCCCGCCGTGGTCGGCGTCACGGTCGAAGGCACGCGCAAGGTCGAAACGGGCGACTGGCAGGGCTTCGATCAGGACCCGTTCTTCCAATTCTTCCGCGGCCTGCCCGGATTCCGCATGCCGGGGCCGCGCGGCGAGATGCCGTTCCACGGCCAGGGCTCGGGCTTCATCATCGGCGCCGACGGCCTCATCCTGACCAACGCCCACGTCGTGCGCGACGCGCACGAGGTGACGGTCAAGTTCTGGGACCGGCGCGAGCTCACCGCCAAGGTGCTCGGCTCAGACCCCGCGACCGACGTCGCGGTCCTGCGCGTCGATGCCAAGGATCTGCCGACCGTGAAGTTCGGCGATCCGAGGAAGCTGCAGGTCGGCGACTACGTGCTGGCGATCGGCGCGCCCTTCGGTTTCGAGGAGAGCGCGACCGCGGGCATCGTCAGTGCCAAGGGCCGCTCGCTGCCGGGCGACGCGTATGTCCCGTTCATCCAGACCGACGCCGCCGTCAACCCGGGCAATTCGGGCGGTCCGCTGTTCAACGCCGAGGGCGGCGTGGTCGGCATCAACGCGCAGATCTATACGCAGACGGGCGGTTACCAGGGGCTGGCCTTCGCGATCCCGATCGACGTCGCGCTGCACGCGAAGGACCAGATCGTCGCCACGGGTCACGTGCGCCACGCCCGCCTCGGCGTGATGCTGCAGGATCTCGACCAGTCGCTCGCCGATTCGTTCGGGCTGTCGCGCCCGGACGGCGCGCTGGTCGCCAGCGTCGAGGCCGACACGCCGGCGCAGGCCGCCGGCCTGAAACCCGGCGACGTGATCACGCAGTTCGACGGCGCTCCCGTCCAGCGCGCTGCCGACGTGTCGACCCGAGTCGGCCTGGCGGCGCCGGGCGAGCGCGTCAAGCTGACCGTCTGGCGCGACCGCTCGCCGCGCGAGGTCGATGTCAAGCTCGCCTCGGCCGGCAAGGATCCCGCCGGCGACGAGACCCAGGCCAGCTCGTCGGAGCCGGCACACCTCGGGCTTGCGCTGCGACCCCTGACGTCCGAGGAGCGGCGCGACTCGAAGGTCGATCATGGGCTGCTGGTCGAGGAGTCCGCCGGCCCCGCCGCGCGCGCCGGCATCCTGCCCGGTGACGTCGTGCTGGCGATCAACGGCCGGCCGGCCGAATCGGTCGAGCAGGTGCGCAGCGCTTTGAAACTGCATCCGAAGACGGTCGCGCTGTTGATCCAGCGCGATCGCGACCGCATCTTCGTGCCGGTCAAGCTCGGATGAGTCCCAAGGCGGCGCCTCCGGTGTCGCCGCTGCAATCACCTCTTTGGAAGGGAGATATGAAGATGGCAAACCGCGCGATGTCAGAACACGCCGGCAGGCTTGCGGCCGCGGCCGCGTCCACCGCCCTCCTCGCCCTGGCACTGCCCGCCGTGGCGGCGATGGCCCCATCGGAGGCCAACCTGCCCTCCGCACGGACCTACTACGGCGTCGAGTACGTCACGGGAGGCGTCGGGGAGAAGGAGGCCAAGGCGTTCCAGCGCAGCGAGTCGAAGTACCCGCTGGCGATCGAGATCGTCGAAAAAAGCGCCAAGCACGACGAGTTCACGGCCGACGCGCACGTGAAGATCGCCGACGCCAAGGGGCACACGGTGCTCGACGCCAAGGCGGACGGCCCGTTCATGCTCGTGCAGCTGGCGCCGGGAAAGTATCGCATCGACGCCACGTTGAAGGACAAGACCGTTCAGGGTAAGTGGGTCGAGGTCACCAAGGGTCACACGTCGCGCGAATTGCTGGAATTCCCGGCGCA
>CAZEIW010000193.1:0-12100 GCA_964512305.1 uncultured Burkholderiaceae bacterium | reverse complement strand
CGGCAGTGCCTAGGCGCCCGCCCTCACCCCCGGCCCCTCTCCCGCAAGCGGGAGAGGGGAGCAAAGCACCCTCTGCGGGAGAGGGGAGAGAGTTGGCGCCGGTGATCGCCATCGACGGCCCCACCGCCTCCGGGAAGGGGACGATCGCGCAACGGGTGGCGTCCGCGCTCGGCTACGCGTGCCTGGACAGTGGAGCGCTCTATCGCCTGGTTGCGCTACTCGCGCTCGAGCAGCGCACCGACCTCGACGACGGCGATGCACTCGCGAGGCTTGCCGCCGGCGTGCAGCCGCGGTTCGAAGGCGGCAGGGTCGAAATCGCCGGGCGGGACGTGACCGACGAAATCCGGCGCGAGGACGTCGCCCGGGCGGCGTCGCGCGTGGCTGCGCACGCGCCGCTGCGCGCGGCCCTGCTGGCGCTGCAGCGCGCGATGCGCCGGCCGCCCGGCCTGGTGGCCGACGGGCGCGACATGGGCACGGTCGTATTTCCCGATGCGCGGCTGAAAGTGTTCCTGACCGCCGGCGTCGAGACGCGGGCGCAGCGCCGGTATAAGCAGTTGATCGAAAAGGGCAATTCTGCTAATCTCACCGACCTTCTGCGAGACTTGCGCGAACGCGACGAGCGCGACATGACCCGTGCCGCCGCGCCGCTGAAGCCGGCGCAGGATGCGCGGCTGCTCGACAGCTCGGCGCTGACGATCGACGAGGTCGCCGCGCTGATCCTGACCTGGTATCGCAGCGCCTAGTTGATTCACCAGCCGTTCGATCTTTTGAAACTCTTTTAGAAACGCAGCCGCCGGTCGTCGACCGGCGCAATTGGGGCGTGCGGGATGACTCCCGCGCGCATACGATCAACTCCGCCGGGGCGCAAGGCCTTGGCGAGAACGAAAGTCGATATGTCCTCCGTAGCACTCCAGAGTCCTGCCGCTGCGGGCGGTGCCGAATCCTTCGCCGCCCTGTTCGAAGAAAGCCTCGCGCGCCACGAGATGCGCGCGGGCGAGGTGATCACCGCCGAGGTGATCCGGGTCGACTTCAATTTCGTCGTCGTCAACGCCGGGCTGAAGTCCGAGGCGTACATCCCGCTCGAAGAGTTCCGCAACGACCAGGGCGAGGTCGACGTCAAGCCGGGCGATTTCGTCTCGGTGGCGATCGAGTCGCTGGAAAACGGCTACGGCGACACCATCCTGTCGCGCGACAAGGCCAAGCGCCTGGCGGCGTGGATGAACCTGGAGAAGGCGCTGGAGAGCGGCGAGCTCGTCAGCGGCACGATCACCGGCAAGGTGAAGGGCGGCCTGACGGTGATGACCAACGGCATCCGCGCGTTCCTGCCGGGCTCGCTGGTCGACATGCGGCCGGTCAAGGACACCAGTCCCTACGAGGGCAAGACGCTCGAATTCAAGGTCATCAAGCTCGACCGCAAGCGCAACAACGTCGTCGTGTCGCGGCGCGCGGTGGTCGAGGCCAGCATGGGCGAGGAGCGCCAGCGCCTGCTCGAGACGCTGAAGGAAGGCGCGATCGTCAAGGGCACGGTCAAGAACATCACCGACTACGGCGCGTTCATCGACCTGGGAGGCATCGACGGCCTGCTGCACATCACCGACCTCGCATGGCGCCGCGTGCGCCACCCGAGCGAGGTGGTTCAGGTCGGCCAGGAGATCACCGCCAAGGTGCTGAAGTTCGACCAGGAGAAGAACCGCGTGTCGCTGGGCGTCAAGCAGCTCGGCGAGGATCCGTGGATCGGCCTTGGCCGCCGTTATCCGCACAGCACGCGCCTGTTCGGCAAGGTCACCAACATCACCGACTACGGCGCGTTCGTCGAGATCGAGGCCGGCATCGAGGGCCTGGTGCACGTGTCCGAGATGGACTGGACCAACAAGAACGTCGATCCGCGCAAGGTCGTGCAGCTGGGCGACGAGGTCGAGGTCATGGTGCTCGAGATCGACGAGGAGCGGCGGCGGATCTCGCTCGGCATGAAGCAGTGCCGGCCGAATCCGTGGGACGACTTCGCGCTGTCGCACAAGAAGGGCGACAAGGTCAAAGGCGCGATCAAGTCGATCACCGACTTCGGCGTGTTCATCGGCCTTCCCGGCGGGATCGACGGCCTGGTCCACCTGTCCGACCTGTCGTGGAGCGAGCCTGGCGAAGAGGCGGTGCGCAAGTACAAGAAGGGCGAGGAGCTCGAGGCCGTCGTGCTCGCGATCGACGTCGACCGCGAGCGCATTTCGCTGGGCGTCAAGCAGCTCGGCGGCGACCCGTTCAACAACTACACGCATACGCACGAGAAGGGCACCGTGATCAACGGCACGGTCAAGAGCGTCGATGCGAAGGGCGCCGTGATCTCGCTCGGCGGCGACGTCGAGGGGTACCTGCGCGCGTCGGAGATCGCGGCCGACCGCGTCGAGGACGCCCGCAACCACCTGAAGGAGGGCGATGCGGTGGTCGCGATGATCATCAACGTCGACCGCAAGAACCGCAACATCAACCTGTCGATCAAGGCCAAGGACAACGCCGAGACCGCGGAGACCATGGCCCGCATGCAGTCCGAGGCGACCACCGGCACGACCAACCTGGGCGCGCTGCTCAAGGCCAAGCTCGACACGCAGAACAAGTAAAGACACCGCGAACCCTGCTAGGCGCGGGCGGGCCGCCCGCGCCGGAGTGCCAGCCATGTCCGGGCCCCGGGCCATGACGAAGTCGGAGCTGATTGCGCGGCTGGCTGCGCGCAATCAGCGTCTCGTCGCGCGCGACGCCGACGAGGCGGTCAAGATGATCCTCGACATGATGGGCGCGGCGCTGGCCCAGGGCGGCAGGATCGAGATCCGGGGTTTCGGCAGTTTCGGCCTGAACTACCGCCCGCCCCGCACCGGCCGCAACCCGAAGTCCGGCGAGCGCGTCCAGGTCCCTGCCAAGCACGTGCCGCACTTCAAGGCCGGCAAGGAGCTGCGCGAGCGCGTCGACGGGGAGGACAGCGGCGAGGGGGACGGGAGCGCCGACACTCGGCCGGCCGCGGCGAAACGCGGCACGGGCGACTCCCCGGGCGGAGCGGCCGAATGATGCCGGCCCGCCCTTCAAGCGTGTCATCCCCGGGCTTGTCCCGGGATCCACGCGTGCCCTCAGGGGCCTGCCCCAAGGGTCGGTGCGTACCATGAGCGCCTCGTCTTGCTTCGACGTGGATCCCCGGGACAAGCCCGGGGATGACAAGCTTGAAGGGCGGGCGCTCATGCCACTTGCACCAATCTCAACCTTGTCATGGCCGGGCTTGTCCCGGCCATCCACGTCGGTGCGTACCGTAAGCGCATTCTCTTGTTCTGGCGCGCACCCCGCAGCCTGACCATGGACCTGATCGCCTGGCTGCTGCGCCTGCTGTTCTTCGTCCTGGCGCTGTGGTTCGCGCTCGAGAACACCGCGCGCGTGCCCCTGCGCCTGACCTCCAGCCTGGCCTGGGACCAGGTGCCGCTGATCGGCGTGATCCTGATGTGTTTCGTCGCCGGCGTGTTGGCGGGCGTGCTGGCGCTCGTGCCGACCCTGCTGCGCCAGCGCCGGCAGCTCGCCGCGCAGGTGCGCGCGGCGCGCATCGCGGCCGCGCCCGGTCCGGACGTCACCGATCGCCTGACCCAGGCCGCGCGCCAGGTCGGCGCGGTCGGCGCGCTGGAAGTCGACACGCGCGGCGAGCCTTGATGGGCAGCCGGTCAGGAGCGTCGGCTCCCATCGAAGCCGGGGCGTTCACCGCCTGACGATCTTCGAGATGGAATTCCAGCTCTGGTATCTCCTGGCGCTGCCCCTGCTGTTCGGTATCGGCTGGTTCGCGCGCGGCTACGAGGCGCGCGTGCGCGAAGCCGACCAGGGCGCGGCGCCGCAGTCGCTGTTCCGCGGCCTGAACCTGCTGCTCAACGACCAGCCCGACCGCGCGATCGACGCCTTCATCGAGATCGTCAAGCTCGACCCGGAGACGATCGAGCTGCACTACGCGCTCGGCAACCTGTTCCGCCGCCGCGGCGAGATCGAGCGCGCGGTGCGCATCCACAACTACCTGCTGAGCCGCGCCGACCTGCCCGCGGCCGAGCGCTCGGTCGCGCTCGCCGAGCTGGGCCAGGACTACCTCAAGGGCGGCCTGCTCGACCGCGCCGAGGCCGCTTTCACGCGCCTGCTCGACGACCGCCGGCATGCGTTCGAGGCGCTGCGCGCGCTGCTGCGCATCTACACGACCGAGCGCGACTGGGGCAAGGCGATCGAGTGCGCGCGGCGCCTCGAGCGCGAGGCGGGCGAGACGCATCGCGTCGCCACCGCGCACTTCCACTGCGAGCTCGCCGAGCGAGCGGCTGCCGCGGGCGACCTCGCCGGCGCGCAACGGCACCTGGATGAGGCTCTCGTCGCGCACCGCAAGTCGGTACGCGCGACGATCCTGGCCGGCGACATCGCGCACCGCGGCGGCCGCGCCGGCGACGCGATCGCGCACTGGCTGCAGATCGCGAGCGACGCCCCGGAATACCTGCCCCTGGTGGGCGAGCGCCTCACCGAGGTGATGGACCAGACCGGCAGGCGCGCCGAAGCGCTGAACCTCCTTCGGCGCAACCTGCTCGACTACCCGTCGGTCGACCTGCTCGACCTGAGCTACCGGCGCGTGTCCGAATGGGAGGGGTCGACCGCCGGCGAGACGCTGCTGCGCGAGGAGCTCAAGCGCCATCCGTCGCTGCTCGGCTTCGAGCGGCTGCTGGCGGTCCGGACCGCGAGCGCGCAGGGCGACCCCGAGCTCGAGCTGCTGCGCGGCCTCATCAGCGTGCAGGCGCGCAAGCTGGCGCGCTACCGCTGCGGCAACTGCGGTTTCCGCACGCGCGACTTCCACTGGCAGTGTCCCGGCTGCACGAACTGGGACAGCTACTCGCCCAAGCGAATCGAGGAACTGGAGGCGTCGGCATGAACGTCAGCACGATCGAGGGCACGATCGGCAACACGCCGCTGGTGCGGCTGCAGCGGATGGCGGGCGGCGCGATCGCGGCGCGCGGCAACCGCGTGCTGGCAAAGCTCGAGGGCAACAACCCCGGCGGCTCGGTCAAGGACCGCCCCGCGTACTCGATGATCCGGCGCGCCGAGGAGCGCGGCGAGATCAAGCCCGGCGACCGCCTGATCGAGGCCACCAGCGGCAACACCGGAATCGCGCTGGCGATGATCGCCGCCATGAAGGGCTACCGGATGACGCTGATCATGCCCGACGACCTCTCGGCGGAGCGGCGCGCGTCGATGCGCGCCTACGGCGCGGAGCTGATCCTCACCCCGGCGGCCAAGGGCGGCATGGAGTACGCGCGCGACCTCGCCGCCGGGATGCAGGCGCGCGGCGAGGGGAAGGTGCTCGACCAGTTCGCCAACCCGGACAACCCGCGCGCGCACTACGAGAGCACGGGCCCCGAGCTGTGGCGCGACACCGACGGCACGATCACTCATTTCGTCTCGAGCATGGGTACCACGGGCACGATCATGGGCGTGTCGCGCTACCTGAAGGAAAAGAACCCCGCGATCCGGATCGTCGGCGCGCAGCCGTCCGAGGGATCGAAGATCCCCGGCATCCGCAAGTGGCCCGAGGCCTACCTGCCGAAGATCTACGACGCCGCGCGGGTCGACCGCGTCGAATACGTCTCGCAGGCAGAGGCCGAGAAGGCGGCGCGCGCGATGGCGGAGCAGGAGGGCATCTTCGGCGGCATCTCGTCGGGCGGCGCGCTGCACATCGCGCTGCGCCTGGCCGAAGAAGTGCGCGCGGCGACGATCGTGTTCGTCGTCTGCGACCGCGGCGACCGGTACCTGTCGACGGGGGTATTCTCGGGCTGAGTTTCGGTCCTACGCGGCTGAGGTGGAGGTGGAGCCATGCAGCCAGACGAGTTCGGCGCGGAAGAGTTCACGGCAGAGGACCGCAACTTCGCGGGCTCGCGCTTTTCCGAAGTCAGGGACGCGATCTTCGGGAATCCTTACCAGAAAGTGTGGGGAGCGAGGGGCGAGCCGCCCTTGCCGCTGTACCAGGTGACCCTGGCGAGCGTCCTGCGCGGCCTCCTTCAGTCCGGCAGGTCCTACGTATTCCGCAATGCCGCCGAGCGAGCCGTCGATTCGAAGGCCGATTTGCGCTGGGGCGCGGACCGCAAGGGATTCCGGCGCCTGGTCCATCCCAACGGGATATGTCTCACCGGAACCTGGAGCATTACGGAAGCGAATCCGTACTCGGGCTATTTCAGCCAGGGCAGCCGGGGTTTGATCGTGGGTCGCTACTCGACCTGCTGCGGCAACGCCCGGCGCGGCGAGGCGCGATCGTTGTCGCTGGTCGGCAAGCTCTTCCCGACGATGGATCCGAATCACGCCGAGCCGCTTTGCGCGGCGAGTTTCATCACGCAGCAGGATCTCGGCGGCGACTATACGGATTACGTCAACGACGCGGAACTTCGCAATGCGCCGGACACGAGCGCATGGCGGCGCGGGCTGGGGCTGCCGGTCCTGCTGATCTCCGGGATCGTGTTCCAGCAGGTGGACAGGGAACCTTCGATCCGCCAGCTGTACGAGATCGCCGAGCTCGGCAAGGGCAGGGACACGCCGACACGGACGCCGCAGTTCATGCGCCTGCGTGTCGCGGCCGGACAGCCCCGGATCGACGGCGCGGGGCTGGACTTCCGCGACGAGATCATGGCGCAGATCTTCGACAGAGGCGATCCTCAGCCCAAGCGCGTGCTCGCATTCGACATCGAAGTCACCGACGAGGGATCCACGTCCGGCCCGTCGGCCTTTCAGCGACGGACTTTCGGCAGCTGGCACAGGATCGGCAGTCTGAAGTTCGACAACGCGGTCGCCTCCTACAATGGCGATTTCGTGCTGCACTTCAATCATCCGACCTGGCGCAGCGACCGCAACGATCCCGCGACCGCCACGCGGGTGGGCGGGCGCAAAGTGGGGTAGGTTCGGTCAGACCGTTCGCCAGGTCTCGCGCGAAGGGGCCGAGAAGGCGAGCGGACTGAAGATCGAGGCCGCGAGCTGGAATTGAAATCCGCGCACCGGCTATGGCCCGGCGGTGTAGCGCTGCGTGAGCTCGACGACTGCAGCCCGGACTCTCGACAGCTCCGCCGGTGAAACCCGGTACCTCAGCCGGCGGTCGGCGTCGGGATCGCCGAGGAGACCGCCGAGTCCGGCCAGGATGCCGCGCGCATCGGCGCTGTCGGCATCCAGCTCGAGCGCGTGCTGCAGTTCGGGCAGCGCACCCCCCAGGGTCCCCGGATCGACCAGCATCGAAAGCGCCCGCAGCGTGTAGATCCCCGGATCGAACGGCGTCGCTCGCGCGGCCGCCGCGAGCGCCTGGGAGGCCTGGTTCTTCGAGTGCCGCATCAGATGGCTCGCGGCCAGCATCTGGTACGCGGACGAAAGGCTGGGCGCGTCCGCCTCGACGCCGTCGGTGTGGACGTATTCCTCGAACTCGTCCGCGGATTCGGCGTAGCGGCCCAGCTGGTAGCGGTATAGGCCTGCGGCGAAGTGCACGACCGGAAACGTGAAGTGCTTCCAGACCGCCCAGGCTGGAATCCAACCCTCGCCTTGCGGCGCGCTGACCCGGTACCAGAGGCCCTCCGAGGCGACGAAGCGCATCTGCAGCACTTCGAGACGGGTGCCTTTTTGGACGAACGCGCTTGCCACGGCGCTCTGCTTCTGCGCGGCACGCAAAGGCTCGTCATCGCGCGCATCGACGTACCGCGGAGGTGCGTACACGCTGCCGCTGTCGATCCATCCGGCGCGGCCGTCGGCCAGGCGGACGCGGAACCAGGACCCTTGCATGTCTTCCGCCTGCAGCGGATCGCCCTGCGCGGCGGTCGCGAGCGTCGCTCCCGCTCCCGGGCGCTCGCGAACGGCGGCCTTGACCTGGGCGGTCAGCGGCCGCCGAAAGAGCATGTCGCGGGCGATCAAGGTGCGCGGGAAGTTGAAGCGGGTGCGCCAAAGCCGCGCGGCGAAGCCGCTGTCGCGTGGCGTCTCGGGGGACCCCCATTCGTAGCCCCAGTACAGGCGCAGCGCGAGCTCCGCGCTTTGCGCCTCGCCGACCATCGAGAGATAGGTGTCGGCGAAGATGAGCGACTCGTCGCCGCCGACCACACCCCACACCGCCATGCGCGCCTTCTGGGACTGGGCGATCGCGATGGCGGCCTCGTGGTAGTCGCGCTGAATCAGGTCGACCAGGCGCTCCTGCCCGGGTGGATGCGCGATGATGACCCCGGCCCCGCTCTGATCGCTGATGGCCGTCAGCATCTCGCGCCAGAGGAGATAGGAGATCTCCTTTCCGACCGCCAGCTTGTCGGGGTCGAGGAACTCCGCGATCACCCCTTTCACCGGCGTGTGCTGCAGCGCTTCCGCCGGCAGCGGTTTGCCCTGCTGGAATGCGGTGATCGCCTCGCCCGCCAGCGCGGTGTGAAGGGCGGCCGCGACCGGCAGGGCCCACAAGGCCCGCAGGCAGCGCGTCACCGGCGCAACTCCCTGGCAACGACGTCGAGGAGCTCCTTCAGCTTGCTGTCGCCCAGGGTGTCCTTGGCACCGATGTTGGAGCGCTCGGCGACGAGGTACTGCTGCACTCGCTTGAGCGCAACCCGTCGCGCCTCGCCGGACTTCGCCTGCGCGTCGTTGAGGTCCTGCGCGGCCAGCGCCAGGATCGTCGCCCGGCCCCACATGCGGCTCATCTTCGGGTCGATCGCGGCGAGCCCGATCTTCTCCGCCGGCACGGTGTCCACGATGCTGAGCACGGGCGCCACGAAAAGATCGCCGCGCGGGATGATCAGGTAATTCGACGCCAGCTCGATCGACGGTGTGCCGCTGCCCTCGCCGATGCCGATGCCGCTGACGACGGCCAGCGCGTTGACGAATTCGCCCGCGGAACGCAAGCGCTCGAGGTCGTCGTCGATGGCGATCGGCGCCTGGGTCAGGGCAATCCCGCGCACGTCGACCGCGGGAGCGGCGCTCTGAACGTGGGTGATGATCAGGCGCTGCAACTGAATGCGCAGGCGCTCGTTGAACGAGGCCGAATCGGGCCGGCCGGAGCCGGTCTGCAGGCGGTACGGCACGAACATCAGCGGCCCGGTCCCGGCCGGGGTGACCAGCGGCCTGAGCGCTTCCTGGTCCGCGGGCGAAAGCGCGCCGGGTCCGGTGGCCGGCAGCAGCGAGACATTCAGGGGGAGCTCCAGCGCCGCTCGATCCAGGAGCCTCGTGTCCGGGCGGAACCCAGGGTGCGAAAACGCCACCAGGAAGTCGCGCGCTCCCGCGGCCCCGCCAAGCACGACGGCGAAGCGGCCCTGCTCGTCGGTCGAGGCGTCGGCGGCGCGGACGCCATCAATTTCCGCCACGACGGCAACGCCGGCAAGCGGCACGCCGCGCGAACTGACGGTGCCCGACAGCGCGCTGGCATCGGCCATGCCCAAGGCCGTCGACGCGACCCACGCCACGAGGGCGGTCAGCCGGAAGCGCATGGATAGCTCCTCGTGATTTCGGCTTCGCTGCGCAGCTGGGAGCGCGACAGGTCGAAATCGCGCAGCTTGCAGCCGGGGGACGAGATCCGCAGCTTGCGTGCCCGTCCGTCGACGAGCGGGCTGTAATGCAGGGCGAATCGACCCGTCGCCGTGTCGACGCGTCCGCTGCCGCGGGAGATCTCGCGGTCGCGGAAATCCAGAAGCGCTACCTGGAGCTCGGCGAGGTGGTCGGATTTCACGAAGCCGGCCACGCGGCCCGGGGTCGTCGCGTTCTCGGCGATGCCGATCACGATGCCGGCGGCCACGAGGGCCAGCGCGATCGCGCCGATCAGCGACGAGCGCTCGCGCTTTCGCCGCGCGCTCCGGCGCCTCAGCGTGACGAACAGCAGCCCGACAACGATCGCAAGCAGGAACAGCTGCAAGGTGATCGGCGCCACGTCGACGCCGACCTTCTCGAGCAGGGTGACGATCCTGTCGAGCAGCTCTCCCGGCCACTCGAGCAGGGACTCGACTTCCTTGACGTTCCCGAGTGGACCCACGCCCCGGCTCCCGACCCCGTCCAGTCGTGCTTCGAGCGCTTCCGCATGGCCCGCCGGTGTGGCGCTCGCGGCATTATCCCCTCGCAAGCGGCCAGCGGAAGATCGCGATCAAGGCGAAGATTCACGCGGAACGAGCGGAATCCACGCGCCGGATTTTTCCGATACAGAAGGAATCGCGACACGACCGGCCCGGCGCCGCGGGTCGTGGTGCCGACGCCGCGCCGCTGGGGCGAACAGGCCCCGCCGTCAGACCGCGACCGCCGGCGCATCCACCTGCAGCAGCCGCCACGCGAGCGCGGCAAGGCGGCCGGGCTCGCCGGTCGTCGCCAGCCGCAGCGGCGGGGCGGCGGGGCCATCGCGCCCGCCGCCAGCCGCGACGTCATCCAGTCTTCGCGCCAGCTCGCGCGCCACCGCCGGGCCGGTCTCGATCAGCGGCACGCCTGCCGCGATGCGCTCGATCGCTTCGCGCAGGAATGGGTAGTGGGTGCAACCCAGCACGAGCGTATCGGCCCCTTGCTCGAGCAGCGGCGACACCGCGGCCGCGACGCGAGCGTGCGCGCGGTCGGAGCCGAGGTCGCCGGCCTCGACCAGCTCGACCCAATCGCGCGCCGCATGCCCGATCCAGCGCACGCGCGGCGCCGTGGCGGCGATGCGTGCGGCCAGTTCGCGATACCGCCGGCTGGCGAGCGTTGCGGCGGTCGCGAGCACGCCGACCGACCCGTTGCGTGTGACGCTCGCCGCGGGCTTGAGGCCGGGCTCCACACCGATCACCGGCACCGGTGACCACGTCCGCAGCTGGTCGATCGCGACCGCGGTGGCGGTGTTGCATGCGATCACGACCGCGGCCACGTCGAGCGCGAGCAGCCAGCGGCAGGCCGACTCGGTGCGCTCGACGATTTCCCCGTCGCGCCGGTCGCCGTAAGGTGCGTACGCCGTATCGGCGAAATAGACGATCGGCCGTCCCGGCAGTGCCGCCCGGATCGCCGCGACCACGGACAGGCCACCGGCGCCGGAATCGAACACGCCGATCGGCGCTGCGCCTGCCGGGGCGGCGATCACCGCGGCGCGCCGGCGGGCGGTGCCGCCGCTCGGGCGCGGCAGCTCACGCCGCCGTGACCGGAATCTTGCCGATCCGGGCCTGCCATTCGCGCGGGCCGGTCTCGTGCACCGACGTGCCGGCGGAATCGACCGCGACCGTGACCGGCATGTCGCGGACGTCGAATTCGTAGATCGCTTCCATGCCGAGATCCTCGAACGCGACCACCCGCGCGCTCTTGACCGCCTTGGCCACGAGGTAGGCGGCGCCGCCGACGGCCATCAGGTAGGCCGAGCGGTGGCGGCGGATCGCCTCGATCGCAGCCGGCCCGCGCTCGGCCTTGCCGATCATCGACAGCAGGCCGGTGCGCGACAGCATCATCTCGGTGAACTTGTCCATGCGCGTCGCCGTGGTCGGGCCCGCCGGCCCGACGGCCTCGTCGCGCACCGGGTCGACCGGACCGACGTAGTAGATGACACGGTTGCGGAAGTCCACCGGCAGCGGCTCGCCGCGCGCGAGCATCTGCTGGATGCGCAGATGCGCGGCGTCGCGGCCCGTCAGCAGCCGGCCGGAGAGCAGCAGCGTCTGGCCGGGTTTCCAGGAGGCGACTTCGTCGGCGGTGAGGCGGTCCAGGTCGACGCGCTTGGAGCGTTGCGTGTCGGGCTCCCAGTGCACGTCGGGCCAGTCCGACAGCGCCGGCGGCTCCAGGTAAGCGGGACCGGATCCGTCCAGCGCGAAGTGCACGTGGCGGGTCGCGGCGCAGTTCGGGATCATCGCCACCGGCTTGCTCGCGGCGTGGGTCGGCCAGGCGCGGATCTTGACGTCGAGCACGGTGGTCAGTCCGCCGAGCCCCTGTGCGCCGATGCCGAGCGCGTTGACCTTCTCGTAGAGCTCCACGCGCAGCTGCTCGATCGGCGTCTTCGGACCGCGCGCCAGCAGCTCGTGCATGTCGATCTCTTCCATCAGCGACTGCTTGGCGAGCAGCATCGCCTTCTCGGCGGTGCCGCCGATGCCGATGCCGAGCATGCCCGGCGGGCACCAGCCGGCGCCCATCCCAGGCA
>CAZEIW010000192.1:0-17495 GCA_964512305.1 uncultured Burkholderiaceae bacterium | reverse complement strand
CGGCTACATGTGGGCGCACCCCGGGAAGAAGCTGCTGTTCATGGGGGGCGAGTTCGGGCAATGGCGCGAATGGGCGCACGAGTCGAGTCTCGACTGGCACCTGCTCGAGCAGCCGCGCCACGCCGGCGTGCGGCGCTGGGTGGCGGACCTCAACCGCCTGCTGCGCGCCGAACCTGCCCTGCATCAGGTCGACTTCGACAATGCCGGTTTCGAATGGGTCGACTGGCAGGATGCGGCGAGCAGCGTGCTGAGCTTTCTCCGCCTGCCGCGCGGCGGCTCCACGCCCGCGGCAGCCCCCGTCCTGGTCGCCTGCAATTTCACGCCGACGCCGCGCGTCGGGTTGCGGGTCGGTGTTCCGCAAGGCGGACGCTGGCGCGAGCTCGCCAACAGCGATGCGCCGCTTTACGGCGGCAGCGGCATGGGCAATCTCGGCTCGGTCGAGGCGCAGCCCGTGTCCGCGCACGGACGCCCGTTTTCGCTGCAAGTGACGCTGCCGCCGCTTTCGGTCGTGTTCTTCAAACCCGAGCAGGCCGAAGCCGGCGATGCGCGGACCTCCGCCGGCCGGCCGTCTTCGCCCTGAGACGCGCGGGAGCGACCCGATGCAGCCTCGTTTCGTCGCGATTGAACCCTTCCCCGGCCAGCGTCCCGGCACCTCGGGCCTGCGCAAGAAAGTGCAGGTGTTCCGGCAGCCCGGGTATGTCGAGGCCTTCGTCCAGAGCCTGTTCGACGTCCTGCCGGACCATGCCGGCACGACGCTCGTGATCGGCGGCGACGGCCGCTTTTTCAACGACGACGCGCTGCAGGTCATCCTGCGCCTCGCGGCCGCGAATGGTTTCGGACGGGCACTGGTCGGCCGCGGCGGCCTGCTGTCGACGCCGGCCGCAAGCCACCTGATCCGCAAGAACGGCGCATACGGCGGCATCATCCTGTCGGCGAGCCACAACCCGGGCGGACCAGACGGCGACTTCGGCATCAAGTACAACGTCGCCAACGGCGGCCCGGCGCCGGAGCGCGTGACCGAGGCGGTTTACGCCCGCACGCAGACGATCGACCGCTATCTGACCGTCGATGCGCCTCCGGTCGACCTGACGCGTGATGGAAGCACCGCGGTCGGCGCGATGCGCGTCGACGTGGTCGATCCGGTCGCCGACTACGCGCACCTGATGCAGCGGCTGTTCGATTTCGACCGCATGCGCAAGCTGGTGGGCTCCGGGCGCTTCCGGATCTGCTTCGACGCGATGCACGCGATCACGGGCCCTTACGCGCACGCGATCCTCGAAGCGCAACTGGGCGCGCCCGGCGGCTCGGTCATCAACGGCACGCCGCTCCCCGACTTCGGCGGCGGGCACCCCGATCCGAATCCGGTCTGGGCCGGACAGCTTCTGGGCGTGATGAATGCCGACGACGGGCCGGACTTCGGCGCCGCGTCCGACGGTGACGGCGACCGCAACATGATCGTCGGCCGCCGCTTCATCGTCGCCCCGAGCGATTCGCTGGCGGTGCTGACCGCCAATGCGCGGCTGGTTCCCGCCTTCGCCGGCGGGCTCAAGGGCGTGGCGCGCTCGATGCCGACGAGCCGCGCGGTCGACCGTGTCGCGCAGGCGCTCGACATCGGCTGCTTCGAGACACCGACCGGATGGAAGTTCTTCGGCAACCTGCTCGACGCCGGTCTCGTCACGCTTTGCGGCGAGGAAAGCGCGGGAACCGGCGCCGACCATGTGCGGGAGAAAGACGGTCTGTGGGCCGTGCTGTTCTGGCTCGACGTCCTCGCCGCGCGCCGCGAACCGGTCGAAGCCATCGTGCGCGGCCACTGGCGGCGTTTCGGCCGCAACTACTATGCGCGTCACGACTACGAGGCGCTCGACACCGCCCACGCGGGCGCGCTGATGGCGGAACTCGGGGCTGCCCTGCAGGGTCTGGCCGGACGCAGCTTCGGCGGCTACCAGGTGGAAGGCGCGTCCGACTTCGCCTACAAGGACCCGGTGGACGGATCTGTCAGCAGCGGCCAGGGCATCTGCATCGCGTTCAAGGGCGGCTCGCGGGTCGTGTTCCGCCTGTCCGGCACCGGCACCGAGGGTGCGACGCTGCGCGTGTACCTGGAGCGGTTCGAAGCGGATCCCGAGCGCCAGGGTATGCCAACGTCGACCGCGCTTGCCGACCTCGTGGCGGCTGCCGAGTCGATCGCAGGCATACGACGCCATACGGGACGCCAGCAGCCGGACGTCGTCTCCTGAGACGGGACGCCGGGCGGCAGGCGTCGGGGACGCGTTCGGCGCGGGCGCAGCCGGGCGACCTTCCGGTCAAGTCGAGCGCCGCATCGCGCCCCCCATCTCCGGGCGGCCGGCGCCATGGCTGAACGAAACCGCGAGCTCAGCGGGCGCCGGCAGCTGCAGCAGGTGGTACAGATGAGCGAGCTTGGCGCGGAACATCGCTTCGAACGCCGCCACCGCGGGGCCAGGGTTGTAGTCGCCGGGCCACCAGAACCAGTCCGAGCTCTCGCAATCCACGAGTTGCGCCGTCGCCGCGTTCGCCTGCTCGGCGCTCAGGCCCCCGCCCGCGATCGCGGCATCGAACGCCGACTTGGCCGCGCACAGCAGATCCCAGGCGCGGTTCTTGTCCTCGGAGCCGATCCAGGTCGCGAAATTGCCGAACACCCAGCTGCCGGCGACCAGCGTGGCGAGCTCGCCGAACGCCTGGTCGGCCGGCGCCGCGGATCGGCGCTCGTCGAGCACGGCGCTGAAGGTCGTCGGGCGCAGCTGAGGGTGGTTCTGCAGCCGCTCGTACAGCGCCGACAGGAAATAGAAGCCGTTGTAGGGAAAGAACTCCCAGGCATTCTCGCCGTCGAGGATCACGCTGACGACCGGGGCGGCCTTCCCTTTCGCCTTCCCGGCGCTTCCGAGCGCCTGGTTGATGAAGTGCTCGGCGGCGTCGCGACCGTTCCACTTCGAATACTCGAACCCGATCAGGTCGGACAGGCGGTCGTCCCGAAAGAAGCACACCGGTTGCGCCCCGACGCCCTTGATCCTGTAAGGCCGGTAAAGAAAGGCCTCGCGCGCCTCGCCCACGTGGCTGCGGCGCAGGCTGTTGGCGAGCACGGCTTCGCTGCTCGCAGTCCACCCGACGCCCGCCGCGCCCAGCACGGAGAGGAGCGCGGGTGACACGGCGCCCTCGGCGGGCCACACGCCGCGCGCAGGCGCACCGAACCGGTGCGCATGAGTCTGAAGGGCCGACTCCAGATGCCGGGAGACCCGAACCGCGCCGCCCGGGTAGGCATGCGCATGCGGCAGCGGAGCGTCCGGCAGCGAATCGCGGGCGCTGGCGAAATCGAACATCAGCGGCGCCAGCGGGTGCCCGTGCGGCGTCGTCGACAGCTCGATCTGGCCCCGCTCGGCGAGCCGCCGGTAGCGCGGCACGACGTCGCGAATGAGCTCGGCGAAAAGCTGCAGCAGGGAGCGGCGGTCCTCGAAAGTGAAGCTCGTCTCCTGGGACAACAGCCGCGCGATCAGCTCGGACTCGCGCCGCACGCTCTCGCCGGTCCAGGCCAGGTGATACCAGGTGACCAGATCGAACACGTAGCGATCCGACAGGTACGCCAGCTCGCGTTCACCGTGCCCCGCCAGACTCGCGTACAGGTCCCGCATGCGCCGGTACGCGGGATACGGCTCGATCAGCCGGCTGTGATTGGCCTGGAAGCACGTCCGCAGCGCGTATGCCCGCTCTGCGGGTCCAAGGGGCGTCGCCTCGTCGCGCGCCAGCAGCGCGAGCAGCGGATCGCGCAGTCCGTGATCGAACTGGTCGACGTAGTCTTCCAGCTGGTCGAGCAGCACCGGCACGAAGTTCACGACGGCACGCATCTGCGGATGCTGCTCGAGGTGCCACGCCATGTCGGTGTAATCCTTGATCGCGTGCAGGTACACCCATGGCATCGCGAACTGGCCGCTGGCGCGGTCGCGGTAGTCGGGCTGGTGCATGTGCCAGGCCACCACCAGATCGATCCTGCCCCGTGCCGCCGTCACGCCGATTCCCTCGCCTGCATCGTCACTTCTCCCTGAACCACAGCTTCGAGCGGCACTGGAACCGCCCGCCCCGAGGGAGAATAACGCACGCGGCGCCCGTGGGCCGGTACGGGGCCGCTGGTTCACCTACACTGTGTGGCGTTGCCCACGTTTCGTCCGCGTTTGCACGGGAGCCGGACCTTGAACGACGACTCGCTGCGGGTCCTGTTTGCAACGCCCGAGTGCGTGCCCTACGTCAAGACGGGCGGCCTGGGCGATGTCGCCGGGGCGCTGCCCGCGGCCCTTGCCCGCCTCGGGATCGACGTGCGGGTCCTGCTGCCGGGCTACGCCGCGGTCCTGAAGGCGCTGCCGGCAGCCGACGCGATCGCCGCGATTCCCTCCTCGGGCGAACTGCCCGCGGCGCGCATCCTCGCGGCGAAGGCGCCCGGTGGCGTGCCGGTCTGGATCCTCGACTGTCCTTCGCTCTACGACCGCCCGGGCAGCCCCTACCAGGACCCGCAGGGCAAGGACTGGGTCGACAACGACCTTCGCTTCGCGCAGCTGTCGCGCGTTGCGGCGCTGCTCGGCTCGGAGTCCGGCCTCGAGACTTCCGGCCCGGCTCCGTCCACCGAGGCGGCGCGCTGGCGCGCCGATGTCGTCCATTGCAACGACTGGCAGGCGGGTCTGGCGCCGGTCTACCTGCGCTTCAAGGACGGCCGGCGGGCGGCGAGCGTGATCACGATCCACAACCTCGCCTACCAGGGCCTGTTCCCGGCGCACCGGCTGCCCGTGCTGCAGCTTCCGCCGCAGGCGTTCGGCGTCGACGGCGTCGAGTTCTACGGCCAGGTGTCGTTCCTCAAGGGCGCGCTCGCCTGCGCGGACGCGATCACGACCGTCAGTCCGACCTACGCCGACGAGATCTGCCGCGAGCCGCTGGGCTTCGGATTGCAGGGGCTGCTGACCGCGCGGAGGTCGGTGCTGCACGGCATCCTCAACGGCATCGACACCGACGTGTGGAACCCGGCCGCCGATCCGTTGATCGCCCAGCGCTACGACGCGGCCAGGCTGGATTTGAAGGCTCACAACAAGCGGGCTTTGCAGAAGCGGCTGGGGCTGGAGGTCGACGGGCGCCCGCCGCTGATGGGCATCGTGAGCCGCCTGGTGGAGCAGAAGGGCCTCGACCTCGTCGCGCAGCTCGGCGAGCTGCTGGTCCAATTGCCGGCGCAATTGGCCATTCAGGGGCGCGGGGATCCGGCTGTCGAACGCCAGCTGCTCGACCTGGCGCAACGCCACCCGGGAAGGATCGCGGTCGCCGTCGTGTTCGACGAATCGCTGGCGCACCAGATCGAGGCCGGGGCCGACATGTACCTGATGCCGTCGCGCTTCGAACCCTGCGGCATGAACCAGATGTACAGCCAGCGCTACGGCACGCCGCCGATCGTCTGCGCGACCGGAGGGCTGGTCGATTCGGTCGGCGACTACTCCGCGCCGGGCCTTGCCGATGGCAGTGCGACCGGATTCCGGTTCGCGTCCCCGACCGCGGGCGACCTGCTGGCGGCGATGGTGCGGGCGCTGGCCGCCTATCGCGACCCGCCGACCTGGCACCGTCTGCAGCGCAACGGCATGGCCCGGGATTTCAGCTGGGCCTCGAGCGCGCGACAGTACGCGGCACTGTACAGGCGGCTGGCCGAGCGGGCCTGATCCGAGCTCCGGGCGGCGCCGCCGCCTGCGCGTCAGACCCGGATCGTCAGACCCAGATCATCAGGCCCGTCTCGAAGCGGTGCGTGAGCGCATCGCGGTACGGGTACACGCGGATCCGATAGTCGTAGCGGCCGCAGGAATCCGGCACGAACTCGGCCAGGTAGCGGAACTCGCCGGTCGCGGGATCGGTGCCGGTGCACTTCAGCGGGTAGCAGGCGGACGGCCCGTCGCTGGCGTCGGCCTTGAAGGCGGGCACCTCGACCCGTACGTCGGCGGGGTCGAGGCCGTTGAGGGCGACGGCCACCTCGACGCGCAACGCGGTGCCGAAAGGCAGGCGCCGCGCAGGCGGATCGAGCCTCTGCGCCCGCACGCCCGGCCAGGCCTCGCGCACGCGCCGTTTCCACGCGGCGACCGCGCGCGCGGTCTCGAAGCTGTCCCGCGCGTACAGCCGGCCCTGGCGCGCGGCGGGCTCGTAGAACTTGCGCACGTAGTCGCCGAGCATGCGGCTCGTATTGAAGTGCGGCAGGATGGTCGAGATCGAGCGCTTCATGCGCCGCGTCCACTCGGGCGAATAACCCATCTCGCCGCGCCGGTAGTACTGCGGCAGCACCTGATCCTGCAGGATCTCGTACAGCGTGCCCGCCTCCTCGTGGTCGCGCTTGGACTGCTCGAGCGCGTCGGACGCCGGCTTGATGGCCCAGCCGTTGTCGCCGGTGTAGCCCTCGTCCCACCAGCCGTCGAGCACCGACAGGTTCAGCACGCCGTTGATCCCGGCCTTCATTCCCGACGTGCCCGAGGCCTCGAGCGGATAAATCGGGTTGTTGAGCCAGACGTCGACACCGCACACCAGCCGGCGCGCGAGCCGCAGGTCGTAGCCCTCGACGAGCAGGATCCGCCCCTCGAACTCGGGCATGCGCGAGATGCGAGCCAGCTCCCGGATCAACTCCTGCCCGGGCACGTCCGCCGGATGGGCCTTGCCCGCGAAGATGAACAACACCGGCCGTTGCGGGTCGCCGATGATCCGCTTGAGCCGCTCGAGGTCGTCGAGCAGCAGCGTGGCCCGCTTGTAGGTCGCGAACCTCCTGCCGAAGCCGATCGTCAGCACGTTCGGATTGGCCGGGTCCGCCAGGCGCAGCATCCGGTCCAGGTGCGACTGGCTGCGGCGGTTGCGGTCGTGCTGGACCGTGATTCGCTGGCGTACCAGCGCGAGCATCTGCGATTTCAGGAACTGGTGCCTGCTCCAGATCAGGTAGTCGGGCAGCTCCTCGACCCGCGCCCACAAAGCGGAATCTCCTGGCCGCTCGGTCCAGCCGAAGCCGAGGAAGCGGTCGAAATCGCTGTACCAGTCGGGTGACAGGTAGGTCGGCACGTGAACCGCGTTGGTCACGTAGGTGACGGGGTTCTCGTCGGCCTGGATCTGCGGCCACAGGTAGTGCAGCATGCGCGCGCTGACGTCGCCGTGGATCCTCGACACGCCGTTGTGGAAGCGCGAGCCGCGCACCGCGAGCGTCGTCATGTCGAAGTCGCCGCGGCCCGGCGTGTGACCAAGCGCGAACAACTGCTTCGGATCGAGGCCGAACTCGCGGCAGTAGCCGTCGAAATACCCCGAGATCATCTCGGCGTCGAAGCGGTCGTGGCCGGCGGCGACCGCCGTATGCGTCGTGAACAGCGTGCTCGCGGCGACCGCCTCGAGCGAGCCCGGAAAGTCGAGCCCGGTGAGCATCCGCTGGCGCACGCGTTCCAGCACCAGGAACGCGGCATGGCCTTCGTTCATGTGCCACGCCGTCGGCTCGATCCCGAGCGCCGCCAGCGCGCGCACGCCGCCGATGCCGAGCACGATCTCCTGGCAGATGCGCATGTCCCGGTCGCCCCCATAGAGGCGGTGCGTGATGTGGCGGTCGCGCTCGGAGTTTTCGCGCAGGTCGGTGTCCAGCAGGTACAGGCGGACCCAACCGACCCGCACCTGCCAGATCCGGATCTTGACCGTGCGCGCCGGGAGGTTGACCTCGACACGGATCTCCTCGCCGTTGGCACCCGAGACGGGCGTGACCGGCAGCTCGTCGAAATCCGAATCGCGGTACAGCGCGTGCTGGCTGCCGTCGTTGTCGATCGTCTGCTGGAAATAACCCTGGCGATACAGCAGCCCCACGCCGACGAACGGCAGGCGCGCATCGCTCGCCGCCTTGCAGTGGTCGCCGGCGAGTATCCCGAGGCCTCCCGAATAGATCGGCAGGCTCTCGTGGAACCCGAACTCGGCGCAGAAATAGGCGATCAAATCGAGGTCGCCCAGCGCGCCCGGTGCGCCGCTGCGAGGTCGGAGTTCGCCCAGATAGCTGTCGTACGCTGCCAGGATCCGGTCGTAGCTGTGCAGAAAGCCGGGGTTGGCGGCAGCTTCGAGCAGCCGGCGCTCGTCGATCCGCCGCAGGAGCACCTTGGGGCTGTAACCGACGTCGTTCCACAACCGTGGATCGAGCCGCGCGAACAGCTGCCGCGTCGGGCGATCCCAGCTGTACCAGAGATCGTGTGCGAGCTCCTGCAGGCGGCTCAGACGCTCCGGTATCTTCGGATTGACTTCGACCTGGTAGGCGGTGCCGGGGATGTCCATGTTCGAGGCTTCTTCTGCGAGGCGGCGTCCCCCACTCCGGGACCGCGTGCGATCTTAATGGAAATACGCGCAAGCACGCGGTGACACGCCCGCGTTGGCGGCAATGCAGGGCTCGAAACCCGCCCTCCGGAAACGGATTTCCGCCTCGGCGCTCACGCGGCGCGCGCCGCGTAGCCGCGGGCCACCGCGCCCAACAGCTTCTTCGTGTAATCGTGCTGCGGCGCGCGGTAGACGGCTTCGGCGCTGCCCTGCTCGACGACCGCCCCGCCGTGCATCACGAGGATTTCGTCCGCCATTGCGCGCACGACCGCCAGGTCGTGGCTGATGAACAGGTAGCTGATGCCGAACTCGTCCTGCAGGTCCAGCAGCAGGTTCAACACCGTCGCCTGCACCGACACGTCCAGCGCGGACACCGACTCGTCGCAGATCAGCACTTCGGGCTGCAGCGCGAGGCAGCGCGCGATCGCGATGCGCTGCCGCTGTCCGCCGGAGAACTCGTGCGGGTACCGGTGCAGCGCGCCGGGGTCGAGCCCGACGCGGCGGGCCAGGCCCGCGGCGCGCTCGAAGCGTTCGGCGTCGTCGGCCCCGATGCGGTGGACCCGCATCGGCTCGGTCAACGTGTGTCCGACCGTGAAGCGCGGGTTCAGGCTCGCGTACGGATTCTGGAACACGATCTGGATCCGGCGCCGGAACGGCATCGTCTCGCGCTCGCTCAGCCGCAGCAGGTCGGTGCCGTCGAAGCGGACCTCGCCGCGCGTGGCCTCCAGCAGGCGCATCACCAGCAGCGCGAGCGTCGTCTTGCCGGAGCCGGACTCGCCGACCACGCCCAGCGTGCGCCCGCGCCGCAGGGTGAACGACACGTCCTTCACGGCCTCGACCGTGCGCTGGGCGAACACGCCGGTGCGCAACCGGAACTCCTTGCGCAGATCGCGCGCTTCGAGCAGCGCGCTCGCATGGCCGTCGGTCGGCGCGCGCTCGGCCCTGGCGGCGCGCGGCGCCGCCGGGGGCGCGCCGGGACGTTCCGGCCGCAGGAAATCGTCGATCACGGGCAGCCGGTGCGGCCGCGCCTGCAGTCCCGGCCGGCACGCCAGCAGCGCCCGCGTGTAGGAGTCCTGTGGCGCCGTGAAGATCCGCTCGACGGCGGCCGCTTCGCGCACGACGCCGTCGCGCATCACCACCACCCGGTCGGCCACCTCGCCCACCAGCGCGAGGTCGTGGCTGATGAACAGCATGCTCATCCGGTGGCGCTCGCGCAGGCGCGCGAGCAGCTCCAGGATCTGGCGCTGCACGGTCACGTCGAGCGCGGTCGTGGGCTCGTCGGCGATCAGCAGCTTCGGCTCGCAGGCGATCGCCATCGCGATCATCACGCGCTGCTGCTGTCCGCCGGACATCTGGTGCGGGTAAGCCGCCGCGCGTGGCACGGGATCGGGGATGCCGACCTCGTCCAGCAGCTCGATCGCGCGCCGGTACGCCTGGCGGCGCGACAGGCCGGTGTGCAGCCGCAGCACCTCGGCGATCTGGCCGCCGACCGCCAGCACCGGATTGAGCGAGCTCATGGGTTCCTGGAACACGACCGAGATGTCGCGCCCGCGCAGCCTTCGCAGTTCCGCGGCCGGCTGGTGCAGCAGGTCGCGCCCGCCGTATTCGATCGCGCTGCCGGCGCCGATCACCGCGTTGTCGGGCAACAGGCCGACGATCGCCATCGCGGTCACGGTCTTGCCGGAGCCCGACTCGCCCACCAGCGCCAGCGTCGAGTCGACCGCGATGTCGAAGCCGACGCCGCGCACCGCCGGGACGCGCGCAGATTTCCCGGCCCTGAACGAGACCTGCAGATCGCGGACCGACAGCAGCGCAGTCATGATGGCCTCGGCTGCGCGGTCAGTGCAGCCGTGGATCGAGCGCGTCGCGCAGCGAATCGGTCAGGGCCGAGAACGCGGTCACGAACGCCGCCATCATCGCCGTGGCGGTTGCGAGCTGCCACCACTTGCCCAGGATCAGCTCCGACTGCGCCTCGTTGAGCATCGTGCCCCAGGACACCGAATCGATCGGCACGCCCAGGCCGAGGTACGAAAGGATCACCTCGGCCTTGATGAAGAACACCGCCAGCAGCGACAGCTGGACCAGGATCACATGACTGACGTTGGGCAGGATGTGCGCGAACATCCGCGAAAGGTGCGACACGCCGATCGCCTGCGCGGCAAGCACGTATTCGCGCACGCGGTGCTTCAGGTACTCCGCTCGCACCAGCCGGTAAACCGAGGTCCAGCCGGTCAAGCCGAGGATCACGACCACGGTGCCTGCGCCGCGGCCGAACACGGCCGCGAAGGCGAAGATCAGCAGGATGCCGGGCACGGCGGTGAAGACGTTGTAGCACCACTCGAGCAGGTCGCCGGCGGCGCCTCCGAAGTAACCGGCGATGGCGCCCGCGACGGTTCCGATCAGCGTCGCCATCAGCGCCGCCGCGATGCCGATCAGGATCGAGACTTCGGCGCCCTTGACGGCCTTGATCAGCACGTCGCGCCCGAAGCGGTCGCCCCCGAAAGGCAGGGTCGCGAGCCGGATCGGCTCGACGGCGTGCATCCTCGCCGCCAGCGCGACCCACTCCGCGTACCGTGGCGCGAGCGGATCGACATCGCTCAGGTCGAGCAGCGGACCGTGCCCGTGGTCGATCCTCAGGCTGTTGTCGGCGGCCGCGCCCAGCCAGGTCGGATTCGCGTAAGGCACGCCGATCTCGCGCTGCCAGTCCGCGGCCACGCCGCCGGAAGCCGCCGCCAGCACCAGCACCAGGAACGCGAGCACGACCGCGAGGCTCAGCAAACCGACGCGATCGGCCCGAAGGCGCCGCCACGCGGCGCGCCACACCCCGGGCGAACGCTCGCCGGCCCCGACGGCCAGGACGGCCGCCGTCATCGCAGCTGCACCCGCGGATCGACCAGCTTGTAGAGCAGGTCGGCGCCCAGGTTGATCAACATCGTCAGTATGGCCAGGTAGACCGTCACGGCCTGGATCACCGGGTAGTCGCTGCGGTTGACCGCGAGCAGGATCTCGCGCCCCAGCCCGGGAATCGAGAAAAAGACCTCGAGCAGGAACGAGCCCACGAAAATGCCGGGCAGCTGCAGCGACACGTTGGTCAGGATCGGGATCCAGGCATTGCGCAGCACGTGCCGCACCATGATGCGGGGCTCCGAAGCGCCCTTGGCGCGCGCGGTGCGGACGTAGTCCTGGCCGAGTTCGTCGAGCAGGAAGCTGCGATAAAGGCGGGTCTGGGGCGCGATGCCGACCAGCACCGCGAGCATAACCGGCAGCGGCGCATAGATCAGCAGGTTGTGCAGCACGCTGTCGCTCCAGCCCTGGATCGGGAACCACGCGAGGCGGAAGCCGAACAGCCACTGGCCCACCAGGATGTAGACCAGGAACGAGATCGACAGCGCGACGGTGGTCGCCGCCATCACGAGGCGGTCGGTCAGCGTGCCACGGACATAGGCGACGCCGAGCGCGATCGGGATCGACACCAGCGAGTCGAGGATCAGGATCGGCAGCATCACGGTCAGCGTCGCGGGCAGCCGGGTCGCGAAGATGTGCGCGACCGGCTCGGCCGTGGCCCAGCTGCTGCCCCAGTCGAAACTCACGATCTGCCGGACGAACACGCCGAGCTGGACCCACCAGGGCCGGTCGAGCCCGAGCGTGTGCCGGATGGTCTCGATCTGCTGCTCGGTCGCGCCCAGGCCGGCGATGATCGTCGCGGGGTCGCCGCCCTTGAACTTGAAGAGGAAGAAGATCAGCAGCACGACGCCGGCGAGCGTCGGCACCATTTGCCACAGGCGGCGGACGAGGTAGCGGGTCACGGGTCGGTTGGGGCGATGCCGTGGGTGCCGGCGCCCGCGCCAGAGGCATCGTGGCGGGCATTATGCCGTCCGGGCGCCCGCCGCGGGGCCGCTCGGGTAACCTTGCGACTTCACCGCGCCGCCGACCTCCGCGCCATGATGCCGTTGCGCCCGCTCTTGCTCAACCTGTCGGCCTCGACCTTCGCGGCGCTGATCTGCGCCGGCGCGGCCGCGGACGCCGCCACCGACGGACCCAAGGCCGACGCCCCGAAGGTCCTGCGCTACGCGTTCGAAATCGCCGAGACCGGCTTCGATCCGGTCCAGGTGTCCGACCTCTACTCGCGCACGGTCACCGGCAACATCTTCGACGCGCCGCTGCAGTTCGCGTACCTTGCATCGCCGGGCACGCTCGAGCCGAACACGGCGGCGTCGCTGCCCGAGGTTTCGGCCGATTTCCGGACTTTCACGTTCAGGATCAAGCCGGGCATCTACTTCGACGACGACCCGGCGTTCGACGGCCGCAAGCGCGAGCTGACCGCGGCCGACTACGTGTATTCGATGAAGCGCATCTACGATCCGCGCTGGAAATGTCCGTTCTACGGGCAGTTCGAGGTCGACGACATCGTCGGCGCCAAGGCGTTGCGGGACGAGGCGGTGAAGACCGGGCGCTTCGACTACGACCGCGAGATCGAGGGCCTCAAGACGATCGACCGCTACACGTTCCGCGTCGTGCTCGGGCGTCCCGATCCGCGCTTCGCCAACTCGCTCGCCGACGCTTCGATCCTCGGCGCCGTCGCGCGCGAAGTGGTCGAGCGCTACGGCGATCGCATCATGGAGCATCCGGTCGGCACCGGCGCCTTCCGCCTCGCGCAGTGGCGCCGGTCGTCGTTGATCGTCCTTGAGCGAAACCCCAACTATCGGGCCGTCTACTATCACGCCAATCCCGCCCCCGACGACGCGGCCTCGCAGGCGATCGCCGCGCGCTTCGAGGGACGGCGCCTGCCGATGATCGACCGCGTCGAGATCTCGATCATCGAGGAGAGCCAGCCGCGCTGGCTCGCGTTCCTCAACGGCGAGCACGACTTCGTCGCCCGCCTCCCGCTCGACCTCGCGCCGATCGCGATCCCGGGCAACCGCCCTTCTCCGCTGCTGCGCCGCAAGGGCGTCCAGATGGAGCGCGTGCCCGACGTCGACGTCGCTTTCGCGACCTTCAACATGGAAGACCCGGTCGTGGGCGGCTACGCGCCCGAGCGGGTCGCCCTGCGCCGTGCGATCGGCCTGGCGCTCGACACCGACGAGATGATCCGCTCGGTCTACAAGTACCAGGCGTTCCCGGCGCAGTCGATGATCCAGCCGGGCACCTTCGGCTACGACGCGTCCCTGCACAGCGAGGCCGGCGAGAAGGACGCCGCGCGGGCCAATGCGCTGCTCGACATGTTCGGCTACCGGCGCGGCCCCGACGGCTGGCGGACCCGGCCCGACGGTTCGCCGCTGGCGATCACCGTGTCGAGCGAACCCGACCAGCGCTCGCGCATCGTCGACGAGATCTGGCGCAAGTCGATGGCCGCGGTCGGGTTGCGCTTCGAGTTCAAGGTCGCAAAATGGCCGGAGAACCTGCGCTTTGCGCTCAGCGGTCACTACGAGGTGTGGCGCCTGGGGCTGCTCGCGGCCGGCCCCAACGGCGGCGACGTGCTGCGCTACTGCTATTCGCCGGCGATCGGCAGCGACGACATCTCGCGCTTCACGCTGCCCGAGTACGACCGCCTGTACCGCGAGCAGGACCAGCTGCCCGACGGCCCGCAGCGCCTGGTCAAGCTGCGGGAGCTCGAGAAGCTGATGATCGCGTACATGCCGATGAAGCCGATCGTGCACCGCTACAAGATCGATCTCGCGTACCCGTGGGTGCTCGGCTACCGGAGCTGGCCGTTCATACGCGGCTGGTGGCGCTACGTCGACATCGATACGGCGCGCCAGCGGGCGACGCGCTGAGCCTTCAGGGCACCGGGCCGAAGAGGCCACGGGCCGGTCTCAATCGAGCGACTGCAGGTCGATCAACGGCGGCTGCCGTTTCACGTAGTCGAGTGCGTACGCCAGTTCCCCGGGCGCCTCTGCGTGCAGCGTGAACAGGGCCTCGCCGCGCTCGACGCGGTCGCCGATGCGCTTGTGCAGGACCATCCCCGCGCTCGGAGCATAGGGCGCGCCGGTGAGCTTGGCCACGCGCGCCAGCCGCCGGTTGTCCAGGGCGGTCACGCGTCCGGCGCGCAGCGACGGCACCTCCGCCCGATGAGGCGCGCGTCCGGGATCGCGCATCCCGCCTTGCGCCTCGCAGATCGCCACGAACTTGCGCCAGGCCCGGCCGTCGGCCAGCACCGCGTGCGCCAGCGCGCCACCTTCGCCGTCCGGCGCGCGGCCCGCCATCTCGAGAATCGTGCCGGCCAGCGCCAGCGCCCGTTCGCGCAGGTCGCCCGGCGCGTCGGCCGCATTGCGCAGAACCGCCAGCACGTCGTGCGCCTCCAGCGCGGGCCCGATGCCGCGGCCGACCGGCTGGCTTCCGTCGGTGGCAACGCAATGCACCTGCAGACCAAGCGCGGCGCCGACGCCGACCAGCAGGCCTTCGAGCCGCCGCGCCGCGATCGCGCTGCGGACCTTCGCGGTGACCCCGACCGGAATGTCGATCAGGACGCGCTCGGAACCGGCGGCCGCCTTTTTCGACAGCACCGAGGCCACGAGCTGGGCTTCGCTGTCGAGGTCCAGCACGCGCTCGACGCCGATCAGCACGTCGTCGGCGGGACTCAGCTGCACCGTGCCGCCCCAGACGATGCAGCCACCCTCGCGTTCGACCACGCGCTGCATCGCGGCCAGGCTCAGCTCGACCGGCGCCATCGTCTCCATCGTGTCGGCCGTGCCTGCGGGCGAGGTGATCGCCCGCGACGAGGTCTTGGGCATCACGGCGCCGCACGCAGCGGCGATCGCGACGACGATCGGCGTCGTGCGGTTTCCCGGCAGGCCGCCGACGCAATGCTTGTCGACCACCGGCGAGTACGGCCACCGCACCCGCTGGCCCGCCTCGACCATCGCACGCGTCAGGCCCACCAGCTCGCCGGCGTCGAGGCGCTCGCCGGCACAGGCCGCGATCAGCGCCGCCAGGTGCAGCCCCGAATAGCGCCGGCCCGCCACGTCGCGGATGATCGCTCGCCACTTGTCGTCGTCCAGGCGATGCCCGTACAGCTTTGCGCGCACGAAGCCGAGCGAGTCCACCGGCGGCACGTGCTTGAATTCCAGTTCCGTCCCGGCCTCGACGCCGAGCAGGCGCCAGGCCGCCTCGGACAGCCCGGCCTCGTCGGGCGCCAGCAGGTCGCCGGTCACCGGCTGCAGCGTGGCCAGGATCGAGCGCTGCCCTGCGACGACCTCGAGCTGCGACTGGGCGCCGAAGCCCTCCGAGCGGCAGACAGGGCTGTCGGCGCGCAGGTAGACGATGGGCTGCTGCAGCGAGTCGATGCCGAGCCGGCGCGCCTTCAGGTGGATCGGGTCGTTCACGCGCTCAGGCAGCTGCTGAATCGACGTCATGGGTCGATCTGTGCTCGGGCACCAGAGCTTCCCACCCGAGGCGCTCGCCGATCGCCGCACGCAGGCGGTCCGACGCGGTCGGCTCGCCGTGGGTGACGAACACCCGCTGCGGCATGCGCGGCACCGCTGCCAGCCAGTGCAGCAGCTGCTCGCGGTCGGCGTGGGCCGACAGCTGGTCCAGGCACACGACCTCGGCGCGGATGGGAACGTACTGGCCATGGATCTTCACGGCGTCGGCCCCGTGCACGATCGCCGCGCCGCGCGTTCCCGCGGCCTGATAGCCCGCGAACAGGATTGTGTTGCGCGGGTCGGGCCCGAAGGCCCGCAGGTGGTGGAGCACGCGCCCGCCGGTTGCCATCCCGCTCGCCGAAACGATCACCATCGGTCCGCGGCGCGCGTTCAACTGGCGCGATTCCTCGACCGAGTTGACGAAGCGGACGCCGCGGCACATCCGGTCGCACTCGCGTTCGTCGAGGCGGTGCTCGCCGCGCGCCTCGACGAACACGCGCGTGACGTCGACCGCCATCGGGCTGTTCAGGTACACGGGCAGCGTCGGAATGCGGCCCGCCTCCCGCAGTCGTTCCAGGCACAGCAACAGCGCCTGCGCGCGCCCGACCGCGAACGCGGGCACGATCACGGCCCCGCCGCGCGCGACGGTGCGGCGGATCACCTGCTCCAGCGCGACCAGCACGTCGCTGCGCCCATGCAGGCGGTCGCCGTAGGTCGACTCGATCACGACCGCGTCGGCGGCGGGCGGCGGCTGCGGCGGCTCGAACAGCAGATCGTCGTCGCGCCCGAGGTCGCCGGAAAACAGCACGGCGAGGCCGCCGGCGTCCAGACGCACGCTGGCCGCGCCCAGGATGTGGCCCGCACGCGTCAGCGAGCAGCGCCATCCGGGCACAGGCTCGACGACCTCGTCGAACGCGATCGGTCGGAACAGCTCGAGCACGCGCCGCGCGTCCGATTCCGTGTAGAGCGGCAGCGCCGGGCGGTGCTTGCTGTATCCCTTGCGGTTGGCGTACTCGGCCTCCTCCTCCTGCAGCCGGCCCGAATCGGGCAGCAGGATGCGCGCGAGCTCGAAGGTCGAGGGCGTGCAGTGGATGGGGGCGCGCAGCCCGAGCCTGAACAGTCGCGGCAGCAGACCGCTGTGGTCGATGTGCGCGTGCGTCAGCGCGACCGCATCGAGCTGCCCCGGCTCGACCGCGGGCGGCGCCCAATTGCGCAGTCGCAGTTGCTTGAGCCCCTGGAACAGCCCGCAGTCGACCAGCACCCGCCGGCCGCCGTGGTCGACCAGCGTGCATGACCCGGTGACGGTGCCGGCGGCACCCAGGAAGGTCAGTCTCATCGTGATCAGGCGCCTGCAGGCGGTCGCAGCGGCGCGCGACACGCGCCTGCCGTGTCCGAAGTGTCGTCCAAACGGCGCCGATTTGCGCGCAACGGGGGCTCGCGCCGCCTGCGCCAGGTCAAGCCATCTGCGCCGCCCGGTTCGCAATCGCGAAATGCCCGCCCCATCGGCTCTTACATCGTCGATTCGGTCGATTTGCGCTGCCGCGGGCACCCTCGCCCCCGCCCTCTCCCGCTGCCGTGGGAGAGGGTGACACCGGGCGCTATGTTCAGGAAGACGATCACCCCGCAGCAGTCGGCCCCGCCTCGCGCCGTCCCATCAGCGCGATCGCCAGTTCCCGGAATTGCGCCGGTTCGACCGGCACCAACCGGCCCGCCTCGGGCCAATGCATCCCCGCCTCGGTCACGATCGCATCCATCGGGACGTCGTGCTCCTGCGGACAGGTGGTCTCGATCCGG
>CAZEIW010000191.1:0-16204 GCA_964512305.1 uncultured Burkholderiaceae bacterium | reverse complement strand
GCCGCCACCGCCAGCGCGTCCGCCGAGACGTCGACGGCATCGACGCTGGCGGCGTGGAACACGTCGGCGGCGATCACGGCGAGGCAACCCGAGCCGGTACACAGGTCGAGGACCTCGTGCACGCTGTCGGCATCCTGGATCCACGGCTGCAGCTGGTCCTTGATCAGCTCGGCGATGAACGAGCGCGGCACGATCGCGCGCTTGTCGATGTAGAAGCGGTAGCCCTGAAGCCAGCTCTCGTTGAGCAGGTACGCGGCCGGAAGCCGGGTCTTGACCCGGCGCTCGATCAGCTCGATCAGGGTGTTGATCTCCGCGTGCGTCAGGAAGGCGTCCAGGAACACGTCGATGCGTTCGAGCGGCAGGGACAGCGCGCGCAGCACCAGGAAGGACGCCTCGTCGAAGGCGTCGAGCTGGCCGTGCCCGAAGAACAGCCGCGCCTGATTGAAGCGGCTGACCGCGAAGCGCAGCGCGTCGCGCACGGTGCGCAGGTTGGCTTTGGCGTCGATCGACATGGGGCGGGCGGCGGCGGGTCGGGAGGCAGACGCGCGGCTCAGGCCGCGAGCGTCAGTTCGAGCGTGCGCCGGTAGATCTCCTTGAGCGGCTCGAGATCGGCGAGCGGGATCCGCTCGTCGACCTGGTGGATCGAGGCATTCAGCGGCCCGAATTCGACCACCTGGCGGCAGATGCGCGCGATGAAGCGGCCGTCGGAAGTGCCGCCGGTGGTCGACAGCTCGGGCCGGGCGCCGGTGACCTGCTCGATCGCGCGGCCGATCGCCTCGACCAGCGTTCCGGTGGCGGTCCGGAACGGCTCGGCGCCGAGCGTCCACGCGATCTCGAAGCGCAGGCGGTGCGAGCGCAGCACCGCCTCGATGCGTTCGCGCAGCGCGGCGGCGCCGGACACCGGCGCGAAGCGCAGGTTGAACTCGACCTCGCAGGTGCCGGGAATGACGTTGCCGGCGCCGGTCCCGGCGCGCACGTTGGACACCTGGAACGTGGTGGGCGGGAAGTCGGCGTCACCCTCGTCCCAGATCATCTGCGCCAGCTGCGCGAGGGCCGGCGCAAGCTCGTGCACCGGATTGCGCGCGAGGTGCGGATACGCCACGTGCCCCTGGATGCCATGCACCACCAGCCGTCCGGACAGCGAGCCGCGGCGGCCGTTCTTGATCGTGTCGCCCAGGCGGCCCACCGATGTCGGCTCGCCGACCACGCACAGATCGATCGCTTCGCCGCGCGCGGCGAGCGCCTCGACGACCGCCACCGTCCCGTCGGTGGCCGGGCCCTCCTCGTCGGAGGTCAGCAGCAGCGCGACCGAGCCGGGGTGAGCGGGACGGGAGGCGACGAATTCCTCGGCCGCCACGACGAAGGCCGCGATCGAGGACTTCATGTCGGCAGCGCCGCGCCCGACCAGCCAGCCGTCGCGCTCGGCGGGCCGGAACGGGTCGGAGCGCCAGTGCTCGCGCGGGCCCGGCGGCACGACGTCGGTGTGGCCGGCGAAGACGAAGCTCGGCCGCGCATCGCCCCGGCGCAGCCACAGGTTGGAGACGCCGTTGCGGTCGATGCGCTCGGCGCGGAAGCCGCTGCGCGCGAGCCGCGCGGCGATCAGGCCCTGGCAGCCGGCGTCGGCCGGGGTCACCGAGGGCCGCTCGATCAGCTCGCGCGCGAGCGCGAGCGTCGGCGAAGCCCGGCCGCGGCCGGCGCCGGCGGACTCCGCGTCTTCCGCGCGCGTGGCCGGCATCGTCAGATGTTCAGCGTGATTTCGGAGAACGACGACGACGGCTCGTTCGGGCGCCCCGAGCCGGGCTGCCGCGGCTGCGGCTTGCCCGCGTTGTTGATCATCCACAGCAGGTTGTTCTGCGAGTCGGCGGCGCCCAGCGCGTCCTCGCGCGTGATGATGTCCTGCTGCAACAGCGAATACAGGCTCTGCTCGAACGACTGGCTTTCCGGCGACAGGCTCTGCTCCATCGCCTCCTTGATCGCCGCCACGTCGCCGCGCTCGATCAGGCTGCGCATGTTCCCCAGGTTCATCAGGATCTCGACCGCCGGCACGCGGCCGCCCTTGCGCGAGCGGATCAGGCGCTGCGAAACGACCGCCTTGAGCGAGGTCGCCAGGTCCTCGAACAGCGCCATCCGGGTCTCCGGCGCGTAGAAGCTGATCACGCGGTTGAGCGCGTGCGAGCTGTTGGTCGCGTGCATCGTCGCCACGACCCAGTGGCCCGACATCGAATAGGCGAGCGCGGCGCCCATCGTCTCGCGGTCGCGGATCTCGCCGATGAAGAGCACGTCGGGAGCCTGCCGCAGCGCGTTGCGCAGCGCGGCTTCGAGGCTCCGCGCGTCGGTGCCGATCTCGCGCTGGTTGATGATCGACTTCTTGTTGCGGAACAGGAACTCGATCGGGTCCTCGAACGTGAGGATGTGGCCCGTCGACAGCTCGTTGCGATGGTCGAGCATCGAGGCGATGGTGGTCGACTTGCCCGAGCCGGCCGCGCCGACGACCAGGACCAGGCCGCGCCGCTCCATCGAGAGATCCTTCAG
Source organism: uncultured Burkholderiaceae bacterium (assembly GCA_964512305.1). GTDB lineage: Bacteria > Pseudomonadota > Gammaproteobacteria > Burkholderiales > Burkholderiaceae_F > CAZEIW01. The sequence continues at coordinate 13,672 of CAZEIW010000191.1, read as the reverse complement.
CACCTCGGGCAGCGCAAGCTCGTCGAGGCGCGGGATTTCGTGCGGCACGTAGCGGATGACCGCCGACACCGAGCCGCGCTGCAGGAACGCGCTGAGGCGGAAGCTGCCCACGCCCTGCACCGGGAGGCTGATGTTGAGCTCGCGCGTGTCCTCGAGCTCGCGGAACTGCGCGTCCGTCAGGCGCTCGGCCAGCAGGCCGACCAGCGCCGGCGGCTGCAGCCGCTCCTGGTTGATCGGCACGCACACGCCGTTGATCTTGATCGTGATCGGCGAGCCGACCGCCAGGAACAGGTCCGAGGCCTTCTTTTCGGCCATCAGCGTGAACAGTCGTTCGAGTGCCATTTTCGATGTCCTGTGTTCGAGCGCCGAAGCCAGTGCCGGCGCAGCTCGCCGGCGTCAGTCGACCGCGCCCCGCAAGAGGTCGTTGATCGCGGTCTTGGCCCGCGTCTGCGCGTCGACGCGCTTGACGATCACCGCGCAGTAGAGGCTGTGCGAGCCGTCGCGCGCCGGCAGCGAGCCCGGCACGACGACCGCCCCGCGCGGCACGCGGCCGTAGACGGTCTCCCCGGTCTCGCGGTCGTAGATCCGCGTGCTGGCCCCGATGTAAACGCCCATCGAAAGCACCGCGTCCTGCTCGATCACGACGCCCTCGACGACTTCGGAACGGGCGCCGATGAAGCAGTTGTCCTCGATGATCGTCGGGCCGGCCTGGACCGGCTCGAGCACGCCGCCGATGCCGACGCCGCCCGACAGATGGACGTTGCGGCCGATCTGCGCGCACGAGCCGACGGTGGCCCAGGTGTCCACCATCGTTCCCTCGTCGACGTAGGCGCCGATGTTGACGAACGAGGGCATCAGGACCACGTTGCGGGCGATGTAGGCTCCGCGGCGCGCCACCGCGGGCGGCACGACCCGGATGCCGGAGGCGCGGAAGCGGTCGGCGTCGAACGACGAGAACTTGGTGTCGACCTTGTCGTAGAAGCGCAGCGGATCGCCGGCCGCGCCGCCCATGATCGCGTTGTCGCGCAGCCGGAACGACAGCAGCACCGCCTTCTTGATCCACTGATGCACGATCCACGTGCCGTCGCGCTTCTCCGCCACGCGCAGCGTGCCGGCGTCGAGCGCGGCCAGCGTCTCCTCGATCGCGTCCCGCAGCGACGCCGGCGCCCGGTCCGGCGCCAGCGAAGCGCGCTGCTCCCAGGCCTGTTCGATCCGCTCCTGCGATGAGTTCATCCTTGCGCCTTTCGTTTGCGTGAGATCGGGAGGGGTTCAGGTTCCGGCCGCCGCGTGCGCGACGATGCGGCGCGTCGCCTCGGCGACCTCCGCCTCCTCGGCGACCAGCGCGATGCGGACGTAGCCGGAACCGGGATTGGAGCCGTCGACCTCGCGCCCCAGGTAGCTGCCGGGCAGCACCGTGACATGCTGGCGCTCGTACAGGCGCCGCGCATACCCGGCGTCGTCGCCGGGGGCGCGCGCCCAGAGGTAGAACGCGGCGTCGGGCGCCGGCGCCGGCAGCACCGCCGCGAGCGCCGGCATGGCGTCGCGGAACTTGGCCGCGTAGCGGCGCCGGTTGTCGATCACGTGCGCCTCGTCGTTCCAGGCCGCGGTGCTCGCGGCCTGCACCGCGAGGCTCATCGCGCAGCCGTGGTAGGTGCGGTACTGCAGGAAGCGGCGCACGATCGAGGCGTCGCCGGCGACGAATCCGGACCTCAGCCCCGGCGCGTTGGAGCGCTTCGAGAGGCTGCCGAAGACGAGCAGGCGCGCGAAGTCGTCGCGCCCCAGGCGCCGCGCCGCCTGCAGCGCGCCCAGCGGCGGCGCCGCCTCGTCGAAGTAGATCTCCGAATAGCATTCGTCGGCGGCGATCAGGAAATCGTGCCGGTCGGCCAGCTCGAACAGCGCGCGCCATTCGTCGAGCGGCATCACGCGGCCGGTCGGGTTGCCGGGCGAGCAGACGTAGACGAGCTGGACGCCGCGCCACTGCGCGGGCGAAAGGCGCTCGAAGGGCATGCGCCAGCCGGTGGCGGCGGTCGTCGGCAGGTAGATCGGCCGCGCGCCGGCGAGCAGCGCGGCACCCTCGTAGATCTGGTAGGCCGGGTTCGGCACCACCACCGCGGCCTCCGGGCTGCGGTCGACCACGGCCTGCGCGAACGCGAACAGCGCCTCGCGCGAACCGGTCACCGGCAGCACCTGGCTTGCCGGGTCGATCCGCGGCAGGCCGTGGCGCCGCTGCAGCCAGGCGGCGATCGCCTCGCGCAGGGAATCCGCGCCCTGGGTCGACGGGTAGGTGGCCAGCGACGGCAGCGCCCGGGTCAGTGCTTCGAGCAGCAGCGCCGGCGTCGCATGCCGCGGCTCGCCGATCGAAAGATTGATGGGCGCCAGCGGCGGCGGCACCGCACCCGCAAGCAGGGCGCGGAGCCGCTCGAACGGGTAGGGGCGAAGCAGATCGAGTCCGGGATTCATCGCACGATCACCGCCCGCCCGCGAGACCGCCGGGCGCGCCGCCGCCGAATTGGACCGGCGCCGCCGGTTTCCATCCGCGCTTGCGGTGTTCGGCCACGACCGTCGTATAGATTCCGCCCCGCACGTACCAGCGCGCGGTGACGCGCAGGAAGCGCGGCGCCAGCGCCCCGACCAGGTCGTCGAGCACGCGGTTGGTGACCGCCTCGTGGAACACGCCCTCGTCGCGGTACGACCACATGTAGAGTTTGAGGCTCTTTAATTCGACATTGCGCCGGTCCGGCACCAGTTCCAGGATGAAAGTGGCGAAATCGGGCTGACCGGTCTTCGGGCAGAGGCAGGTGAACTCCGGAACCTCGATATGAACGAGGTAGTCGCGCTCAGGACTCGGATTGGGAAAGGTTTCGAGCGATTTGGAGGGGCGCGTCGTCATCAACCACAGCCTGGAGCCGGTCGTCGGCGGGCGAGGCGCCCCACCGATTCGCTATCATTATAGATTCGTCGTCAACGCGGGGGCGCGGCCCGCGGCCCATGCCCGATCCGTGCCCGACGTGACTCGCCGCCGTCGACCCCGGCGGGCGCCCGCGGCCGGATCCACGGGTTCGGCGGTTCGCAATCCAACCTTTTCCGGAATCACACGGTGCGCCTTCGGCAGATCAAGCTTGCCGGCTTCAAGTCCTTCGCCGATCCCACCCAGATCGACGTGCCGGGCCACCTGGTCGGCGTGGTCGGGCCCAACGGCTGCGGCAAATCGAACGTGATGGACGCGGTGCGCTGGGTGCTGGGCGAGAGCAAGGCGGCCGAGCTGCGCGGCGAGTCGATGCAGGATGTGATCTTCAACGGCTCCGTCAACCGCAAGCCTGCCGGACGCGCCAGCGTCGAGCTCGTCTTCGACAACAGCGACGGCCGGCTCGGCGGCGAGTGGGGAAAGTTCACCGAACTTTCGGTCAAGCGCATTCTCACCCGCGACAACGCGTCGAGCTACCTGATCAACAACCAGCAGGTCCGGCGCCGCGACGTGCACGACTTGTTCCTCGGCACCGGCCTGGGACCGCGCGCGTACGCGATCATCGGCCAGGGGATGATCACCCGCATCATCGAGGCGCGTCCGGAGGACCTGCGCGTCTTCCTCGAGGAGGCGGCCGGCATCTCGAAGTACAAGGAGCGCCGGCGCGAGACCGAGGCCCGCCTCGGCGACACGCGCGACAACCTGACCCGGGTCGAAGACATCCTGCGCGAGCTCGACGGCCAGATCGAGCGGCTCGAGCAGCAGGCCGCCGTGGCGCGCGAATACCGCGAGCTCATGGAGCGCCACGACCGCAGCCAGACGCTCTTGTGGCTGCTCCGCAGCCGCGAAGCCGAGGCCGAGCGGGCGCGCGTCGCGCGCGAGATCGAGCAGGGCGAGGCCGCGGTCGAGGCGCATCTGGCCGAGCTGCGCGCGGTCGAGCGCAGCCTCGAGGAGCAGCGCAGCGCTCATTTTGACGCCTCCGACGGCAGCCACCAGGCGCAGACCGAGCTGGCACGGATCAACGCCGAGATCGGCCGCCTCGAGACCGAGGTCAGGCTGATCGTCGACGCGCGCTCCCGGCTGGCGGCGCAGATCGACGGGCTGCGGCAGTCGCGCGAGCGCCGCCTGCAGGAGGGCGAGCAGCTGGCGCGGCGCGGCGCCGAGCTCGAGGCCGCGGGCATCGACGGCCAGCGGCGCCTCGAGGAGGCGCGCGCGGCGTGCGCCGCGCACGACGCGGGCCTGCCCGCGTCGGAGAGCGCCTATCACGCGGCGCGCGAGGGGCTGACCGCGGCCAGCGCCGACGCGGCCTCGGCGAGCCAGGCAATCGAGAGCGCCGGCCTGGAGATGCGCACGATCGAACGCCAGCAGGCGGCGCTGGCGCAGCGGCGCGAGCGGCTGGCCGACGAGAAGCGCCAGCTCGGCGCACCCGATGCGGAGCGCCTGCGCGCGCTCGAGCACGAGATCGCGCAGCAGCGCCAGCAGCTCGACGAGGGCGCGCGGCGCAGCGACGACCTCGAGGCGCGCCAGCGCGAGCTGCAGACGCAGCGCGAGAGCCTCGCCGAGGAGCGCGGGCAGGCGGCGGCGGCGCTGCAACGCCTCGAGGCACGCCTGCACGCGCTGCGCGAAGTGCAGGCCAATGTCGAGGCCGACGAGAAGCTCGATCCCTGGCTGCATTCGCAGGGGCTGCAGGCGTTGCCGCGCCTGTTCCGCAAGCTCGAGGTCGAAAGCGGCTGGGAGAGCGCGTTCGAAGCCGTGCTGCGCGAGCGCGTCGAGGCGCTCGAGGTCGGCCGCCTGGACTCGCTCGCTGCGTTCGGCGCGGCGGCGCCGCCGGCGCGGGTTGCATTCTTCTCGACCGCCGATGCCGCCGCGGCGCGGGGCGCGGCCACGGTGACCGCACCGGGCTCCCTGGCGCCGCTGAGCGATCTGGTGCACGGTCGCAACGGCGCCGACGGCGCCGCGCTGACCGCGGTGCTGGGCGACTGGCTGGCCGGCGTGTGGACGGCGCCGGATCTCGGGACGGCCCTGGCGGTGCGCTCGCAGCTGCCGCCGGGCGGTCAGATCGTCGTGCAGGCGGGTCACCGGGTGTCCCGCCACGGGGTCCGCTTCTATGCCGCCGACGACCGCAAGGCCGGCCTGCTGGCGCGCCGGCGCGAGAGCGAGAACCTGGAGCGCCAGATCAAGGCGCAGAGACTGATCGACGAGCAGGCGGTCGAGGCGGTCGCGCGTGTCGAAGCCTCGCTGCGGCAGGCGCAGCAGCAGGGCCAGGCCGAGCGCGACGCCGTGGCCCGCCTGCGAACCCGCGTGCACGAGCAGCAGCTCGAGGCGGTGCGCCTGGGCGAGCTGATCGAGCGCGTGCGCCACCGCACCGGGCAGATCGACGCCGAAATCGCGGAAGTCGGCGCCGAGCAGGCCGAGCTCGGGCGCCAGCGCGAGGAGATCGAGCAGCGCTTCGAGGAGTTCGACCAGGCGCTCGCGCTGCGGCAGCAGGCGGTCGAGACGGCGCGGACCGGATACGAATCGGCCGAGCGGGACCTTCGCGCCCGGCGCGACGAATCGCGACGCCTCGACGCCGAGCGGCAGCGGCTCGAGTTCGAGCTGGCGACGATGCGCGAACGCCGGCGCGATGCCGAGCATGCGCTGGGCGTGGCGGCCGCCGATGCCGAGCGGCTGGCGCAGGAGGTGGAGCGCGCCCAGCTCGAGGCCGCCAAGCTCGACGACAGCGCCGCGCGCGGCAGCCTCGAACAGTGGCTGCAAGGCCGGGTCGGGGCCGAGCAGGCGGTGCGGGACGCGCGCCTGCGGGTCGACGAGCTGATGCAGACCGTGCGCGCGACCGAGGAGCGACGGCACAAGCTGGAGCAGGAGCTGCAGCCGCGCCACGAGCGCGTGACCGAGCTGAGGCTCAAGGAGCAGGCCGCGCGGCTGGCGGCGGAGCAGTTCGACCAGCAGCTGGCCGAGGCGGGCGCCGACATCGTCGCGCTCTCCGGGCTGCTCGAGCGGGCGCCCCGCGCTTCGAGTCTGCAGGCCGAAATCACGCGGCTGGCGCAGGCGATCGCGGCGCTGGGCGCGGTCAATCTGGCCGCGCTCGACGAGCTCGAGACGGCGCGCCAGCGGCAGGGCTTCCTGCAGTCGCAGTCGACCGACCTGAAGGCCGCGATCGCGACGCTGGAGGATGCGATCCGCAAGATCGACCAGGAAACGCGCGCGCTGCTGCAGGAGACCTTCGACCAGGTCAACCGGCACTTCGGCGAGCTGTTCCCGCGCCTGTTCGGGGGCGGCGAAGCGCGACTGTCGATGACCGGCGACGAGATCCTGGATGCGGGCGTGCAGGTGATGGCGCAGCCGCCGGGCAAACGCAACAGCTCGATCCACCTGCTGTCGGGCGGCGAGAAGGCCCTGGCCGCGACCGCGCTGGTGTTCGCGCTGTTCAAGCTGAATCCGGCGCCGTTTTGCCTGCTCGACGAGGTCGACGCGCCGCTGGACGACGCCAATACCGAGCGCTTCTGCGATCTGGTGCGCTCGATGACCGACGCGACGCAGTTCCTGTTCATCACCCACAACAAGCTCGCGATGGAGCTGGCGCAGCAGCTGGTGGGCGTGACGATGCAGGAGCAGGGTGTGTCGCGTATCGTGGCGGTCGACATCGACAGCGCCGTCAGGCTGACGGCGGAAGCGGCCTAGCGCGAATGCGACTGAACGACCTGCAGCTGGCCCTCCTGTCGCTTGCCGCGGCTGTCCTGATCGCGCTGTACGTCGCGGGCAAGTGGCAGGAGCGGCGCCTGTTGCGCCGCCTGAGCGAGGGTCTGCGCAGCGGCGTCGGCGATGCCCTTCTGAAGACCGCCCGTACGGAACCATCGCTCGGCGAGCGCGCGGGCGGCAGTGCGCCGGTGGCGCAGCGCGTCGAACCGCGCCTGGACATCGAGCTCGAGCCGACGCAGCCCGATGCGGCGGCGGGGCGCGCCACGGCGGCGCCGGCAGCCGCGGAGGCGCAACGTCCGGCGCTGGCCGTGCAGCGCTCGGACTGGGTCGAGGACCCGTTGCTCGATTGCGTGCTCGAGCTGCGCTGCGCCCGCGCGGTCGACGGCGTCTCGGTGATCGACGCCGCGATGCCGCTGGCAGCGCCCGGGTGGCCGCTGGCGGTGTTCTTCGTCGTGTGGGACCCGCGCAGCCGGCAATGGGTGTTGCCCGACCGCTTCGGGTACTACACCGACGCGCTGGCGGCGATCCAGATGGCGAGCCGGCGCCGCGTGCTCTCCGAAATCGACGCCTCGCGCTTCGTCGCTGCCGTCCAACAGGTGGCCGCCGCGCTCGACGCCGATTTCGACCCTCCCGACGTCGCCCGGCTGGTCGCCTCGGCGCAGGCGCTCGACCGTCTGTGCGCGCGCTTCGACGTGCGCATCGGTCTCACGCTCGAGTGTGCCGACGCCCCGAAGGGCGCGTGGCCGGCGGCGCGGATCGCCGCGGCGGCGCAGCAGGCGGGGCTGTCGGCGGTCGACGCGCAGCGCTGGGTCAGGCTCGACGCCGAAGGCCGTCCGCTGTTTTCGCTCGCGAGCGCCTCGTTGCTGGCCGACCGCCTGGCGCTGGAGCTCGACGTGCCGCTGGCGCCGGCCCAGGGCGCGCCGTTCCGGGCCATGATCGCGGCCGCCGATCAGCTGGGGGCGGCGCTGGGTGCGCGGGTGGTCGACGACAAAGGCCGGCCGATCGATGCCTCGTCGGTCGCCGTGATCGAGGCGCAACTGGCGCAGCTGCACGAAGAGATGCTGGCCGACGGCATCGAGCCCGGCGGCGCGCGCGCGCGCCGGCTGTACGTCTGAGCCGGCGGGGCGGGTGGTGAGCGAGCGGGTCACGGCTGCGTTGCGCGATCGCGTCCGCCAGCTGCGCGACGACATCGCCCGCTACGATCATGCCTATTACGTTCTGGACGCCCCGCTGGTCCCGGATGCCGAGTACGACCGGCTGTTTCGGGAGCTGCAGGGGCTCGAGGACGGGTACCCGGAGCTGCGGACACCGGACTCGCCGACGCAACGCGTGTCCGGCGAGCCGCGCGCCGACCTCGCCGAGGTGCGGCACGCCGTGCCCATGCTGTCGCTCAACAACGCACTCGACGAAGCGGAAGCGGCCGCGTTCGACCAGCGCGCGCGCGAGGCGCTTGCGCGCGCCGGCCTGGCCGAGGGCGAGCTCAGCTATTCGTGCGAACTGAAGTTCGACGGCCTGGCGCTGAACCTGCGCTATCTCGACGGCGTACTGGCGCAGGCCGCGACGCGCGGCGACGGCGCGGTCGGCGAGGATGTCACCGCCAACGTGCGGACGATCCGCAGCGTCCCGCTCAGGCTCGCAGGCCGGGCGCCACCGGTGCTCGACGTGCGCGGCGAGGTCCTGATGTTCAAGCGCGACCTCGAGCGCCTGAACGAGGCGCAGCGCGCGCACGGCGGCAAGGAGTTCGCCAACCCGCGCAACGCGGCCGCCGGCAGCCTGCGGCAGCTCGACGCCCGCATCACGGCGCAGCGGCGGCTGCATTTCTTCGCCTACGGACTCGGGGAAGTGACCGGCGCCGCGGAGCCGGACACGCACTCGGCGACGCTCGACTGGCTGCAGGCGTTCGGCGTTCCGATCTGTGCCGAGCGGGACGTGGTGAGCGGGCTGCCCGGGCTGCTTGCGTTCTACCGCGCGGCGCAGGCCAGGCGCGAGCGCCTTCCGTACGATATCGACGGCGTCGTCTACAAGGTCGATTCGAAACGCGCGCAACAGGCGCTGGGCTTCGTCTCGCGCGCGCCGCGCTGGGCGGTCGCGCACAAGTTCCCGCCGCAGGAGGCCCTGACGCAGGTGCTGGGGATCGAAGTCCAGGTCGGGCGCACGGGGGCGCTGACCCCGGTGGCGCGGCTGGCCCCGGTCGCGGTGGGCGGCGTCAGGGTGACCAATGCCACCCTGCACAATGAGGACGAGGTCCGGCGCAAGGACGTCCGGATCGGCGACACCGTCAGCGTGCGCCGCGCCGGCGACGTGATCCCGGAGGTGGTCGGCGTCGTGCTCGAGCGCAGGCCCGCGGACGCGCGCGAGTTCGCGATGCCCACACGCTGCCCGGTCTGCGGATCGGCGGTGGTGCGCGGCAGCGACGAAGCGATCGCGCGCTGCAGCGGAGGCCTCGTATGCGCCGCGCAGCGCAAGCAGGCGCTGCTGCACTTCGCCGGTCGGCGCGCGCTCGACATCGAGGGCCTGGGCGAGAAGCTGGTCGACCAGCTGGTCGAAGGGGGACGGGTGCAGTCGCCGTCGGACATCTTCAAGCTCGACCTCCAGACGCTGGCCGGCCTGGAGCGGATGGCGGACAAATCGGCCGGCAACGTGCTCGAGGCGATCGGCAAGGCCCGGCACACGACGCTCGAGCGCTTTGTCTACGCGCTGGGCATCCGGCACGTCGGCGAGTCGACTGCGCGCGACCTTGCACGGCACTTCGGCACCCTGGAGGCGCTGCTCGCGGCGGACGAGGCGGCATTGCTCGAGGTGCCCGATGTCGGGCCGGTGGTGGCGCAGTCGATCCGTGGCTTCCTCGCCGAGCCGCATAATCGGGCCGAGATCGCGAAACTGGCCGGCGCGATCGAGGTCGCCGGCACGCCGGCCGCGGCGCCGCGCGCCGCCGCGCCCCTGGCCGGGCGCGGATTCGTGCTCACCGGCACGCTGCCGACGCTGACGCGCGAACAGGCCGCGGCGATGATCGAGGCGGCAGGCGGCAAGATCGTCGGATCGGTGTCGCGGAAGACCGATTACGTGGTCGCGGGCGCCGAGGCGGGCTCGAAGCTCGAAAAGGCGCGCGAGTTGGGCGTGAAGGTGATCGACGAGGAACAGCTGCTGAAGCTGATCGGCCACAGGGGAGTCGGTTGATGTTTGCGATCATCGGCGGCAGCGGGCTGGCGAAGCTTTCGGCGCTCGATTCGCCGCGGCGCCAGGTGATGCGGACGCCGTACGGCGAGCCCTCCGGGGCGCTGACGTTCGGCACGCTGGCCGGGCGGGAGGTGGTTTTCCTCGCACGGCACGGCTACGGTCACACGATCGCGCCGCACGAGATCAACTACCGGGCCAACATCTGGGCGCTCAAAGAGCTGCAGGTCGAAGGCGTGTTCGCCGTCGCCGCGGTGGGCGGTATCCGGTCCGACCTGGGCCCGCGGACCCTGGTCGTGCCCCACCAGATCATCGACTACACGCACAGCCGGAAGTCGACCTTCTTCGAGGGTGGAGGCAGCGGCGTGACCCACATCGATTTCACCGAGCCTTACTCGGCGCCGCTGCGCGGCCGGCTGCTCGCGGCCGCGCGCGCCTGCGGTGAACCGCTGGTCGACGGTGCCGTCTACGGCTGCACCCAGGGCCCGCGGCTGGAAACCGCGGCCGAGATCGAGCGCCTGGCCCGCGACGGCGCCGACGTGGTCGGGATGACCGGGATGCCCGAGGCGGCGCTGGCGCGCGAGGCCGCGCTCGAATACGCGGCGCTCGCCGTGGTGGTGAACCACGCAGCCGGGCGCGGCAACAGCCGGCACGAGATCAAGCTCGAGGAGCTCGACGAGGTGCTGCGCGCCTCGATCGTGCGCGCGGTTCGCCTGCTGGAGAGCGCGTTGGGGAGCGCGGCATGATTCGCGAAATCCTGCGGATGGGCGATCCCCGCCTGCTGCGCGTATCGGAACCGGTCTCGCGCTTCGGCACGCGCGAGCTCGACGAGCTGGTGGCCGACATGTTCGACACGATGCGCGCCGCCGACGGTGCGGGTCTCGCCGCGCCGCAGATCGGGGTGTCGCTGCGGGTCGTGATCTTCGGCTTCGACCACAACCCGCGCTATCCGGACGCGCCGGCCGTGCCGCCGACGGTGCTGATCAATCCCCGTCTCGAAGCGCTGGGCGACGAGATGGAGGACGGCTGGGAGGGTTGCCTGTCGGTGCCCGGGCTGCGCGGCGTCGTGTCGCGCCATGCACGGCTGCGCTACGGCGGCTTCGACGCCAGGGGCACGCCGTTCGAACGCGAAGTCGACGGCTTCCATGCGCGGGTGGTGCAGCACGAAGTCGACCACCTGGACGGCATCCTGTATCCGATGCGAGTGCGCGATTTCACGCGCTTCGGCTACACGGACGTGCTGTTTCCGGGCCAGTCGATCGAAGACGATTGAGGCTTCTCACGCCGCTTGCAGGAGTTCGACCCGCTCGGACGCCCGGCGGTCGGCCACGCGCGCCACGGCGAGCAGCCGGGTCCGCAACGGCATGCTGGCGCTCGCGATGATCGCCGCGGTGATGTTCCTGCCTCGCCTCGCGCGGCGCTGGGGTCGCGGGCGCCGGGTGTGACTTTCCGGGGAGGTCGGGGCTGACGGTTGCAGGCGCGCTTCGGTCGCGGGGTGCCGGCCGCTATTGCGGCCGCCCGACCGGAGCGCCGATGGACTTCCTGCCCGAGGTGGGCGAGAAGGCAGGACCGTGGCAGCCGCCACAGCCAGGCTTGAGCGTCGGGAACTTCCAGATCACCGTGGCGTTGTTGGTGATATGGCAGTCGATGCAGCGGACGCTCGACATGTGTGGCGCGAACGCCGGCGTGATGTGCGCGTAGGTGGCCGGCAGCCACGCGGCGATGGAGCGGTGGCAGGTGTCGCAGGCCTGACCGGTGAGGAAGTGGCTGGCCGGCTTGGCGGTGGCGCCGCCGGGGGTGTGGCAGCTGGAGCAGGCGCCCGAGGCGGCGTTGGCATGCGTGAACGCCGCGGGCAGCCAGGCGGTGGTTCGGTGGCACAAGTCGCACGACAGCGCGGTGGCCAGGTGGCTGGCCGGCATGGCGGCGGCGCTGCCGCCCACGCGGTGGCAGGTGGCGCAGGCGCCGGCGGCGAGGCCGATGTGCGAGAAGGGTCCGCTCCCCATCGCGGTGACGGTTGTCCCGATCGCCGGCGTTGGCACCGGAGCGACACCGGCGGCGCGAGATGTGCCGGACACCGGTGGTACCGGCGCCACGCCCTTGCCGGGCGCCTTGCCGGAGGCAGCCGCCGAGGCCGCGGAGGCGATCTTCGACAGCGTCGTGGTCGGCGCCCTGGCCGCCGCCGCCGAGCCGCCCATGCTCGTCGTCGTGTGGCAGTTGACGCAGTCCTGGCTTGTCGTACTGCCGTTGTGGCTGCCCACCGTGGCCGTGCTCAGGCTCACCCCGTACCACTTCTGTCCCGACGGACCGTGGCAGCTCTTGCACGTCGGAGTCGAGACCGCGCTGCTGCTGCGCTGCGTGCCGGTGATCACGAGGAACGGCGCCACGTGCGGAACCGTGGTGCCGCTGAACGAAGTAAACGTGGTGGCCGAGTGGCAGATCTCGCAGGCGGTCGTCCCGTACGGCACGTGCGCCGGCGACAGACCTGTCGGGGTCTTGATCGTCACCCCGTACCAGGCCTTGCCGGCGGCGTGGCAGGTAGCGCAGCCGCTGCTGATGCCGGCATGGTTCATCGCCGTGCCCGGCCCGAAGGCGGTGGTCGAGGCGTGGCACACGTTGCAGTCCTCGCCACTCGGGATCGGGATGTGCGCCGGCGAAGTGGTCGGGTAGGACTTGGGCACCATGCCCATCTGGCCCGTGGTGTAGGTGCTGCCGCCGGGCAGCGGCACGCCGGCGAACGGCCCGACGTAGCCGGTGCCGCCCGACGCGCCGTGGCACGAGGCGCAGGTGCCCACAACGCCGGTGTGCGACATCACGTACGCATTAAAGGCGCCGGTGGTGTGGCAGGTTGTGCATGCCATGCTGCCGCTGTTGATGTGGCCGGCCGGCTTGGCCACCGTCGTACTGAATGCGCCGGTGGTGAACCCGCTGTGGCAGCTCGAGCAGTCGCCGGTGGCCGGGTGCGCGCTATCGGCCGGGGTGATCCCATTGGCTGTCGCCGTGGGACGTTCCACCAGTGTTGTGGGCGTCAGGTTCAGGAAGCTCTTGCCGGCCTCGTGGCAGGTGGCGCAGCTGCTGCTGATGCCGGCGTGGCCGGTTGTGCCCATCGTGTACGCGGGATAGTTGCCCGAGGTCGTGTGGCACGTCGTGCACGCGGTGGCCGCGGGATTGGGCATGTGCCCGGTGGGCAGTGCGGTGACGTTGTTGAACGCGCCGGCGGTGAAGCCGGAGTGGCAGCTTGAGCAGTCGCCGGTGGTCGGGTGGCTGGAGTCGGCCGGCGTGATGCCGTTGGCGGTGCTTCCTGGCCGTTCGACCAGGGTCGCGGGTGTGATGTTGAGGAAGCTCTTGCCCGCCTCGTGGCAGGTGGTGCAGCTGCTGCTGATGCCGACGTGGCCGGTCGTGCCCATTGTGTACACGGCATAGTTGCCCGAGGTCGTGTGGCAAGTCGCGCACGCGGTACCGGCGGGGTTGGGCATGTGCCCGGTGGGCAGTGCGGTGACGTTGTTGAACGCGCCGGTGGCGAAGCCGGAGTGGCAGCCCGAGCAGTCACCCGTGGCCGGGTGGTTGGTGTCGGCCGGGGTGATGCCATTGGCGGTGGCGCCCGGCCGCTCGACGAGCGTGGTCGGGGTGATGTTGAGGAAGCTCTTGCCCGCCTCGTGGCAGGTGGCGCAACTGCTGCTGATGCCGGCGTGGCCGCTGGCCCCCATCGCATATGCGGTGTAGTTGCCGCTGCCGGCGGCGGTGTGGCACACGGTGCAGGCGGTGCCGGCCGGGTTGGGCATGTGGTTGGCCGGCAGTGCGGTGGCCAGGTTGAAGGCGCCGGTGCCGAAGCCGCTGTGG
>CAZEIW010000190.1:0-3539 GCA_964512305.1 uncultured Burkholderiaceae bacterium | reverse complement strand
CATCGAGCGCAGCGCCGTGATCGGCCTCGTGGTCGAGACCGGCTGCAACTTCTTCCGCCCGCTCGCTTTCCCGCAGGTCGTCAGCGGCGGCCTGCGCGTGGCCCGCCTCGGCGGGTCCAGCGTGCGCTACGAGATCGGCATCTTCGCCGATGGCGACGAGACGGCGAGCGCGCAGGGGTACCTGGTGCATGTCTACGTCGACCGCGCTTCGCGGCGGCCGGTGCCGCTGCCGCAGCCGCTGCTCGACGCGCTCCGGACGCTCGCCGCATGAGCGGTCAAAGCGGCCGCGGCGACGGCGGATCGGCAGGCGCGCCGCGCACGGCGGAGACGGTCGACGATCGCGCCGCGCCGGGACCGCATTTCATCGTCGATGCCGCGATCACCTCGCGCCGCGCGGTCCGCGCGTTCCTGCCCGACCCCGTGCCGCGCGCGACGATCGAGGACATCCTGCGCGTGGCAAGCCGTGCGCCCAGCGGCACCAACACCCAGCCCTGGAGCGCGATCGTGCTGACCGGGGCGGCCCTGCAGCGCCTTTCGCGGGCGATCCTCGAGGTCTACGGCGATGCGGAGCGCGCGCGTCTTCACCACGACGAGTACGCGTACTACCCGCGGCGCTGGGTCGACCCGTACCTGACGCGCAGGCGCAAGGTGGGGTGGGGGCTTTACGGCCTGCTCGGGATCGGGCGCGACGACACGCAGCGCATGCACGAGCAGCTCGGCCGGAACTACGTGTTCTTCGATGCGCCGGTCGGGATCATCTTCACGATCGACCGCGCGCTGGAACAGGGCAGCTGGCTCGACTACGGGATGTTCCTGCAGAATGTGATGGTCGCGGCGCGCGCCCGGGGACTGGACACCTGTCCGCAGGCGGCGTTCATCCGCTTCCACCAGTTGATCCGGCAGCAGCTCGACCTGCCCGAAGACCGGGTCGTCGTCTGCGGGATGTCGCTCGGCAGGGCCGACATGAGCCGGATCGAGAACACGCTGGCCACGGAACGCGAGCCGGTCGAGAATTTCGTCCAGTTTCGTGATCGCTGAACCGGGAGACTTGTGCGATGACCCAGCATCGGATCGCGGTGATACCGGGCGACGGCATCGGGCGCGAGGTCGTGCCCGAAGGGCTGCGCGCGCTCGACGCGGCGGCGCGCCGCTTCGGGCTGGAGCTCGCGTTCGACCACTTCGACTTCGCCTGTTGCGAGTACTTCGAGCGCCACGGCGCAATGATGCCGCCCGACTGGCGCGACCGCATCGGCGGCCACGCGGCGATCTTCTTCGGTGCCGTCGGCTGGCCCGCGCGCGTTCCCGACCATGTCTCGCTGTGGGGATCGCTGATCAAGTTCCGGCGCGAGTTCGACCAGTACGTCAATCTGCGTCCCTGCCGCCTGATGCCGGGAATCGCGTCGCCGCTGGCCGGGCGCAAACCGGGCGAGATCGACCTGGTGATCGTGCGCGAGAACACCGAGGGCGAGTACTCCTCGATCGGCGGGCGCATGTTCGAAGGCACCGAGCGCGAGGTCGTGGTCCAGGAGACGATGATGACCCGCGTCGGCGTCGACCGGGTGCTGCGCTTCGCGTTCGAGCTGGCGGCGCAGCGGCCGGCGCGCCACCTCACCTCCGCCACCAAGTCCAACGGCATCTCGATCACGATGCCCTACTGGGACGAGCGTGTCGCGGCGATGGCGCCGCGCTTCCCCGGGGTCCGCGTCGACCAGTTCCACATCGACATCCTGTGCGCGCACTTCGTGCGGCGGCCCGAGCAGTTCGACGTGGTGGTGGCTTCGAACCTGTTCGGCGACATCCTGTCCGACCTCGGGCCGGCGTGCACCGGAACGATCGGGATCGCGCCCTCGGCGAATCTCAATCCGGACCGCCGATGGCCGTCGCTGTTCGAGCCCGTGCACGGCTCGGCGCCCGATATCGCCGGCCGCGGGATCGCCAACCCGATCGGCCAGATCTGGAGCGCGGCGATGATGCTCGAGTGGCTGGGGCATCGGGACGCGGGGACGGCGATCCTGGCCGGCATCGAACGCGTGCTGTCGGCAGGTGCCGCGCATGCGCCGCTGACGCCCGACATCGGCGGCACCGGGTCGACCGCGGATCTCGGCCGCGCGGTCGCCGAGGCGGTCGCCGGCGCCTGAGCCGGCGGCGGCCACAGGGCGGCGCGCGGACGCTAGAATCACGCCCGGGTTCGGCCGTTCGGCCGAGCCTGGTTGAGCGTCCGGCGCGCATGCGGGCGAATTAATATGGAAATCCCGTGCGGGGCGCGCAACCGCCTGCGGGCGCTTGGCTTTAAGCTGGATTCCGACCTTCGATCACACATGCACCGACCCATTTTCGTCATCGGCCGCTTGGTCCTGCTGCTCGCGCTTGGCGCAGCGGTCCCGGCCGCGTTCGCCGCCGAAACGGCCGCGCCCGCCGCCGATGGCGAACTCCCGGCCGCCGCGCCCGCGGCCGAATCCCTGCCCGCCCCGGCGGCAGCGCCTCTGGAGGTGCTGCGCGAATCGCGCTCAGCCTCCACGCCGCGCCGCGCGGCCGATGCGGCCGGACACACGCCGCCGCTGCAGTCCGCTTTCGCGCTCGTGGTCGACCAGGACACCGACGAAGTCCTGGTGCAGAAGAATCCGGACACAGTGTCGTCGATCGCGTCGATCACGAAGCTGATGACGGCGATCGTGACGCTCGACGCGCAACTGCCGCTCGACGAGGAGCTTGTCGTCACCGGCGAGGACCGGACGGTCAGCGGCTGGGCCAATTCGTCGTTGCGGCCGGGCGTGCGCCTGACGCGCGCCCAGGCGCTGCACCTGGCGTTGATGTCGTCGGAGAACCACGCCGCGCACCTGCTCGGGCGCACGTATCCGGGCGGGCTCGAGGCGGCTGTCGAGGCGATGAACGCCAAGGCACAGCTGCTGGGAATGTCCGATTCGCACTTCGCCGACCCTACCGGCCTGTCGCCGGAGAATCGAGCGAGCCCGGTCGACTTGGTGCGGATGGTCAAGGCCGCCTACGAATATCCGGAGATCCGCGAATACTCGGTCAGCACCGAATACAGCCTGCCGATGGGCAAGCGCTCGGTGCGCTACCAGAACACCAACCGCCTCACCTCGCACGCCGACTGGCAGATCGGGCTGCAGAAGACCGGCTACATCGCCGCCGCGGGCCGATGCCTGGTCATGCAGGCCGTGATCGAGGGCCGCCGCATCGTGATGGTGCTGCTCGATTCGGTCGGACGCTACTCGCGCTTCGCCGACGCGCAGCGCATCCGCAACTGGCTGATGGCGCACAAGGGCGAGTCCGCGCCGTCGGCGGATGCGGCGACGGTTCTCGTCAGCCAGCGCCTCTAGCCAAAAGTCGCCAAAAGTCCAGGCCGCTCGAGCCTCTTCAGCGGCAGGCGCAGTTCACCCTTTCCATGAACCGTAGCTCCGAAGGGCGGCGTACCTGGACGTTTGGCGCCTGCAGCTTCGGAGCCGAAAAGCGGGAGGATCGGCTTCGAGGGGTGGCTGCGCCCCCCCTCGAGCACCCCCCGCGGCATTCACGGGCGT
>CAZEIW010000189.1:0-3890 GCA_964512305.1 uncultured Burkholderiaceae bacterium | reverse complement strand
TCCGCCCTTTCCCTCACCCCCGGCCCCTTTCCATGAACCGTAGCTCCGAAGAGCGGTGGAGCTGGACGTTTTGCGCCCGCAGCTTCGGAACCGAAAAGCGGGAGGATCGGCTTCGAGGGGTGGCTGCGCCCCCCCTCGAGCGCCCCCCGCGGCATTCACGGGCGTCATTCTTGCTGGCACGCGGTTCATGGTCCGTGTGCCGCCGCCGCTGCTGCTGATAAGATCGTTGCCGGCGGGCCCCCTCGCATCGAGGCGCTGCGAACCTGGTCAGGTCGGGAACGAAGCAGCCATAGCGGATTGCCGCGAGTGCCGAGGACAAGGCTCGCCTTCTCACGAACCGTAGCTCCGAAGGCGGTGGAGCCGGACGTTTGGCGCTGGCGTTCGTGGGTTTCCTCTCCGTCCTTGGGATCGCGCGCTGATGACGCCATCGATTCGCATTGCGCCGGCGCTGCCCGCGGAGGCGGGCGACCTGGTGGACCTGATCCGCGGGCTCGCGGCCTACGAGCGGCTGGAGCATCTGGTCGAGGTCACCGCGGACCGCATCCGCGCCGAGCTGGCCGCGCAGCCGCCCGCGATCATGGCGTCGATCGCGCGCGAGGACGGGCGCGCGGTGGGGTTTGCGCTCTACTTCGAGAACTTCTCGACCTTCCTCGGGCGGCGCGGCATCTACCTGGAAGACCTGTTCGTGCTGCCGCAGGCGCGCGGCCGCGGCATCGGCAAGGCGCTGGTGCAGCACGTCGCGCGGGTTGCGGTCGCGCGCGGCGCGGGGCGGTTCGAATGGGCGGTCCTGGACTGGAACCAGCCGGCGATCGATTTCTACCGCGCGCTGGGAGCGGTCGTGATGCCCGACTGGCGAATCTGCCGGGTGACCGGCGACGCGCTGCAGCGCCTCGGTGCCGGCGGCGCTGCGGCCGACGCTGCCGTCGGCCCGACCGGCGGCGAATAGAATTTCCCCATGTCGTATCAAGCCCTCGCCAGGAAGTACCGGCCGCGCGACTTCTCGACCCTGGTCGGCCAGGAGCACGCCGTGCGCGCGCTGACGCACGCGCTGGAGCAGAAGCGGCTGCATCATGCGTACCTGTTCACCGGCACGCGCGGCGTCGGCAAGACCACGATCGCGCGCATCATGGCCAAGGCGCTGAACTGCGTGGGGCCGGACGGCAGCGGCGGCGTGACGGCAACGCCGTGCAACCAATGCGCGGCGTGCACCGCGATCGACGCGGGCCGCTTCGTCGACTACATCGAGATGGACGCGGCAAGCAACCGCGGCGTCGACGAGATGACGCAGCTCCTGGAGCGCGCGGTCTACGCGCCCAGCAACGCGCGCTACAAGGTGTACACGATCGACGAAGTCCACATGCTCACGGCGCACGCGTTCAACGCGATGCTCAAGACGCTCGAGGAGCCGCCCGACTACGTGAAGTTCATCCTGGCCACCACCGACCCGCAGAAGATCCCGGTCACGGTGCTGAGCCGCTGCCTGCAGTTCAACCTGAAGCAGGTCAGCCCGGCGGCGATCGTCGAGCGGCTGGCCGAAGTGATGCGCGCCGAAGGGCTCGAAAGCGATCCGGCGGCGCTGCGCGCGCTGGCACGCGCGGCGCACGGCAGCCTGCGCGACGCGCTGTCCCTGCTCGACCAGGCGATCGCGTACTCGGCCGGCCAGCCGAGCGCCGAGACCGTGCACCAGATGCTGGGAGCGATCGACTCGACGCTGCTGGTGCAGGTGCTCGATGCGCTGGTCGACGGCGACGGGGCGCGCCTGCTGGCGCTGGCCGACCAGATGATCGAGCGCGGCCTGTCGCTGGCGCAGGCGCTGCAGGACCTGGCGAGCCTGCTGCACACCATCGCGCTCGTGCAGCAGCTGCCGGCGGCCGCCGTGGAAGACGGCGAGCACGCGGCGCAGATCGCCCGCCTCGCTCAGCGCATCGCGCCCGAAGAGGTGCAGCTGTACTACCAGATCGCGCTGCATGGGCGCAACGAGCTCAACCTGGCGCCGGACGAATACGCCGGCTTCACGATGACGCTGCTGCGCATGCGGGCCTTCGCCCCGGAAGAGGAGTCGCGCGGGGCGGTGCCGGCGCGAAGCGCGGCGCTGGCCGCCGCCAGGCCTGCGCGGGCCTCAGCGCCCGTCGCCGCGGCGGGCGCCGGGCATGGCTCGGAAGCGGCGCCCAGGCACATCGCGGCGGAACCGCCCGCGCCGCGGCCTGCATCGCCGCCTGCCGCGGCGGAGGGTCCGGTCGACTGGCCGTCGCTCGCGGTGCGCCTGAAGCTGAGCGGCTTCGCGCGCGAACTGGCGATGCGCAGCGAACTGATCGCGCGCGAGGGCGACCATTTCCGGTTGCGAGTGCCGGTGAAGACGCTGCTCGACGCCGGCGCCGAGGCGCGCCTGAAGCTTGCGCTGAGCGAGCACTTCGGCCGCCCCGTGCGGTTGAGTGCCGAGGTCGGCGCGACAGTCGGGCCGACCGCGGCCAGCCTGGGCGAGCAGGCGCGCGCCGAGCGCCAGAAAGGAGCCGAGGAGGCGATCTATGCCGATCCCTTCGTGCGAGAATTGATCGAGAACTTTGGCGCGTCGGTCGACCCGGCGACCATCAGGCCGGCGCCATCCGGAACGGAAGGATCGGGAAAATGATGAAGAATCAGCTGGCCGGCCTGATGCAGCAGGCGCAGAAGATGCAGGAGAACATGAAGCGCCTGCAGGACGAGCTCGCCCAGGTCGAGGTCGAGGGCCAGGCCGGCGCCGGGCTGGTCAAGATCGTGCTGACCTGCAAGTACCAGACACGCCGCGTGTCGATCGATCCGAGCCTGGTCGGCGAAGACAAGGACATGCTCGAGGACCTCGTCGCAGCCGCGTTCAACGACGCGGTCCGGCGCGCCGAAGAAGCGTCGCAGCAGAAGATGAGCGCGCTCACCGCCGGCTTGCCGCTGCCGCCGGGGTTCAAGCTGCCGTTCGGTTGATGGCGCGCGGCAGGCCGCTCCAACGCGGCGCCGCGTCCCACGTCCGATGATGAAGCTCGGGCCCGCGCTCGATTCGCTGGTCGAGGCGCTCAGGCGCCTGCCGGGCATCGGCCCGCGCTCGGCGCAGCGGATCGCCTTCCACCTGATGCAGCACGACCGCGACCAGGCGGTCGTGCTCGGCCAGGCGCTGCTCGATGCGGCGGCGCGCGTCGGCCGCTGCGCGCGCTGCAACACGCTGACCGAGCGCGAGCTGTGCGATACCTGCACGGATCCCAAGCGCGACGCCGGCCTGCTGTGCGTGGTCGAGACGCCGGCCGATCAACTGGTGATCGAGCAGTCGCTGTCGTACTCGGGGCTCTACTTCGTGCTGCTGGGCCGGCTGTCGCCGCTGGACGGGATCGGGCCGAAGGAGATCGAGATGGACCGGCTGCTCGCGCGCGCCGTCGACGGCATCGTTCGCGAGCTGATCGTTGCGACGTCGTTCACGCCGGAGGGCGACGCCACCGCGCACTACATCACCGAGCTGGTCCGCGCGCGCGACGCGGCGATGAAAGTCACGCGGCTGGCGCGGGGCGTCCCGGCCGGGGCCGAGCTCGAATACACCGACGTCAACACGATCGCGCAGGCGATGCTGGACAGGAGGGCGGAGTGAGAATCCGCGGCAACGGTCGATCGATTTTCGCGCTTACGCCCCGCGCCGACGTGAATCCCCGGGACAAGCCCGGGGATGACGCTCGCTGCGGGTTTGCCGACAGCGCCGTCATGGCCGGGCTCGTCCCGGCCATCCGTAAGCCTGCCCCCGGGCTTGACCCGGGGGTCGGCGCGCGGCACGGGCTTTGAACCATCCGCGAGGTCGACCCCCGATGCCCGGAGATCCCCCATGACCGCTCCCCTCGCCGGCGTCAAGGTCCTCGAACTCGGCACGCTGATCGCGG